>JAKOVR010000079.1 GCA_029782025.1 Actinomycetes bacterium | reverse complement strand
GTTGACCGGAGCTCGCGGGCGTCGTCCACCACCGCCTCGTGCGCCACCTTCAGGCGCTTGGCCCAGGCGGCATACCGGGCCTCGCTGGCTGACGGACCCGCGGCGGGGGCGGCGTCGGCACCCGAGCGGTCCATCCCGTTCATCGCAGCACTTCGGGCGCTTCTCGCGCCGTCTTCTTGGCCTTCTTGTCGCGCCGCTTCTCTTTGAGCGAGCGCTCGGCCAGCTTCTGCTTCGGATGGTTTGGGGTCTTCTCAGGCATCGGACCTCCCGATGGATCGAACGGGGTGCGAGACCCGCGGGGGCTACAGCGGCGGTGATCGCCGCCGTCACCCGTGGCCGGCGCCGAGGGGCCCTCGGGCGGCGGGTCAGGAGTGACCGCGACGCCATCCTATCGCCGAATGAGATTACTAGTAAGAAATTTCCAGAAAAGTCGTGAGCCTGTGGGCAGGCAAGCGCGGGTGACCCTCGCAAGGAGATTCCGGAAAATCGATTCGCGCGAGCGCCGGTACCATCGACGGATGGGTACCGAATGGGGCTTCCTGACGAATCACGCCCGGGCGCTGCTCTTCATCGCCGACCACGCCGACGCCCGGCTCCGTGACCTCGCCGACGCGCTCGACGTGACCGAACGCACGGCCTACGGGCTCGTGGTCGACCTCTCGGAGGCCGGGTACGTCGTCAAGGAGCGAGATGGGAGGCGGAACCGGTACCACATCCAGGTGCACCTCCCGCTCCGGGAACCCAGCAGTCGGGAACGCACGGTGGGCGAGTTGCTCGACCTCTTCGTGGCGTCGCCGGAGCCCCGCCACTGATCAGCGGGGGAGAGCGACGACCGACCTCGGGGTCAGGCCGGCTGGAGCCAGCCGAGGGCGTCGTCCATGCGCTCCTCGGCCTCGACCTTGGTGACCGACCACGTGACGGCCAGCTCGCTCGACAGGAGGTGCCGGGCTGCCGCGTACATGGCGGTCTCGGCGTTGGCGAGGTTCGTGGTGCGCTGACGGAAGGCCAGGTTGCGCACCACCTCGGCGTACTGGAACAGGTCGCCGGACTTCATCTTCTCCTGGTGGTTCTTGAAGCGCCGCGACCAGTTGGTGGGCATGCGAACGTCGGTCACGGCCAGCAGCGCGAGCACGTCGCCGGCATCTTCGTGCGTGGCCACCGGCCGCACGCCGACTTCGCGAGCTCGATGGACGGGCACCGAGACCGTCAGCGGGCGTTGGTGCCCCTCGTCCCGCCCTGCGATGGCGAACACGACGCACTCCACATCGTTCCCGGCGACGGTGCGGACGGCGACGTCGGTCACCTCCGCCACCCCATGGCAGGGGTAGATGACCTTGTCTCCGACGCTGAACTCCACGGTTGACCTCCCGGTCCACGGCGATGGTCACCGTCGTGACATCTTACCGGGCCGGGGCGGTCTCTGGTCGCCGGCGGGCGCCGGCAGGCGTCGGCGGTGCCACCGGTCGGCGGCGCGACCGCCCCGAAGTGGCACGTCGGCGATCATCTGGTAGAGTCTCTGCGTTCCGATCGGTCGTTCACGCGCGAAGAGGCATGCGTTGAGGGCCTGAGAAGGCCGCCGGTGCCGGCGCCGACCGATCATCATCTCCGGCTTCTGACGCCTCTTTGCCAGCCGGTCACGCAGCCGTCGTGCTGCTTTCGGAGTCACTCCATGTCCCTGTCCACTGCCCCCGTCGCCACCAGCGACGGCCCCACCTTCGCCACGCTCGGCCTGCCCGTGTCGCTGGTCGATTCGTTGGCCCGCCGGGGTATCCACCAGCCCTTTCCCATCCAGGCCGACACGATCGTCGACGGCCTGGCCGGCCGTGACGTCTGTGGCCGAGCGCCCACGGGCTCGGGCAAGACCCTGGCCTTCGGCATCCCCGTCGCCCTCCGGACCGGTCCTGCTCGCCCGGGCCGCCCTCGCACGCTGGTGCTGGTCCCCACCCGGGAGCTCGCCACCCAGGTCAAGGACGAGCTGCAGCACCTGATCAACGGCCTGCCGACCGACTCGCGTCGGAAGTCCGTCCAGTCGGTCTTCGGAGGCGTGAGCTTCGACCGCCAGCGCACCGCGCTCCGTCGCGGCGTCGACATCCTCGTCGCCTGCCCGGGTCGGCTCGCCGATCTCGTCAACCGGGGTGACTGCGACCTTCGCGACGTCGATCTCGTCGTGGTCGACGAGGCCGATCGGATGAGCGACATGGGGTTCCTGCCCGAGGTGCGCCGGCTGCTCGATCGCTGCCGGGACGACCGCCAGACCCTGCTCTTCTCGGCCACGTTGGACGGTCAGGTGGACGTGCTCATCCGGGCCTACCAGCGGGATCCGGTCCGGCACGACCAGGCCCCCGAGGGCGACACCGACGAGCGGGCGATCCACCTGTTCTGGTCGGTCGAGGCGACGCATCGCCTCGACGTGACGGCGGGGGTCGTCGACCGTGCCGGTCAGACCGTCGTGTTCTGTCGAACCAAGCGGTCCACCGACCGTGTCGCCCGCCAGCTCGAAGCGGCCGGCGTGCGGGCGGCGGCGATCCACGGCGACCGGAGCCAGTCGCAGCGCGAGCGGGCCCTCGACGCCTTCCACCGCGGCCAGGTGAGTGCCCTCGTGGCCACCGATGTCGCCGCCCGCGGCATCCACGTCGATGGCGTGGCCTGCGTCGTGCACTTCGACCCGCCGGGTGACGCCAAGGACTACGTGCACCGCTCGGGGCGCACGGCGCGGGCCGGTGCGTCGGGCACGGTCGTGAGCCTGGTGCCGGCGGACCGACGGGCCGACGTCACCGTGATCCAGCGGTCGCTCGGTTACCCGCGTGGCCTGGCCCCGGCCGACCTCGAGGCCATCAGCCCGCCGACGGTGGTGGTCGATGTCCGGACCGTCGCCGAACGCCGGGCCCCCCGACCCCAGCCGGTGGACGGCGGTCGTGACCGTCTGTCGCCCGCACCGTCACCCCTTCCGGGCGGGCCGCCCCGCCCGAGCGGCCCCGCCCGCCGCAAAGCCAACCGGGTGGTCGTCCATCACGACCACCCCGTCCAGGAGTCCGGCCCTTCCGGGTCGGCGACCCCGACACCCCTCTTCGGGGCGTCGACAGCAAGAAAGAGAAACAAAGTGACTACAGGAATCGTGAAGTTCTTCAACAACGAGAAGGGCTTCGGCTTCATCTCTCGTGAAGGGGGCGACGATGTGTTCGTCCACTTCTCCAACATCGCGAGCAGCGGCTACAAGTCGCTCGACGAGGGACAGCGGGTCGAGTTCGACGTCGCGCCCGGCCGCAAGGGCGAAGAGGCGCAGAACGTCCGCGTCATCTGATCCGTCGGCTGCGGTGGTCGCCAGTTGGCGGCCACCGCAGCCGTGGACCCATCTCCTTCGCTCTCAGTGCTCGCCCGTCGGATCCGGTGGGCGCGGCCTTCCTCGGCGTTGCTCGACACCGTGCCCGGTCGGGCCGGAACCCCATGACGTGCCATCGCGCCGATTCTCCTGGTAGGGTCTCGCCGTTGCGATCGGCCGTTCCAGCGCGAAGAGGCATGTGTTGCAGGCCCCGAGAAGGCCGCCGGTGCCCGGCGCCGACCGATCTCCGTGACCGGCTTCCCGTCCTGTTCGCACGCCGGCCGGCGCACACCCGTCCCGCTCGTCGGGATTGTCCATACCCGTCGACGCACCTGGTGGGTGCGGCCGGCACCAAGAAAGCGAAACAAGATGACCACAGGAATTGTGAAGTTCTTCAACAAGGAGAAGGGCTTCGGCTTCATCTCGCGTGAGGGCGGGGACGACGTGTTCGTCCACTTCTCGAACATCGCGGGGACCGGCTTCCGGTCGCTCGAGGAGGGGCAGCAGGTCGAGTTCGACGTAGCGCCCGGCCGCAAGGGCGAGGAAGCACAGAACGTTCGCGTCATCTGACGCGGCCACTGCCGGGCCGCACCTGCGTGCGGCCCGGCAGGACGTCGGAGGACACCATGGCCAGGAACAACCAGTCGTTCAACCGCCGCGAGCGGGAACGTGCGAAGAAGCAGAAGGCCGACGACAAGCGGCAACGCCGCCTCACGCGGCCCGATGCCACCGATGAAGAGACCGAGTCGACCGCCGCGGCCGACCAGGGCGCGGTGCTCCAGCAGCTCGCTGAGTTGAACGCCGCCTTCGAGGCCGGCGATGTCTCCTTCGACGACTTCGAGGAGCAGCGGTCCGCGCTCCTCGCGCTGATCGAGGTCGACTGACCGAACGCCGGTGGTCGGGCATCGCAGTGCTGAGCTCGGCCGGCGGAGCCGCCCCACGTTCCTTGGGTGCGTAAGGGCGCGCTCTGCGCGCCCTTACGCACCCAAGAGAGCCCGCGCTGCGGCAGGGCTGGCGGCCATCGGGCTGGTGGTGGCGGGGTGTGCCGGGGCCGGCGCGCCGCCGTCGTCGATTGCCGGGTCGGCGGTGCCGACCGTGAGCGGTTCGACCGCCGCGCCCGCGCCCACGACCACGACCACGGCCGTTCCTCGCCCGGGCGAGTCGACCGGCGCCTTCGTGTACCGGACCCAGTGCGCCGGGTGCCACGGGCCGACGGGGGAGGGCAACCTGGGCCCCGAGCTCCGCGGGATCGCGTCGAGGTTGGGGGTGGAGGCCCAGGTGATGGTCGTCCGGACGGGCAACCTGCGCATGCCCGCCTTCTCGCCCGCGCTCAGCGAGGCCGAGATCCGGGCCGTCGTGGCCTACACCCGCAGCGAGCTCCCGGGTCCGCCCGCGTCCGCGCGCTGACCGTTCCGAGCGCTCCTGCCCAGCCTCGCGGCGCTCGACGTGGTTGGCTGGTGCGATGCCTGTCCCCTCGATCCGGCTCCGCCGCCGTGCCCGGACGGTGCCCTTCCTGGCCCTGGCGGCCGCGTCCGTCGTCGCCCTCCCGTCCCTCTCGGCCTGCTCGTCGAGTGGGGACGGCGCCGGGCCCGGCGCAGGGTCGACCGGCGGTGCGGGGGCCGGCGCCGGCACGACCATCGCTCGGGGATCGAGCGCCGATTCGGGGCCGGACGCCGGTTGGCCGTCGTACCGGCACGACCTGGCCAACACCGGGCGGTCGCCAGGGGAGCAGAAGATCACCGCCGCCACCGTGGGGAAGCTCACCAAGGCGTGGGTCAAGGATGGCGTCACCGGGGTGACCGGCACGCCGGCGGTCGTCGACGGCATCGTCTACTACGGCGACTGGAAGGGCTCGATGTGGGCCGTGAAGGCGGCCGACGGCTCGGTGGTGTGGAACGTGCCGATCGAAGGTGGGTGGGTCATCGGTGCGCCCGCCGTGCACGGCGATGCCGTCTACATCGGCGTCGGCCACACCCTGTACCGGCTCGACAAGGCGACGGGTGCGGTGCGCTGGAAGGCCAGCACCAACGAGAACCCTCTGTCGCAGATCAACGGGTCGCCGGTGTACGTCGACGGGCTCGTGCTGCAGGCCACCGCCGGCATCCAGGACGCCGTCCCGGATCCCACCAACTCCTTCCGGGGCACGGTCGGCGCCTACGACGCCGACACCGGCAAGGAGGTGTGGCGGTTCTACGCCACCCCCGCCGATGCCACGGCCGGGTCGGGCGTGGGCATCTGGTCGACGCCCGCGGTGGACGTGGGTCGCGGCCTGCTCTACATCGGCACCGGCAACACCAGCTCGGAACCGACGGCGCCGCTGGCCGACGCCCTGCTGGCCCTCGAGGTCAAGACCGGGAAGCTGCGGTGGGCCAAGCAGTTCACCCCCCAGGACGTGTTCCCGAAGGGCAACCCCACCGGCAAGGACGTCGACGTGGGCGCGTCGCCCAACCTGTGGACCTCCAACGGCCGCGACATGGTGGGGGTCGGCGACAAGGGCGGCAACTACCACGCGCTCGACCGCACGACCGGCGACGTGGTGTGGCAGACCAGCCTGACCCCCGGCAGCGTGTTCGGCGGGGTCATCGGCTCCGCCGCCTTCGTCGACGGTCGGCTCGTGATGTCGTCCAACATCGGCGATCCGAAGACCAACGCCCCCACCAACGGATCGAAGGTGTTCGGGCTCGACCCGGCCACGGGTGAGATCCAGTGGAGCACCGACGAGCTCACGGGCAAGGTGTTCGGTCCGGTGAGCGCGGTGTCGGGCGTCGCCTTCGTGGGCACGGACGCCAACACCATGTACGCGTTCGACACCGGCACCGGCAAGAAGCTCTGGTCGTTCGACGCGCCGGGCAAGATCGGTGGCGGTGCCGCCATCGTGGATGGGCACGTCTACTGGGGGTTCGGGTTCATCCTCTTCCGGGGGACGAGCGAGGGCGGCGTCATCGACTTCACGGTGGGGTCGTGATGCGCCGCCCTGTCGCACTGGTCCTCGCCGCCGGCCTGTCGCTCCTCGGCGCGTGCGCGAGCGGCGGCGCCGTCCCGGCACCGGCCCCGGGCACGAGCAGCGGCCCCGCCGGAAGCGGCCCCGCCGGCTCCGCCGCCGCAGCCCCGGCCGGTTCGCCCTCGCACGCCTCGGGCGCGTCGGCCGGATGCTCCTCGAACGGCGGTGCCCCCGCGGGGACCGTGCCGTCGTCGGGGCCCGCCGACCAGACGATCACGTCCGGCGGCACGGAGCGGCGCTTCCGGCTGGAGCTCCCCGCCGGCTACGACCCGTCGCGGCCCTATCCCGTGGTGCTGGCCCTGCACTCGCTCACCGTCGACTACCGGATCGTGCCGGGCATGGCCGGGTTCGCCGACATGGCCAAGCGGTATCCGTTCATCTCCGTGTCGGCCTCGGGGCTGGTGAGCACCGTGCCGTACTGGAACGCGGCGCCGGTCGCAGAGAACGGGGACGTGGTCTTCATCGGGGACCTGTTGGACCATCTCGAACAGACCTTGTGTGTCGACCGGGCCCGCGTGTTCTCCCTCGGGATGTCGAACGGTGCGCAGATGTCGTCGCTCCTGGCCTGCCGGTTCCCCGATCGCATCACCGGCATCGGCCCCATCGCCGGGGTGGAGTTCAACGAGCCGTGTGCCGGCGCACCGGTCCCGGTGATCGCCTTCCACGGGGTGGTCGACCCGATCGTGCCGTACACCGGGGGTGGCCTGAACTCCGTGACGATCGCCAACCAGAACCTCTACAAGGGCGCCGTGCCGGCCGGGACGCCCACGCCGACGGGCGTCGACGAGTCGATGCAGCGCTGGGCCCGGCACAACGGCTGCGATCCCGACCCGGTCGAGACCCGGGTCTCGCCGGAGGTGCGCAAGCGCACGTGGTCGAACTGCAAGGCGGCGACGGAGATCTACCTCGTCGACAACGGCGGTCACGCCTGGCCGGGCAAGCCCCAACCCGCCTTCGAGAAGGCCTTCGGCCACGGCACCACCGACATCGACGCCACCGCCCTCATGTTCGCCTTCTTCTTCGACGGCGTGACCTGAATCCGGACCGCCCTTCCGTGGGTGCGAATTGTTCGCGTTCGCGAACAATTCGCACCCACGGCGAGCAGGGCAGGGCTCAGGACCGGCGGGTGACCGCTCGCACGCCCGGTCGGTCGGGCCGGTCCACGAGCACGCAGTGGGTGCCCCGGTAGATCGAGGGCATGCACTTGTTGCAGTGGACGCAGAGGCTCTCGCCCCGCGCGCCTGCGGCCCACCGGCCGATCAGGTCGGGCTCGCGCAGCAGGGCCCGGCCCATGGCCACGAAGTCGAAGCCCTCGGCCATCGCCGCCTCGACCGTCTCGTAGCGGGTGATGCCGCCGAGGAGGATCAGCGGCATCGACAAGGCGGCGCGGAACTGGCGGGCGTACGGGAGGAAGAAGGCCTCCTCGAATGGGTACGACGGCATGAACTTGCGGGCCGTGAGCTTCAACCCGAGGCGGAGCGGCGGGGGGAACATGGCCGCCATCTCGGCCACCGGTGCCTCACCGCGGAAGAGGTACATCGGCGCCTCGAACGAGCTCCCGCCGGTGAGCTCGAGGGCGTCGAGGTGGCCGTCGGCCTCGAGCAGCCGGCCGACGGTGACGCTCTGGTCGAGCCACAGCCCGCGGGCGACGCCGTCGGCCATGTTGAGCTTGGCGATCACGGCCACCGAGGGGTCGACGGCCTCCCGCACGGCCTCGGCCACTCGCCGCGCCAGCAGGGCCCGGCCCTCCACCGACCCGCCCCACTTGTCGGTGCGACGGTTGAGCTTGGGGCTGAGGAACGAGCTGACGATGTAGCCGTGGCCGAAGTGCAGCTCCACGACGTCGAACCCGGCCTCGACGGCCAGCCGGCCGGCGGCGGCGAAGTCGGCGATGATCCGCTCGAGGTCGGCGTCGGTGGCCGGCCGGGTGAAGCGGACGGCTTGGGGCGCGAACACCTTGGACGGGGCCAGCCCGCCGCCGCCCACCGCCGCGCCGACCGGGCCGGCGTGGCCGAGTTGGATGGACGCCTTGCCGCCCTCGTCGTGGATGGCGGCGGTGACCCGGGCCAGCCCCGGCACGGCGGCGGCGTCGACGATCAGCTCTCGGGGCGCGCCCCGGCCGTCGCGCGAGACCGAGCAGAAGGCGACGGTCGAGAGGCCCACCCCGCCGGCGGCCATGGCACGGTGGAAGTCGACGAGCGGGCCCGGATCGTCGGTCACGAGGGGGAGGCCCTCGAACGTGGCGGCCTTGACGATGCGGTTGGGCAGGGTGACCGGGCCGAGGGCGGCGGGGGCCAGCGGATCAGGAGGAGGGGAGGAGGGCATCACTAATCATTGATCATTACACCGACCCCGGGCGGCGTCAACGGGCCCTTCCCGACCGGCCCCCGGCGCGCCTAGCCTCTCGGCGATGGGCATGGCGGAGAAGCGGGCGGCCAAGATCGTCGCCCTGGCGCAGGCACAGATCCAGGAACCGGTGCTGAGCGCGGCCCTCTTCCTCCAGAAGGGGCGCTCGGGGGCGATGATGGCGGGCGGCCTGGTGGGCATGGCCATCCACAGCGCCACCAAGTCCGCGGAGGGCTTCGCCCCGACCAACATCCTCGCCGTCACCCAGAGCGGCCTCTACGCCTTCCGGGCCTCCAACAACTTGGGGATCAAGATCCACGAGCCCATCGGCTACTGGCCGTGGGGCGCGTTCGGCGCGTCCACCCGGGCGGGTGGGATGACCAAGTTCCTCTTCCTCGGCTGGGGCAACGGCGCGGTGAGCGCGCTCGAGACCCAGACGTTGGGCGTGCAGAGCTTCCAGGGAGCGGTGGTCGACGAGATCGTGGGTCGGGCCGCCGCCACCGGTGCCATCCCGCCGCCGCCGGTCTGACATGGCCGGGCGGGGCGACGGGCGGGGCGACAGGCGGGCCGACGAGCGGGCGACCGAGCGGCGGAGGGCCGCCGGCGCGGTCGGCGGGCTGGCCGTGACCGTGGGCCTCGGCGTCGCGGTGGCGCTGACGGGATGGCCGAGCGGCGGGACCGATCTGGCCATCGGTGCGCCCATCGTCGCGGCCCCGATCGCCGACCTCCCCTTCGATCCGATCGCGCTGCCACCCCCGCCCTCCGAGGACGATCTCGACGCCCTGGCCATGGCCGCGGCGGAGCCGCCGTCGCCCGCCTTCACCGATGCCGGCGTGGCCACCGGCGCGCTCGCCCTGCTCCCGGCGGTCACCTCGCCAACGGGGCCGAGCACGACCACGACGATCCGGCGTCCCGCGCCGCCGCGGCCGGCCGGGCCGCCCCGCATCCGCGGTCGCCGGGCCCCGCCGAGCGGACCGGGCGTTCCGCCCATCCCCCACTACGACATGAGCGAGCAGGAAGCCGCCTTCTTCGAGTGTGTCGTCTTCCGCGAGTCCACCGGCAACCCCGGGGCCGTGAACCGGTCGTCGGGGGCGGCCGGTCTCTTCCAGTTCATGGCGACCACGTGGGACATGGTGGCCCGGCACGTCGGCCGCTACGACCTGATCGGGGTCAGCGCGGCCCTGTCGCCGCCGGAGCTGCAGTGGTGGTTCGCCCACGAGCTCTTCGTGTGGCAAGGGCCGGGCCCGTGGGCCGCTGACGGTTGCGTCCTTCCGAACCTGCCCACCACACCAACGACGTTGCCGGGGACGAGCACCACGACCGAGCCGGGCCCAACCGCCACCGACCCCGGCCCGGGCGGCACCGCCTCCACCATCGGCCCGAGCCCGACCACCACGACCGCGGCCGCCGGCTGACCCCACCACTAGCGTTGGCCGATGCAGATCGCCGACTTCCAGCAGCTCATGGACGACCTCTACGGCGCCGGCGACCGGGCCCGCGGCGTGCCGGCCACGGTCGCCTGGCTGTGCGAAGAGCTCGGCGAGCTGGCCCAGGCCGTGCGCAAGGGATCGACCGCCGACCAGCTCCACGAGCTCGGCGACGTCTTCGCCTGGCTGGCCTCGCTGGCCAACCAGCTCGGGCTCTCGCTCGAGGAGGCGGCCCGCCGCTACGTCGAGGACCCCCCGCTCCCGCCGAACGCGGGCTGACGCTGGCTCGGCCCGAGCCGCGGACAGCGTCGGGAAGCTCCGGTACCCTGGCACGGTGGCATGGTGGCGGAGGACCGGCCGGTCGGGAGCCCGGATCGTGGTGGTGCTCCTCCTCGCGCTCGGCGTGCTCGGTACCGACGGCTCGTCGGCGTCCGCCCTCACTGCCGACTGCGGCTACTCCCAGCCGATCTTGGGAGCGAAGCTGACGCAGAACGGTCCATCCGAGTGGCAGCAGACGGGGCCGGACCGCTGGACGGTGCTCTGCAACTGGGAGTTGGGATCCGGCACCGCCGGTGCCGCCCTCACCGTCACGTGGGCCTGCCCCGACGTGATCGCCTCGGAGTGGAAGAGCAAGACCCGCAAGCACGCCGTGCGCCAGAGCGACACCGAGGTCGTCAACCGCGAGGACGGCGGGTTCACCTCGTTCGCCGGGTTCTTCGAGATCCAGGAGAAGGTGTTCCTCCTCCTCGACGACCGCACGCTGGTGACGTTGGTCATCCACTCCAACGCCGGGGTCTACGACGACGGGTTCCGGGCCGTCGCCGTGAACCGGGCGGCGGCCAACGCCCGGCAGGTGTCCCTCCCGTGCGCACCGTCCTCGTCGGGTTCGTCGGGTTCGTCGGGTTCGTCGGGTTCGTCGGGTTCGTCGGGCTCCTCGCCGCCGCCGTCCGCTTCCTCGGGCTCCTCGGCGGTCCCTCCGGCCCCGGCCCTCCCGAACCGCAAGCTCTGTGACGAGCTGCGAGGCCTGCTCGGCATGAGCGACGAGCAGATCCGTGCCGCCGGCATCGCCGATCCCGACAAGGTGCCGCTGGCCTACGACGGCGAGGCGCTCAACCGCACGGTGACCGATGCGGTCCGGGAATGGCAGGACCGCACGGGCAACCGGGTCCGGATCGATCGCACCGCCCCCTTCGGCGGCACACCCGGCGCGCTCACCTGGCTCTTCTCCGAGGGGGGCGTGATCGACGACGTGTCCGCCCACTACGTGGTGGGGAAGGAGGGCGACCTGAAGGCCAACCTCACCATGCTGTCCCGGGCCCGTCAGGACGCCCGGCTCGACCCCCTCCTCACTCCCGGTGACGTGTTCTCCCTGGCGCTGGACCTGACCGGGGGTGACGCCCGCCAGGCCATGCTCCTCGCCCACAACACCCTGCGCTCCGTCGGTCGGGACGGCGACTACGGGTACACCGGCGTGCGCCAGGACCTCGCCTGGGTGGCCCGCCACCTGCAGCCGCTGCGCCCTGGCAACGAGCAGGCCGGCTCCTGGTACCACCTGTTCGGCACCGCCTACTACGACATGGTCGCCGGTGACCAAGCCGAGTCCAGCGCCCTCACCCAGGTCCTCGTGGTCACGGCCTCGGGGGCGATGATGCTCCTGCCGGGAGGCCAGGTCGGCACCATGGCCAAGGTGGCGGCGGGGATCGTGCGCGTGGCCGGCGCTGGCATCTTCACCGGGAACGCCACGGTCGTGGCCACGCAGAGCTCGGCCTTCGCCAACGCCGCCGAGCAGTTCTACCGGGAGCACGCTGGGGGCCGGCAACCCGACCCGGTGAAGTTCTGCTTCAACGCCTGGGGGGCGGCGCTCGGTCACCACCTGCGCACCCTGCTGGAGACCAGCGGCGTCCCTCCGGCGCCGTCGTCGGGGTTCTCGCCGCCGCCGCCCGGGCTGCGCCAGACCTTCGACCCGGTGCGCTCGACCGAGGGCACCCGGTTCGTGAACCTCTCCGGCTCCCCCTTCTCCATCGAGTGGGTCGACGGCCAGGACCGCATGGTGCTCGACCAGGGCGCCGATCTCGGGGCGGCCGAGCTCTACGGCGCCGTCCCTGCGCTCTTCACCGCCGTGCCCGAGGGCGACTCCTGGGGCACCTTGTGGGTGCCCGCGGCCGGGAGCACGCAGACCGTGACCTTCGAAGCGGTCCGGCCCGGGGCCACGCTGCACTTCAACCGGATCGACCTGCGCGACGCCAAGCTGGCGGCCTACACGGTCACGGCCAAGGCCAAGGGAGACCGCTACAGCGTGACGCTCGACAACCAGCGGCTCGATCCCGACGTGCGCGCTCCCGACGGGTCGGTGGTGCGCCCCGAGGTCCTCAGCCTGCGCATCCCGAGCGAGTCGTCGTCGCCCTTCGACGCCGCGGCACCGGCCCCGTCGTCGTCATCGGCCGCGCCGCGACGGTCCGGCCCTCCGCTCGCGCTCCTGCTCGGTTCGATGGGCGCCGTGCTGCTCGGCGCGGTCGTGCTGACCGTGGCCATCCGGGCCGGCCGCCGTCGAGCGGGCTGACCGGCGGCGCGCTCAGCGGCGCAGATCGAGACCGATCGACGGGGCGAACCGGTGTCCGCCCTTGGACGAGGCCTTGGCTTCGTAGAGGGCGGCGTCGGCGGCGTCGACCAGGACGTCGATCGAGCAGGTGCCCGGTGCGGCGACGGCGATGCCGATGCTGGCCCCGACCTGGACCGGACCGCTGCCGACCGAGATGGGCTCTCGGGCGGCTGCCGCCAGGCGGCGGGCCAGGTCCTCGAGGTGGGCCGGATCGCGGATGTCCGGACAGAGCACGGTGAACTCGTCGCCCCCCATGCGGGAGACCAGGATGCCGGAGCTGTCGCCGCTCTCACCGCCGGCGGCGGAGCCGGCGATCTCGGTGAGCCGCCGGGCGATCTCGCGGAGCACCTGGTCGCCGGCGCCGTGGCCGAGCCGGTCGTTGATCGGCTTGAACCCGTCGAGATCGATGTAGAGCACCCCCACGTCACCGGCCCGGTCGGCCGGCGCGTCGAGCAGGTCCTGGAGTCGATCGAAGAACCGGGCCCGGTTGGCCAGGCCCGTGAGCGGGTCGTGGGTGGCGCTGTACCGCAGGTCGGCGGCGGCGCGGTCGCGCTCCACGACCAGCGCGGTGAGGCGCACGAGGTTGTCGAGGAGCACCCCGCAGGTGTCGTCGATCACCTCGTCGGGACGGCGGAACACGATCAGGCAGGCCGTGACCCGGTCGTGGTGGGGGGCCAGCACCGGCCAGGCCCAGCACCACCGGTAGCCGGCCGCTTCGGCCCGGCCGCGGAGCGGTTCGGGCAGGTCGGGGACGGGTGCGCACACCGGGCGCAACGTCCGGGTGGCCTCCGCCCACGGCGACCCAGGGGCCAGGACGGGCCCGATGAGATCGGGCGGGAGGGCCGGACTGACCGTGCGGTCGGCGAACCCCTCGTCGGTTCGGCCGTAGAGGACCGCCCCGTCGCCCTCGAGGGTTTCGGCCGCCATCACCTGCACGAGCAGGTCGGTGGTGGCCTGCAGGGACCCGTCGCCCGCCACCGATTCGAGGATGCGGTCGAGCAGGTAGCGCTCGTCCCACCGGCGCACGTACACCATGAGTCCCTGGATGTCGGGGTCGTCGAGCTGGCTGTTGGCGGTGACCTCGGCCACGATGAACGACCCGTCCTTGCGGCGGATGCGGAACAGCATCGGGCGCTGCAGGCCGGTGGCGCCGAAGGCCGAGCCGATCGAGTCGAGCGCGGCCTGGCTCCACTCGAGGTCGAGGTAGTCGAGCATGTTCTGGCCGAGGAGCTCATCGGGGGTGAAGCCGAACAGCCGCTCGACGGTGCCGCTGATCCAGACGATCGCGCCGGTGGTGTCGACGACGAACATGACGAGCGGCGCGCCGTCGAGCACCTTCCGAAGGCGGGCGTCGTGCCGGGCTGCCTCCCCGTGTGCCTCCTCGTCGACCATCGGCGACCAGCCTACGGCCGTCGGCTCAGCGGCGGCGTTCGAGCAGCGCTTCGGCGATCTGCACGGCGTTCAGCGCCGCACCCTTGCGCAGGTTGTCGCCGGAGAGGAAGAGCGACAGGCCGTGGGGCACCGTCTCGTCGACCCGGATGCGACCGACATAGGTGGGATCGACGCCGGCCGCCTTCAGCGGCGTGGGGATGTCGATCAGCTCCACTCCCTTGGCCTTCACCAGGATGCGGCGGGCCTGCTCGGGCGTGATGGCCGAGGCGAAGTGGGCGCTGATCGACAGGGAGTGCCCGGTGAAGACCGGGACCCGCACGCACGTGGCGGCCACCCGCAGGTCGGGGAGCTCGAGGATCTTGCGGCTCTCGTTGCGGAGCTTCTGCTCCTCGTCGGTCTCGCCTTCACCGTCGTCGACGAGGGAGCCGGCGAGGGGGATCACGTTGTAGGCGATCGGCTCGGCGAACTTGTGGGGGACGGGGAGATCCACGGCCGTGCCGCTCATGGCCAGCGCGGTGGCGCTGTCGCCGATCTTGCGGATCTGCTCGTCGAGCTCGGCCGTGCCGGCCAACCCGGCCCCCGAGACGGCCTGGTAGGTGCTCACGACCAAGCCGGTCAGGCCCGCCTCGTCGTGGAGGGGCTTGAGCACCGGCATCGCCACCATCGTGGTGCAGTTGGGGTTGGCCACGATGTTCTTGGGCCGGTCGTCGAGCGCGTGGGCGTTGACCTCGGGAACCACCAGCGGGACGGCGGGATCCATCCGCCACGCCGACGAGTTGTCGATCACGACGGGCCCGCTGGCCCCGATCCGCTCGGCGTGGGCCCGCGACGTGGTGGCGCCGGCCGACATGAGCACGATGTCGAGATCGGAGAAGTCGGCCTCGGCCGTGTCCTCGACCTCGACCTCGGTGTCGGCCCACGGGAGCCGCTGGCCGGCGGAGCGGGCCGAGGCGAAGTAGCGGATGTGATCCACGGGGAACTGGCGCTCGGCGAGGACGGCGCGCATGACACCGCCGACCTGGCCGGTCGCTCCAACGACTCCGATACGCATAAGCCGGCCACTGTACCGGGCCGGCCCCGGTCACCGGAAGGCCATTCGGCCGCGGCACCGGGGCACCGCCGGGCGGGTCAGTCGACCAGCTTGGGGCCCTTGTCGAGCTCGAAGGCGGCGTGGAGCACCTGGACGGCCCGTTCCGTCTGGGGTTCCCGCACCACGCAGGAGATGCGGATGGCCGAGGTGGAGATCATCTCGATGTTGATGTCGTTGTCGGCGAGCGTCTCGAACACGGTGGCGGCGACGCCGGGGTGGGACTTCATGCCGGCCCCGATCACGCTGACCCGGGCCACGGCGGTGTCGGCGTGGACCCCCCGCGCCCCCAGCTCCTCGACGAGCGACTCGCACACGACGCGGACGTTGGGGACGTCGGCCTTGGGCACCGTGAAGGAGATGTCGGTGTGGCCCTCCAGCGATGTGTTCTGCACGATCATGTCGACGTTGGCGCCGGCGTCGGCCAGGCCGCGGAACAGGTGGGCGGCGATGCCGGGCCGGTCGGCCACCCCCTCGATGGTGATCTTGGCTTCGTCGGTGTCCGAGACGACCGACGACACGATGGCCTGCTCCATGTTGGGGTCCTCCTTGGTGACCAGCGTGCCGTGCTCCCACGTGAAGGCCGACCGGACGTGAAGGTCGACCCCGTGGTTGCGGGCGTACTCCACCGAGCGCATCGCCGGCTTCGGGCAGCCGTTGGCCGTCATCTCGAGCAGCTCGTCGAAGGAGATCTGCTCCATCTTCCGGGCGTTGTCGACCAGCCGGGGATCGGTGGTGAACACGCCGGACACGTCGGTGTAGAGCTCGCACATGTCGGCGCCGAGGGCGTGGGCCAGCGCCACGGCGGTGGTGTCGGAGCCGCCCCGCCCGAGGAAGGTGACGTCCTTGGCCGTGGACACGCCCTGGGCACCCCCGACCACCGGGACCCGCCCGGCGTCGAGCGAGGCGCGGATGCGGTCGGGGCGCACGTCGAGGATCTTGGCGTCCATGTGGGTGGTGTCGGTGAGGAAGCCGGCCTGGCTCCCGGTGAACGATTCCGCCTCGATCCCGAGGTCGGCCAGGGCCATGCACAGGAGGGCCATGGCCTTGCGCTCGCCGGCGGTGACGAGCATGTCCATCTCCCGGCCGGGACGGGTGCCGCTCACCTCGCGGGCCAGCCGGAGGAGCTCGTCGGTCTCCTTGCCCATGGCCGAGATCACGATGACGACCTGGTTGCCGCGCCGGACGGTGCGGGCGATGTAGTCGGCCACGTTGCGCATGCGGTCGGGGTCACCGACCGACGTTCCACCGAACTTCTGCACCAGGAGCGCCACGACCGGGGAGGCTAGCGGCCGCTCCCGCTCACGCGGAAAGCCCGCGGTTGGCTAGCGTCTCGCCCCGATGCCCAGCCCACGAGCGCAGCGAGCCCGCGACCACGAGCGGCGGTTGGCCCAGATCGCGGCCCAGGAGGCCGCGGCCCGGCGCTACCGGCGCACCCAGGCCGCCTTCGGCCTGTTCGGGGTGGTGGTGATCGCCGCCATCCTCTTCGCCCTGATCGTGGCCGGCACCCGGTCGGGCAACAACGTCGCCACCGGCCAGAGCTCCACCACCGCCTCTACGGCCTCCACCTCGTCCACGCTGCCCGGCGAGCAGGCGCCCAAGAACACCGCGCCGCCGGTGAGCGTGCCCAAGGCGCCGGCGGGCGAGTCCATCACCGGCGACACGCCCTGCCCCGCCCTCGACGGTTCGGCGCCCCGGGTCACGAGCTTCGCCAAGCCGCCTCCCATGTGCATCGAGAAGGACCGGAGCTACGACGTGGTGATCCACACCACCAAGGGCGACATGAAGCTGACCGTGGCCAACCCGGAGGCGGCCGACATCGTCAACAACTTCATCGTGCTGGCCGCCTACCACTACTACGACGGCATGCCGATCGACTTCAGCAAGGAGAGCGGGTGGTGGGAGGTCGGCGACTACGTCGAGGGCAACGCCTCGCCTCCCAACCCGGGCTACACGATCCCCTACACGGGCCCCGACCAGCTCATGACGTCGATCTCCATCGGCATGAAGATCGAACCCGGCACGAAGAACGTCGGCGGTCGCCTCGTGGTGGGGTTCGGGCAGCTCAGTGCCGACATCCCCAAGGGGACGCCGTCGATCGGGCTGATCCTCGACGGCACCGAGGCGTCGCAGGCCATCGGGCGGGCCGGCACCGTGTCCGGGGCGGTCACCGAGGTCAACAAGATCACCAAGATCGACATCACGCCGAGCTCGGTCCTCCCGTCGGCCGGCTCGTCCACCACCACGGCCGGGTCGGCGGCCGGGTCGGTGCCGGGATCGGTCCCGGCGGCGGGGTGATGGGGGCCGGGCGCCCCGGGGTTGCTAGCGTCCGCCGCCATGGGTACCGCCAAGCGTGAACGCCAGAAGGCCAACCGCGCCGCTCGCATCCAGGCCGCCATCGAGGCGGAGAAGGTGGCCGAGCGCCGCCGCTCCGTGCGCAACTTCGCCATCCTGATCGCCGTGGGCGCGGTGCTGGTCGGTGGCTTCTACCTCGTCGGGAAGAAGGACGAGTCCACGACCACCACCGCTGGATCGGGCTCCTCGACCAGCGTCCGGAACCTCGGCACGCCAGTGGGCTCGACGCCCCCGGGGTCGGCCGCCCCCGCGGTGTGTCCCCCGGCCGACGGGGCCGCGTCCCGCACGATCCTCTTCGCCGCCGCGCCCCCGATGTGCATCGACCCGGCGAAGACCTACACGGCCACCTTCACCACGAGCGAAGGGGTGGTGAAGGTCGCGCTCGACGCCAAGAAGATGCCGTCGACCACCAACAACTTCGTGTTCCTCGCCCGGTACCACTTCTACGACGGCACCCAGCTGTTCCGCACCGATCCCAGCATCGACATCATCCAGGGTGGGGCGCCCACCAACAGCGCCTCGGATCCGGGCCCCGGCTACACCATTCCCGACGAGGGCGGCACCTTCGCCCCCGACGGCTCCAAAGGCCCGTTCACCTACGCCCCGGGCCAGCTGATCATGGCCCGCACCCCGGCGCCGAACTCGAGCGGGTCGCAGTTCTTCTTCACCACCGGCGACAAGGTCAAGGGGCTCGACGGCACCGGCACGTACCTGCTCTTCGGCCAGGTCACCGAGGGGCTCGACGTGCTGCAGAAGATCATCGGGCTGCACGTCCCCAAGCCGGAGACCGGCCTCGGCGGCGCCCCGAGCCGCACCGTGACCGTCACCTCCGTCACGATCACCGAGACCTGACCCCCGTGTCCCGTGGGTGCGCAATGCACCGCGCGCCGTTGCATTGCGCACCCACGGGGCGGGCGGGGCGACGGGGTACGTTGTCGGACGTGAGCACCGATGGGTCTGCGCCGTTCGCCGCCACGGTGGCCGACGTGGCCGGCGACTGGCCGGTGCCGGTGGTCGACGCCCTGCTCACCGGGGTCGACGGCGTCATCGCCGCCACCCGGGACGAGCTCCCGGCGGGGCCCCTGCTCGACCTCGGCACCGCCGCCGCCCGGGCCCAGGTGGTGGCCGTCGCCGCCGATCTCGCCCGCCCACCCCACCTCCGCTCGGGCGAGCACGCCGGAGCCCTCGGGTCCTACGCCGCCGTGGTCTCCTGCGGTGGGCTCGCTGCCCTGCCCGACCTCGTCGGTGCCCTCCGGGCCGTGGCCGCCCTCCTCGCCCCCGGCGGCTGGCTGGTGTTCTCCGAGCCGGTCGGACGTCCCGGGACTGGTCGGCTCGTGCAGGCCAGCCTCGAGGTCCGCCGGCCCGAGCTCAGGGAACTGCACCTCGGACGCGACCTCACCGCGGCCCTGCGGGAGGCCGGGTTCGTGATCTCCTCCGTCCGCCGCCGGCGGATCGAGGGGGCACCGCTGCTGCTGCGCTATGTGGCCTACGGTCGGGCCGCCATCGTCCCCGACATCACCCTCGACCCCTCGGGTGCCACCCCTGGCCCCGCGACCGCCCACGCTGGAGGCGACCCGACATGACCGGAGTGCTCACATGACCGGAGTGCTGGCCCTCGTTGGTGGGGGAGAGTGGCAGGACGGCTGCTCCTTCGACGCCGGACTGCTCGAAGCGGCCGGGACCGACCGGGTGGTCGTGCTCCCGACCGGGTCGGCGTACGAAGGTCCGGCCGCGCTCGTCGATCAGGCCTCGACGTGGTTCGGCGCGCTCGGGGCCGAGGTGGTGCCGTCAGCCATCCTCACCCGGGCCGATGCCCTCCTGTCCGACAACGTCGACGTCCTCGCCGCCGCCCGCTTCATCTACATCGCCGGGGCGTCGGCCATGCACCTGCGCTCGGTGCTGAAGGACTCCCCGGCCTACGACGCCATCGTCGCCGCCTTCGAGGACGGCGCGGTGCTGGCCGGCACCAACGCGGGCGCCGACGTCCTGTGCGACCCGATGGTCGATGCCCGGGGCGGCGCCTTCACGGTCGGCCTCGGGCTGGTGTCCGACCTCGCCGTGATCCCCCGGGCCGACACCTGGTCCCGGGAGAAGGTCCATCGCACGGTCCAGCTCGCTCCCCGGGGGGTGACCCTGGCCGAGGTCCCCGAGCGCACGGCGCTCATCCGCGGCCGCGACGGCTCCTGGCGGTGCGAGGGCGTCGGGACGGTGCAGGTCTACGTCGACGGCCGACCCTCGACGCTGGCCGATCTGCGGGCCTGAGCGGCTGCTGTTCCGGCCGGGCGGGGCCCGGCGGCCGGCGGCCCTGCGTTGGCCCCGTCTCCCTACCCGCCGGTAACGTCGCGCCATGACGATCAAGCGTGTTGGCATCATCGGTTCGGGGATCATGGGCTCGGGGATCGCGGAGGTCGCGGCCAAGAGCGGCTACGAGGTGGTGCTGCGTTCGCGCCAGCAGGCCACGGCCGACGCCATGGTGGCGGCCCTCGAGAAGTCGCTGAACAAGCAGGTCGAGAAGGGCAAGCTGGAAGAGTCCGAGCGGGACGCCACCCTCGGCCGGGTGTCGGCCACCTCCGACCTCCACAAGCTCAAGGACTGCGATCTCGTCATCGAGTCCATCGTCGAGGACCTCGTGGTGAAGAAGGAGCTCTTCCGGGAGCTCAACCACATCTGCAAGGACGACGCCATCCTCGCCACCAACACCTCCACCCTCCCCATCGTGGAGATGGCGATGGAGACGCACCGGCCCGAGCAGGTCGTGGGGGTCCACTTCTTCAACCCGGCGCCGATGATGGCGCTGGTCGAGATCGTCAAGAGCATCGTCACCGGCGACGAGGTGGCGGCCGAGGTGAAGGCGTTCGCCGAGAGCTGCGGCAAGAGCCCCGTCATCGTCGAGGACCGCGCCGGCTTCATCGTCAACGCCCTGCTGTTCCCCTACCTGAACAACGCGGTGAAGATGCTGGAGAACGGCATCGCGTCGATGGAGGACATCGACACCGCCATGAAGGGCGGCTGCAACTTCCCCATGGGGCCGTTCGCCCTGCTCGACCTGGTGGGCCTCGACACCTCGGTGGCGATCCTCGACGCTCTCTACGACGAGTTCCGCGACCCGAACTTCTCCCCGGCTCCGGCGCTGCGCCGCATGGTCACGGCCGGGCACCTCGGCCGCAAGTCTGGCAAGGGCTTCTACGACTACAGCCGGTGACCCCAGATCCTTGGGTGCGTAAGGGCGCGCATAGCGCACCCTTACGCACCCAAGGGCGTCCGGGGAGTGGACGTCAGCCGGTGGCGCCGGCGGCGCGGGCCACGGCGATGACGTACTCGCCGTAGGGCGACTTGGCGATGGCCTGACCGAGGGCGAGGCACTGGTCGGCGTCGATGTAGCCCTCCTCCAGCGCGATCTCTTCGAGGCAGGCGAAGCGGACGCCTTGACGGTGCTCGAGCACCTGGACGAACTGGCTGGCCTCGACGAGCGAGTCGTGGGTGCCGGTGTCGAGCCAGGCGAAGCCCCGGCCCAGGTCGATCAGGGTGGCGTTCCCGGCGGCCAGGTACCGGTTGTTGAGGTCGGTGATCTCGAGCTCGCCCCGGGCCGACGGGGAGAGGTCGGCGGCGTACGCGACCACGTCGTTGTCGTAGAGGTAGAGCCCGGTGATGGCGAGGTTGGAGCGGGGCGCCGTCGGCTTCTCTTCGATGGAGACGAGACGACCCCCGGCGTCGACCTCGCCCACGCCGTAGCGCTCGGGGTCCTTCACCGGGTAGCCGAAGAGCACGCACCCCTCGATGGACGCCGCCGCCGCCTTCACCGTGTGCCGGAACCCGTGGCCGTAGAAGATGTTGTCGCCCAGCACCAGCGCGGCCGGCGCGCTGCCGATGTGGTCGGCGCCGATGATGAAGGCCTCGGCCAGGCCGTTGGGCTGGGCCTGCTCCGCGTAGGAGATGGCCACGCCCCACTGGCTGCCGTCGCCGAGCAGGCGGCGGAAGGCGGGGTTGTCCTCCGGAGTGGTGATCACGAGGATGTCGCGGATCCCCGCCAGCATGAGCACCGACAGGGGGTAGTAGATCATCGGCTTGTCGTAGACCGGCAGGAGCTGCTTGGACACGGCGCGGGTGATCGGGTGCAGCCGGGTCCCGGCTCCGCCGGCGAGGACGATGCCCTTCATGGGTGCGACCCTACCGGACGCCGGCTATGCGCTTGCCGGGCCAGGGGCCCAACCGTGAGACTGGCGGCGTGTTCGCCGACGTGACCCCTGCCCCGCCCGACCCCATCCTCGGCCTCGGCGAGCTGTTCAAGGCCGATCCCCGGGCCGACAAGCTCGACCTCACGGTGGGTGTCTACTGCGACGAGACCGGCCGCACACCCGTCATGGAGGTGGTCCGCGCCGCCCAGGCCCAGCTCATCGCCGCCGAGACGAGCAAGACCTACCAGCCGATCGCCGGGTCGGCCACCTTCGCCGCCGTGGTCAAGGAGCTCGTGGCGCCGGGCGACGCGGCCACCCAGGCCCGCCTGGAGGTGGCCCAGGCCCCCGGCGGCACCGGTGCCCTCACCGTGGCCGGCCGGCTCCTGTGGTCCACCTACCCCGACGCCACCGTCTGGATCAGCGATCCCACCTGGCCCAACCACCGCGGCATCTTCGCCGACTGCGGCCTCGAGGTGCGCACCTACCCCTACTACGACGCCGACACCGCTACGGTCCGCTTCGACGCCCTGCTCGAGGCCCTGGCCGCCGTCGGCCCCCACGACGCCGTCGTGCTCCACGGGTGCTGCCACAACCCCACCGGGCAGGACCTCACCGCGGCCCAGTGGGCCCAGGTCGGTGCCGTCCTGGCGGAGCGGGGCGCCCTGGCCATCGTCGACACGGCCTACATCGGGCTGGGTGACGGGCTCGAGGAGGACGCCACCGGCTTGCGGGCCATGGTGGCGTCCGGAGCCGACGTCGCCGCCTGCCTGAGCTTCTCGAAGAACCTCGGCCTCTATGGCGAGCGGGCCGGCGCTCTGGTGGTGGCCGGCCACTCCCCGGAGCAGGCCGAGCTGGTGCAGAGCCGGGTCAAGGCCTGCATCCGTACGATCTACTCCAACCCACCGATCACGGCCGGGGTGATCGTGGCCACCATCCTCGCCTCCCCCGAGCTGCGGGCCGGCTGGCACGCCGAGCTGGCCGAGATCCGCGACCGCATCAACGGGCTGCGGGCCGGCCTCGCCGCCGAGCTGGCCGGCCGCAACCTCGACCGGTGCCGAGGCACGGCCACGGGCAAGGGGATGTTCGCCCTCACCGGGCTCACCCGGGACGAGGTGCTCCGCCTGCGCGACGAAGCCGCCATCTACCTCGTGGAGAACGGCCGCATGAACCTCGCCGCGCTCACCGAGGCCACGATCCCTCGCTTCGTCGACGCGCTCGAGAAGCTGTCCTGACGGTCGCCGACCCCCGTCCGGCGGGCCGGGTCGGCTTGAATGCCGGCGTGCCGATCGAGCCGCCCGCCACCCGCTGGGTCTTCCCGCCGGCCGCCACGGCCGACGAGTTCGGCGTCGTCGGGGTCGGCGCCGACCTCGAGCCGGGCACGCTGCTCGCCGCCTACCGGTCCGGGCTGTTCCCGATGCCGGTGGGCGACCGCGGCCCGATGGGATGGTGGTCGCCGGACCCCCGGGGCGTCCTGCCCCTCGACGGGCTCCGGGTGACCCGGTCGCTGCGCCAGTCCTGCCGCCGCTACGACGTCACCGCCGACCGCGACTTCGCCGCCGTGATCGGCACCTGCGCCGCCCTGGAACGGGACGGACGGTGGATCACCCGTGACATCGTCGATGCCTACACCCGGCTGCACGAGCTCGGGTGGGCCCACTCCGTGGAGGTGTGGGACGACGCCGGCCGGCTCGTGGGCGGGCTGTACGGGATCGCCATCGGCGGGTTCTTCGCCGGCGAGTCGATGTTCCACCTGGCCCGCGACGCCTCCAAGGTGGCGTTGGTCGGGCTGGTGGGCATCCTCCGGGCCGGGGGCGCCGTGCTGCTCGACGTCCAGTGGACCACCGACCACCTGGCCACGCTCGGCGCCGTCGACGTGGCCCGGCCCCGGTACCTCGAGCTGCTACGGGACGCCGTGGCCCTGCCCGTGGATCCCTTCGGGGGCATCGGCCCGGGGGGCCGTTCCTGACGGGACGACAGTTGTGGGGTTCCCGTCCCGGGGGGCGATAATTACCGGATGGTAACCAGCAACGACAACGGCCGGGCCCGGCGGGACGCGCCGTGGATGATGCGGACCTACTCGGGCCACTCCACCGCCAAGGCCTCCAACGAGCTGTACCGGACCAACCTGGCCAAGGGCCAGACCGGCCTGTCGATCGCCTTCGACCTTCCCACCCAGACCGGGTACGACCCCGACGACCCCCGCGCCCGGGGCGAGGTGGGCAAGGTCGGTGTGCCCGTCGCCCACCTCGGCCACATGCGCACCCTCCTCGACCAGATCCCGGTCGGCGAGATGAACACGTCGATGACCATCAACGCACCGGCGGCGTGGATGCTGGGCCTCTACATCGCCAACGCCGAGGACCACGGGGTGGCGAGCCAACAGCTGCGGGGCACCACCCAGAACGACATCGTGAAGGAGTACCTCTCCCGCGGCACCTACATCTTCCCGCCGGAGCCGTCGAAGCGGCTGATCGTCGACATGATCGCCTTCTGCGCCGACCGGGTGCCCAAGTGGAACCCGATGAACGTGTGCTCGTACCACCTGCAGGAGGCGGGGGCCACGCCGGTGCAGGAGCTCGCCTACTCGCTGGCCACGGCCATCGACGTCCTCGACGCCGTGCGGGCGTCGGGCCAGGTGGACGACGACCGCTTCCCGCAGGTGTTCGCCTCCATCTCGTTCTTCGTCAACGCCGGCATCCGCTTCGTCGAGGAGATGTGCAAGATGCGGGCCTTCGTCGAGCTGTGGGAGCGGATCGGCCGCGAGCGCTACGGCGTGACCGACCCCAAGGCCCTGCGCTTCCGGTACGGCGTGCAGGTCAACAGCCTCGGCCTCACCGAGTCCCAGCCCGAGAACAACATCCAGCGCATCGTGCTCGAGATGCTCGCCGTGTCGCTGTCGAAGAAGGCCCGGGCCCGCTCCATCCAGCTCCCGGCCTGGAACGAGGCGCTCGGCCTGCCCCGGCCGTGGGACCAGCAGTGGTCGCTGCGCATGCAGCAGGTGCTGGCGTTCGAGACCGATCTGCTCGAGTACGGCGACATCTTCGACGGGTCCACCGTGATCGAGGCGCGGACGGCCGAGCTGGTCGAGGCGGCCCAGGCCGAGCTCGACGACGTCCTGGCCCTGGGCGGGGCCTTCGCTGCCATCGAGGAGCTGAAGGGGCGCCTCGTGGCGTCCAACACCGACCGGGCCCGGCGCATCGAGACGGGCGACCAGCTCGTGGTCGGCGTCAACGCCTTCACCGAGACCGAGCCCTCGCCGCTCGGGGGCGAGGAGGCGATCCTGAAGGTCGACCCGGCGGTGGAGGCCGAGATGATCGCCGACGTGCAGGCCTGGCGGGCCGGCCGGGACGCCGCCGCCGTCGGCGCCGCGCTCGACGCGCTGCGCCGCGTGGCCGAGGACGGCGGGAACATCATGCCGGCCACCATCGCCTTCGCCCACGCCGGCGGGACCACCGGCGAGTGGGCCGGCGCCCTGCGGGAGGTGTTCGGCGAGTATCGGGCGCCGACCGGCGTCGCCGCCGCCGTCGGCGTCGGCGGGATCTCGACCGCGCTGCACGACGTGGCCGAGCGGGTCAAGGGGATGGCCGGCGGCCCGCCCCGATTCCTGGTGGCCAAGCCCGGGCTCGACGGCCACTCCAACGGCGCCGAGCAGATCGCGGTCGCGGCCCGGGACGCCGGCATGGAGGTCATCTACCAGGGCATCCGGCTCACGCCCGAGCAGATCGCCGCCGTCGCCCTCGACGAGGACGTCGACGTGGTCGGGCTCTCCATCCTCTCGGGATCCCACCTGGAGCTCGTGCCCGAGACCCTGCGGCTGCTGCGGGCGGGCGGGGTCGACGCACCGGTGGTGGTGGGCGGGATCATCCCCGAGGACGACCAGACCAAGCTCCTGGCCGAGGGCGTGGCCGCCGTCTACACCCCCAAGGACTTCGAGTTCGGGCGGATCATGGCCGAGATCGCCGACCTGGCCGCCGCCCACCGCGCCTGACCCCGGGCGGCCCGGGCCCGGGGGCCGGTCTCACCCGACCACCCGATCGGGCGCGCTCCGGGCCCGATTTCGCGCTCTGAGTGGCTCACATCGGGCCGGGGCGGTCCGATGGAGAGAGGTGGAACGGCGTGCCATCGTCGGTGTCGTCGCCGGAGTGCTCGGGTTGGTGCTGGGCGCCCTCGCGGCAGTCTCGCAGACCGTGAGCTACGGCGTCATCGCGGGCGTGATGGCCCTGATCGCCGGCACCACCGCGTACTTCCTGGTCATGGCCCTGAAGAAGGCCGACGACCGCCTCGACGAGCTGGCCGAGAAGGTGCAGGAGCTCGAGGCCCAGGCCGCCCACGAGGCCGAAGCCCGGGCCGAGGCCGAGTCGATGCTGGCCAACCGGATCCAGCTCACCGCCGTGCGGCGGGGCACCGAGGCCGACAACCTGACCGACCCGGCCACCGGGCTCTACTCGGAGGGCTACTTCACCGTGGCGCTCGACGCCCGCATCGCCTCGGCCCGCCGGAACCTCAAGCCGGTGGCCGTCGTGGTGCTCGAGGTGGTCGAGGGGCTCAACACGCCCGACACCCGCCCCGCCGACCCGGCGGTGGTGGCTCGGTCCATCCTGGGCACGGTCCGGGAGTCCGACACGGCCTGCCGCCTCCTCGACGGCGGCTACGCCCTCGTCCTCGAGGACACCTCGGAGAACGGGGCGATCTGGACCGTCGAGCGGGTGCGCCGGGCCCTCAACACCGCCGACCCCGGCCTCAACCTGTGGGCCGGCGTCGCCTGCTACCCGGCCCACGGGTTCACCACCGAGGACATCCTCGACCGGGCCGACCTCGCCCTCGACATGGCCCGGGAGTGGCGCCAGGACCGCATCGAGGTCGCCACCGCCGACTGACCGGCCTTCTCCCTGTGGGTGCGTAATTCATCGCTCCGCGCTGCATTACGCCCCCACAGGGAGATGCGGGGTCGGCAACGAGGCGCCGGGCTAACCCGTGAAGGCGGGGGTGACGGTCGGGACCGGCGTCGGGGGGCCGGTGGTGGTGGGAGCGGCCTGCGGGCAGGCGTCGGGGACGAAGGCGTCGCCCCGGACCCGGGCGTCGGCGAAGTCGAGGGTGGCCTGCCGGCCGAGGTCGATGATCTGGCTGTGGTTGGCGCCCGGATAGGTGGTGAACACGTGGGGGACGCCGGTGGCACAGAGCCGGGCATCGAGGATCTGCCCCGCGATGTACGGCACCTCCTCGTCGGCCGTCCCCTGGTACATCAGCAACGGGGAGGCCTCGGGCCGCTGGCCGGGCTCGGCCGCGGCCAGCGCCTCCCGCCACCCCGGGACCTCGCCGGGTGGGGTCTGCACCGTCTGGGGTCCGGTGAGGTCGGCGTAGGCGGCCGCCACCTCGGGCTGACAGCCGGTGTCGACGATCCCGATGCGGTTGACCGCCTCGGCCGTGAAGATGGCGTGGACGTCGAGGCCGTACTCCTGGGCGAACCCGGCCCCCATCATCACCGCCGCGGCCCGGATCACCGGGCTGGTGTCGATGAGCTGGAAGGCGAACACGATCTGCGACGCCGGGGCGGCGGCGACCGCGCCCACCACGGGCAGCTCCGGCGCGTAGGTGGGCGCCAGCTCGTTGGCGAAGATGGTGGCGTGGCCCCCTTGGGAGTGGCCGTAGATGACGACCGGGCCGAGCGCGTCGGCCCCGGGGAAGGCGCGGGCCGCCCGGACCGAGTCCAGCACGCCCCGACCCTCGCTGTCGCCGAGCAGGTACGGGTGGAGGCCCGGGGTCCCGAGCCCCTGGTAGTCGGTGGCGGCCACGACGTAGCCGCGGGCCAGCCAGTCCGAGAGCAGCTCGGGGTCGTAGCCCCCGAGCGACGGGGCGCACGGGTCGGCGGCACCGGTGGTGCCGTGGGCCCAGGCCAGGACCGGCCGCCCGCCCGGCGGCGCGGCGGCGGACGGGACGAACAGCAGGCCGCTGACGGCGATGTCGGCCCCGGTGATCGAACGGGAGTGGTACAGGATCCGTTGGCGCTCGCCCCCGGGCACGGGTCCGAGGTCCTCGCTGGCGATGATGGTGCCCGGCGGGGCCGGCGGGAGGGGGTCGGGCACGGTGTAGACGGGCGGGAGCGCGGCCAGGGCGGGGGCCGGTGCGACCACCGCTGGGCCGAGCGACACGGCCGCAGCGACGAGCGCGACCAGCCCGCGGGCAACGACGCTTCGGGGACGGCCCGGCATGCCGCCGACCGTACTCCCGTGGGTGCGAATTGTTCGCGAACGCGAACAACTCGCACCCACGGGAAGGGGGCACGCAGGAAGGAGAGGCCGGGCTCAGGGGCGGGGGTGCCAGGTGGCGCCGGCGTCGGCGTCGAGGGGGCGGCCGGCGTGGTGCAGGGCGCCGGGGGTGGCCGACAGGCGGGCCACGAGGCCGGCCATGGGCACGCCGTCGACCTCGGGGAGGGCGTGGCGGGCCCGGAGGTGCGGGTCGGCCAGCACGTCGGCCATCGTGGCCACGGGCGCGGCGGCGGCCTCGGCCGCGGTGACGGCCTCGAGCACGTCGTCGAGGGTGCGGGCGCCGATCCAGGTCGCCATGCGCTCGTCGATCTCGGCCCGGTGGGCCACCCGGCCCTCGAAGGTGGCGAACCGTTCGTCGTCCCCGGCGCCGATGAGGGCCATGATCCGAGCGGCCACCGAGTCCGACGACGACGACACGGCCACCCAGCGCCCGTCGCCGCACCGGTACGTGTTGCGGGGCACGGTGTAGGGGATGCCGGCGCCGAGCCGGGGCTGCTCGTACCCCAGCAGCGCCCGCGCCGCCGGCAGCGGCCCCATGAGCTGGAGCAGCGAGTCGAGCAGGTTGACGTCGACGATCTGCCCGACCCCGGCGTGCACCGCCACCATCGTGGCGAAAGCGGCGACGATCGCCGTGACCTCGTCGGTCAGCGCGATGGGCGGGAGGAGCGGCGCACCGTCGGGCTCGCCGTTGATGGCGGCGAACCCGCTCATGGCCTCGGCGATCGAGGCGAACCCGGGCCGCCCGGCGTAGGGCCCGTCCTGACCGAACCCGGTGACGCGGGTGACGACCAGCCGTCGGTTGGCGGCGATGAGCTCGACCGGATCGAGGCCGAGCGCTTCGAGCTTGCCCGGCCGGAGGTTCTCCACCAGCACGTCGGCTTCCAGGATCAGGGCCCGGGCCCGGTCACGCTGCTCCGAGACCTTCAGGTCGAGCACGACGACGCGCTTGTTGCGGTTGACCTGCTTCCAGAAGAGGCTCTGCCCGTCGGCCGGGTCCCGCCAGCCCATGTTCCGGAGGCTGTCGCCGGCCGGTGCCTCGATCTTGATGACGTCGGCGCCGTAGTCGGCGAGGTAGCGGGCACACCCCGGGCCGGCCAGCACCGTGGCCAGGTCGACCACCCGCAGGTCGGCCAGCGGACCCCGCCCGGTGCTCATCCGAGGGCGGTGAAGCCGTCTGGCAGCGGCCGCCGGCCCGTGAGGGCGAGGAGCACCGCGCCCCGGTCGGTGGCCGGCACCAGCGCGCTGAGGATGTCGAGCACCCGCTGCGCCGGACCGCCGGGTGGCTGGAGGGGTTGGCCGGTGGCGGCGCAGATGTCGAGCGTGTGCAGCACGAGCTCGACGAGGCGGGAATCGAGGTAGTCGGGCAGCCACAGCACCCCGGCGATCGACCGGCACACGGCGTCGTCGGACGCGGCGTCGATGGCCTCGAGTGCGGCCTGCGCCGCCTCCTCGAGTGCGGTCACCACCCCGGCCGGGTCGGCCGGGAGAGCGGCAGCGGCCTGCCGGCCCCGGTCGGCGACCGCGGCATGGATGGCGGGATCGGCCAATGCGGACCGGTAATACTCGACCACGTCGTCGAGATCGACCCCGAGGGCATCGGCCTCGGGTCCGTCGACCAGGTACTCGGTCACCGTGGCGAAGGCCCGGCCGGTGTGGGCCACCAGCTCGCGGACGGTCCACTCGCCGAGGCCGGGTTGCTCCCACTGGTCGGGGCGGATCGCCCGCACCACGTCGAGGAACCAGCGGGCGGCGATGGCGTAGAGCGCCGGGGTGACGTCGAGGTCGTAGGCGTCGTCGGAGGAGTCGTCGTGGTCGGGCATCGGGTCGCTCGTCGGTGGGGTCGGGCCGTCGGTCGGGTGGTCGGGGGGTCCGGTCGGTCGGCCGGCGGGGCGGTCGGCGGGGCGGTCGGCTCAGTGGGTGGCGATGGCGAAGCAGCGGTCGTGGAGGCCGCCGAAGGCGTAGCCGCCGTAGGTGCCGGCGTACATCTGGCGGGTGCGCTCGGTCCACGACAGGGCATCGGCGGTGGAGATGCGATGGTGCACCTGCAGGATGCCCCCCTCGTAGACCCGGTACTCGGCCCACGCGCCGGGGTAGTCCTTCACACAGGCGACCTCCACCCACGGCACGTCGCCGGTGGCGGAGATCCGGCGCACCCGGTTGCGGTGGGTGTGCCCGGCGAAGTAACCCCGCAGGTTGCGGTGCCGTTCGAACACGGCGACGAGCTTCTCCGAATCGGTGGGGTCGATCCCGAAGTACTTCTCGGGCCGCTCCTTGGAGTCGGGGCTCCACACGTGGTGGTGCCCCATCACGAGGATCGGCCCCGCCGTGTCGGCCGCGAACTGGTCGAGCCAGGCCGCCGTGTCGTCGGTGATCTGCCCGTTGAAGTCGCGAGGGACGTTGGTGTCGATCACGGCGACGGTCACGCCGGGGAGCGCCACCGAGAAGGGCGCCGGCTTGAGGCCGACGTCGCCGTTGTAGCTCTCGTGGTTGCCTCGCACCCAGTGGAGCCGGTCGCCGAAGGCGGGCTCGTAGTGGGCGAGGAAGTCCTGGAACTCGGCTTCGGTGCCGTTGCTGGTGAGGTCGCCCTTCACGATCACGGCAGCCAGGTCGGGGACGGCCGCCATCTCGGCGATGGCGCCACGGTTCATCGTGTCGGGATAGGGCGGCTCGCCGGGCTCGACGGAGAAGATGGGGCCGAGATCGAGACCTTCGATCACCCCGCAGACCGTCTCGCCGAAGTGGACGTCGTTGACGGTGGCGAACCGGCACAGCAGCTCGCCGCCGGGGCGGGGGAGCGTCCGGAACGACACGCCGTCGACCTCGTGGGGCGAGTCGGGGGCGAGGTCGTCGTAGCGCCGGACCTCGGTGCCGTCGTGCACCACGGCGAAGTCGTCGGCGACGGTCGTGAGCTCCATGGCCGCAGCCTACGGCCGGCTCTTCCTCGTGGGTGCGCAATGCATCGCGGAGCGATGCATTGCGCACCCACGGGAGAGGGCGCTCAGACGGGTCGGTCGCGCCGGGACGGCACCGGCTTGGACCACCAGCGGCCGCTGAAGCGCCAGCGGCTGATGGGCGCGGAGGCGGGTGCGCCCGCGGCGGCCCGGGGCCAGGCCACCTCGACCGCGGCCACGATGGCGGCCAGCTCCTCGGGGGTCGGGTCGCCCCCGGCGGCGACGGTGACGCTCACAGCGGGATGTTCCCGTGCTTGCGCTTCGGGAGCTCCTCGCGCTTGGAGCGCAGCACCTCGAACCCGGCGATCACCTTCTTGCGGGTGTCCTTCGGGTCGATCACGTCGTCGACGATGCCGCGCTCGGCCGCCATGTACGGGTTGGCGAACCGCTCGGTGTAGTCGTCGACGAGCTGGTTGCGCAGGGCCACCGGGTCGGCCGCGGTCTGCAGCTCCCGGCGGTAGAGGATCTCGACCGCCCCGGGGGGGCCCATCACCGCCAGCTCGGCCGACGGCCAGGCGAAGCACAGGTCCGACCCCACCGACTTGGAGTCCATCACCACGTAGGCGCCGCCATAGGCCTTCCGGGTGATCACCGAGATGCGGGGCACCGTGGCCTCGCAGTAGCTGTAGAGCAGCTTGGCGCCGTGGCGGATGATGCCGCCGTACTCCTGGTCGACGCCGGGGAGGAACCCGGGCACGTCGACGAAGGTGAGGAGCGGGATGTTGAAGGCGTCGCAGGTGCGGACGAACCGGGCCCCCTTCTCGGACGACTCGATGTCGAGCACGCCGGCGAGGACCATCGGCTGGTTGCCGACCACGCCGACCGGGTGGCCGTCGAGCCGGGCGAACCCGCAGGTGATGGAGCCGGCCCAGTTGGGGAAGTACTCGAAGAAGTCGCCGTTGTCGACCACGGCCTTGATCACGGCCCGCATGTCGTAGGGCTGGTTCGACGACGCCGGCATGATCTCGAGCACCTCGGGGCACTCGCGCTCGGGGTCGTCTTCCGTCTCCTCGTGGGGCGGGGCGTCGAGGTTGTTGCTCGGCAGGAACGACAGCAGGTAGCGGACGTCGTCGAGCACGGCCTTCTCGTCGGGGGCGACGAACGTGGCCACACCGCTCTTGCTGGCGTGGCTCCGGGCCCCGCCGAGCTCCTCGAGGGTGACCTCCTCGCCGGTGACGGTCTTCACGACGTCGGGCCCGGTGATGAACATGTGGGACGTCTCGTTGACCATGAAGATGAAGTCGGTCATGGCCGGGCTGTAGACGGCGCCGCCGGCGCACGGGCCCATGATCACCGAGATCTGGGGGATCACGCCCGAGGCCATCACGTTGCGGTGGAAGATGCCGCCGTAGGAGGCCAGCGACACCACGCCCTCCTGGATGCGGGCGCCGGCACCGTCGTTCAGCCCGATGCAGGGCGCGCCCACCTTGAGGGCGAGGTCCATGAGCTTGTGGATCTTGGCCGCGAACGTCTCGCCAAGGGCGCCGCCGAACACGGTGAAGTCCTGGGAGAAGAGGAAGACCTTGCGGCCGTCGATCGTGCCCCACCCGGTGACCACACCGTCGGTGTAGGGACGCTCGTCGAGCACACCGTCGGGGAGTTGGTGGCGGGCGAGCATGTCGAGCTCGTGGAAGGAGCCGGGGTCGAGCAGGTACTCGAGCCGCTCCCGCGCCAGCATCTTGCCCTTGGCGTGTTGGCGCTCCACCGACCGCTCGGAACCGGGGTGGAGGGCTTCCTCCTTGCGCTTCTCGAGCTGGTCGACGCGCTCTCGCATGGGGTGATCCATAGGGTCGCCAGCGTACCGACGGGCCCGGACGGGCGGGAAATGGACGCGGGCATCAGCTGTTCCGTGGGTGCGAATTGTTCGCGAACGCGAACAATTCG
>JAKOVR010000072.1 GCA_029782025.1 Actinomycetes bacterium | reverse complement strand
GTAGCTGGCCATCTGGCCGAGCTTCATCAGCGCGCCCTTCATCTGGCCCAGGGCCTCGGCCACCTGCTCGGCCGTCTTCAGCTCGAACTCGTGGTCGAGCTCGGCCTTGCGCTCGGCCGAGGCGAACACCTTGCGGGCCCGGTGCACGGCGTAGGTGCTGCCGGCCTTGGCCCCGACGCCGGCCAGCTTGGCGTTGCGTTGCGCCACCGAGCTGCTTGCGATGAAGGACCCGCCGGGTGTGGCCCCGCCGCTCGGGTGGTCCTCCCGGCGGCGCTGCTGCTGCTGGCGGAGCAGGGCGGCGGCCACGACGGCTCCGGCGGTGGCGGCGACGGCGGTGCGCTTGTTCACGGCCCCGACGTTAGAGCGGCGATCCAGGCGCCACCCAAAATTGACGGGTGCCAACCCATGCGGCTGCCGAGGTCGGCGGGTTACCGCGACCGGCTCAGGCCACGGCGATGATGTACCAGAACTCGATGGTGCCGCCGCTCTCGCTCGCGCCGAGTCCGACGTAGTTCCATGGACCCGACCCGGGAAGAAGTTTTTGGCTCTCAGGGGCGTCCAGAATGGCCTGGCCACTTTGCCCCGTGGTCCAGATGTTGCCCGCCTTCCAACTGGTGTATGTAATGCCCGTACCCCCAGGCAACTGAGGATTCGTATTGTGGGCAGCGTTCTGGGCGGCCGAGAACAGGCCGGCGTCAAGAGAGAGCGTTCGACCGGTGACCTGCTGGAGCTTGTTGAGCAGCAACTGTTCGTTGGGGGACAGCGGAAGCGTGTATGGCTGAGGTGTGCGCTTCTGGGTGGTGGTGGTGCGCTGGAAGGTGAAGGTGACCGGCGGCGGGGTGGTGGTGGGCTGCTGGGTGATCACCGTGGGCGGGGCCGTGGTGGCGGTGGTGGACGCGGTGCTGGCCGTGCTTGAGGGATCGCCACCACCGCCGGGGTCGCCGGGCTTGGCCGTGGTGGTGGTGGCCCGCTTCGGGGCCAGGTCGCCGACGATGCGGCCGAGGGCGGCCGGGTCGGCCTGGATCACGTCCTCGCCGTTGGCGGCCTTGCGGGTGGGCGGACGCTCGGCCGGCGCCGCGGTCTGCTGGGCGCCGTTGCTGGCGCAGGCGGCCAGGAGGGCGGTGGCGAGGAGACCGGCGCCGAGGGCGGCGCGGGCCCGCACCGAGCGGCGGGCGGCCTGGTCGGCGGTGATCGGTCCGGTGGTGGTGCGGTGCATCCCAGTGGGTGTGGTCATCGTGGAGCCTCCCGGGGCGGCGAGCCCGCGGCTGCAGGCATCGTAGGCCACGTGAGACGGGCCGTCGTGGCGCGCGGTTCCCGGTCGGTCCGTGTGGCGGGCGAGAATGGCGTCGTGCCTCGCTCGCCGTCCCGATCCGTCGCCCGTCGCCGTCCCGCTGCTCCCGGCTGTCCCCGAGGCCGGGCATGACCGTCGTCGAGGTGTTCGCCGACATCGGCTGTCCGTTCACCCACGTGGGGCTCCGCCGGTTGGTGGAGGAGCGGGCCCGCCGCGGGCGGCCCGACGTGGTGCTCCGGGTGCGGGCCTGGCCCCTCGAGCTCGTCAACGGCGCGCCGCTCGAGCCCGGCTTCGTGGCCCACGAGATCGAGGCCCTCCGGCGGCAGGTGGCCCCGGAGCTGTTCACCCGCTTCGACCCCGACGCCTTCCCCGCCACGTCGGTGCCGGCCCTCGCCCTCGCCGCCGTCGCCCTCGCCGCCGGCGACGCCGTCGGTGAGGCGGTCAGCCTCGAGCTGCGCGACCGGCTCTTCGAGCGGGGCGAGCGGGTCGACACGGACGCCGTGCTCGACGCCGTCGCCCGCGACCACGGGCTGGCGCGCCCGGATCCGACCGAGGCGGCCCAGCTGGTCGCCGCCGACCATGCCGAAGGCATCGCCCGCGGGGTGGTCGGCTCCCCCCACTTCTTCGTGGCCGACGGCTCCTACTTCTGCCCGGCCCTCACCATTCACCGCGACGACGAGGGCGAGTTCGTGATCCGCCCCGACGAGGAGGGCTTCGCCCAGCTCTGCGCCCGCGCCTTCGGCGCTGGCTGACGGCCGCTCGTGGGCCAGATCGAAAGCGGGCTCGCGGCGTGGACCGCGGACGGGGGCTCGTGGCTCTTCGTCGTCCTGGTGGTGCTGGTCGGGTTCGGGTCGGGGGTGCTCTCGGGCATGCTCGGGGTGGGCGGCGCCGTGGTGACCACGCCCGGGATCCGGGTCCTCGGGGCCTCGCCCCTCATCGCCGTCGGATCGACCGTGCCGGCGATCCTCCCCGGGGCGGTGTCGGGCGCCTGGCGCTACCAGCGCACCCGCCTCGTCGACTGGCGCATCGGGCTGGTGTGCGGGGCCACCGGTTCGGTGCTGGCCTACGCCGGCGCCCGCCTGGCCGGCCACGTCGACGGCCACGTCCTCATGCTGATCACCGCCGCGCTCGGGATCTGGAGCGGGGTCAGCGTGTTCCGGGCCGGGGCCAGGGTGGGGGCTGGTGTCGGTGCCGGTGCCGGTGCCGGTGCCGGTGCCGTTTCCGGTGCCGTTTCCGGTGCTGTTGGGGCGGACGCGGCGGACGGGGCCGCCCACCTCGCGGTGGCCGAGCCCGGCGTCGTCGCGCTGGCCCTCGTCGGAGCCGTGGCCGGGTTCGTCGCCGGCCTGCTCGGCGTGGGCGGCGGGGCGTTCATGGTGCCGCTGTTCACGGGCGTGCTGCGGGTGCCGATGAAGCGGGCCGTGGCCTCCAGCCTGGTGGCGGTGGCCATCTTCTCGGTCCCTGCCCTCCTCACCCACTGGTACTACCAGCACATCGACTGGCGGTACGCCCTCCTCCTCGCCGTGGGGGTGGTCCCCGGCGCCCGGCTGGGGGCCCGCATCACGGTGGCGGCCTCGGAGCGGCTCGTGCGCCGCGGCTTCGGCCTCTTCCTCGTCGGCCTCGCCGGCACCTACGCCGTCGGCGAGCTGCTGGCGCTGCTGCGATCGTGACGACCCGCTCGGCGGCCCGGTCGGGGGGTCCTTGTCCCGCACCCCCCGACCCGCCATCCTGGGAGCCGTCGTGAACGCTCCATCCCGTCGTCACCGCCACCGGCGGGTCCCCCTGGCCGGCCTCCTCGCCGGTGCGGGGGCCGTCGTGCTCGGCCTCTCGCCCGCCGCCCTGGCCCAGGGCGGGGCGTCGTCGTCCACCAGCAAGGCCTCGTCCACCACGGCCAAGGTCTCGAGCACCACCACCGCGGTGTCGTCCACGGTGCGGCCGACCGTGGCGTCGACGGTGGCGCCCACCTCGGCCCCGCCCACCTCGACCCTGGCCGGCACGGGAGCGGCGGGCACACCGGTCACGACCCCGGCCGTCACCGGCCGCGTCGCCTTCCCGGCCCAGGTCGTGGCCCCGATGCTGCTCGCCGCCGACGACCCGGCCCGGCAGGTCAACGACCTCTACGTCACCCCGGGGGCCACGCCGTCGGCCACCGAGATGGTGGTGCGCTTCGCCCAGCCCTTCGACCTGCCCAAGGTCCCGTACCGGGTGTCGGTGGTGTTGGGGAAGCCCGACGGCGACCGGGTGCGGGCCTCGCTCACCACCAACGGCGGACCCAAGCCCGAGGGCAAGGTCGAGAAGTGGGACGGGAAGGCCTACACCTGGATCAGCACCACCCAGACCTCCTTCGACCGGAGCGGCCTCGCCACCATCGGCATCCCGGTCGACATCGCCCCCTCGGGCGTGGTGTGGGCCGAGGTCGAGCTCCGCGGGGACGTCACCGTCACGCCGGCCTTCCCCCAGAGCGCCCTCGTGGGTCAACCCACCGGCGGGAAGCTGGCGCCGTCGCCCTATGCCCGGGTGGTGCGGGCCGACGGCACCGTCGAACCGACCTTCGTCGCCGCCGGCGCCCTGCCCGAGCTGTCCTTCGTCAACAAGGGGGCCACGCTCACCACTGCCGACCGTCCGCCCACCGAGGTGGGGGGCCGCCGGGTGACCCACGTCGTCGACATCGTGCCGTTCGCCACCGACTTCTCCCGCGGCGGGCTCGTGGCCGACGAGGTGCGGGTCGACCGCACCGAGGGCACGGTGTCGCTCCTGCGCCGGCGGGTGCAGCCGCCCGAGGACCGGAGCCGCGCCGAGGGGTGGCTGGTGCAAGGGCTGCCCGAGGGCGACCCCGGGGCCCCGGGCACGGTGGTGTTCAGCCTGCCCGAGGCGGCGGCGGCGACCGGCGCCAACCTCGGCCCCGACACCGCCCTCGGTGTGCGCCGGGAGCTCACCCTCGACGACGGCGCCACCGTGATCGCCGACGCCCTCCTCGCCACCACCGCCTGGTTCGACGACGGCGCGGTGTCCGCGGCGTCGGAGCCGCCCACCACCATGTCGGTCCCGAAGGGCCCCATGGTGGCGGCGGAGGACGCCACCGCCCCGGAGCGCACGGCGCTGTACGTGATCGGCGGTGCCGTGCTGGCGCTCGTGGCGCTGTCGACGGTGGTGCTGCTCCGCCGGCGCCGCCACCTCGCCCCGCCCAAGGCCGTGCGGTCGCCGGCCAAGGCGCCGGCCAAGCGCCGCCGCCACGGTGACGCCGCCGACGTCCTCCAAGACATGGCCGAGGACATGGACGAGCTGCGGCGCACCGGCCAGATCGCCGCCATCACCGGTCCGGGGGAGGCCGGCGAGGAGCCGACGCGGCCGATGCGGTCGATCCGGCCGGCCCCGGCCGACGGCGACGACGACTTCTTCGCCCCGGTCACCGGCCAGCAGCCCGTGGTGGTGCTCACCGGTGAGGTGCCCGCCGTGACGGTGGGCGCCGCCGTGCCCGCGGGCGACATGGCCGCGCCGGCGGGCGACTTGGCCGCGGGCGACATGGCGATCGTCACCCGGGAGGACCTCGAGGCGCGACGGGCCGCTGACAAGGACGAGGCCGAGTGCGAGGGCGAGAGCGCGGGCGAGCCCCGGCCCCGCCGGTCCGGGGTGGCCAAGCGCGTCCCGGTCGCCGACCCGCTGGCCATGCTCGGCGACGTCGACGACCTGTCGGCCCGCCTCCAGCGCCTCGGCGGCGACCAGCCCCCACCACCACCCCCCGACGCCTAGCGCCGTCGCGCCAGGTGTCCTCCTGTGGGTGCGAAATTTTCGCGAATACGAACAAA
>JAKOVR010000069.1 GCA_029782025.1 Actinomycetes bacterium | reverse complement strand
CGGGAGCGCGGCCCGGCGGGCCGACCGCCGCCTGACCCCGGTGATGATGAGGAGCACGAGCCCGATCACGAAGCCGAAGAACCCGGAGGCCACGCCGCCCATCAGGGGCGCCACCCGGTCGTCGACGAGCTGGTCGAAGGGCTTGCCGATGGCGACCTTGTAGCCGGCGGCGGAGACCCCCGACGGCCGCGACACCTTGAGCGTGTACGAGCCGGCCGACGGGATGCGGGCACTCCCGATGACGCGGAAGTTGGGCTGGCTGTTGGTGGCCGACGCCGTCTGGGCGCTGCAGGGCGAGGGGTCGACCGGGATGTCGGTCCCACCGGAGGCGGTGAGCGTCACGTCCGGGGCCGACGCGGGGACCGTGTTGCCGCTGGTGGTGAACAGGTACAGGTCGTTGCACCCGACCCGGTTGAGCGCCACCGAGCCCTCGCTCCCGAGCGTGACGGTGGGGAAGTTCTCGATGTCGCTGATCAGCCCGGTCACGGACACGACGATCAGCACGCCCCCCACGCCGATCCCCACGGCCATGATCAGCGCACCGATCCAGTAGCCGACGCTGCCGACCCGCTTGACGGGCCGGCCCGGGACGCCACCGGGATACGGGGCACCGGGATACGGGGCACCGGGGTGCGGGACACCGGGGAGCGGGGCGCCGGGGGAGGTGGCCATGGGCGCCATTGTTCCCGATGGTCGGTCGGCGGTGCCGGATCGAGGGCGCCGGCGGCGCCGGCTCAGGTGAGCCCGGCGCGGCGGGCGACGAGCTCGAGCTGCTCGTCGGAGCAGACGAGGGCCAGCCGGACATGACCCGCTGCCGCCGTCCCGTAGAACTCGCCCGGGCTGACGAGCACGCCGAGCTCGTCGGCGAGCTGGGCGGCCAGTGCCCACCCGTCGCCGCCGGGCGCCGCCGGCCAGAGGTAGAACCCTCCGCCCGGCATCGGCGCCGCGATCCCGACGGCGTCGAGGATCTCGATCCCGCGACGGAGGCGGCGCTCGTACCGGGCCCGCTGCTCGTCGACGTGGGTGTCGTCGTCCCACGCCGCCACCGCCGCCGCCTGCACCGGTCCGGGGACCATGAAGCCGGCGTGCTTGCGCAGCTCGGACAGGAACCCGACGAGCTCGGCGTCGCCGGCGTAGAAGCCGGCCCGCACGCCGGCCAGGTTGGACCGCTTCGACAGGCTGTGCACGGCGAGCACCCCGTCGGGGCCGTGGGCGAGGATGGTGCGGGGCGGGCCGTCCCAGGTGAACTCGATGTAGCACTCGTCGCTGAGCACCGGGATGCCCCGGGCCCGGCCCCAGGCCGCGGCGGCGCCGAGGTCGTCGAGGCCGCCGGCCGGGTTGCCCGGGGTGTTGACCCAGAGGCACAGCGCCCGCTCGGCGTCGGTGTCGGCGATGGCGCCGAGGTCGAGCCGCCACGACGCGTCGACGGGCACGGGGACGGCCCGGCACCCGGCCAGCATCGCCCCCATCTCGTAGGACGGGTAGCTCACGGCCGGGTAGAGCACCGTGTCGCGCTCCGGGGTGCGGAGCCGCAGCCAGTGGGGCAGGCCGGCCACCAGCTCCTTGGTGCCGATGCAGGCCGCCAGCGCCCCGGCCTCGACCCCGAAGCGTCGGGCCATCCACCCGGACGCGGCCGCGCGGTAGGCGGCCGACCCGATCGAGAACGGGTAGCCCCGCTCGGCCCCGGACCGGGCCAGGGCCTCGACCACGGCCGGCGGGGGCGGGTCGGTGGGGGTCCCGACCGACAGGTCGATGCAGCCGCCGTCGTGGGCGGCGGCCCGGGCCCGGAGCGGTTCGAGGCGGTCGTAGGGGTAGGGCGGGAGCTGGAAGCCGGGCATCGGGATCCTGGGGGCGGCGAGCGGCAGGGCGGGGCGGGATCAGGGGGCGTCGGCAGGGGCCGGCGCGGCGGGGGGCGCGGCGTCGGGCGCGGCGCCGGCGTCGAGCAGGAACGGGGCGAGGCGGCGGGCGCCGGCTTCGTCGAGGCGGGCGCGCACGCGGATCCCGTCGGGACCGGCGTCCTCCTCGATCACCTCCCCTTCGCGGTGGACCTCGGCCAGCACGTCGCCCCGGGCGTAGGGCACGAGGAGCTCGACCACCGAGGTGCGCTGGCGCAGCCGGTCGGCGATGGCGCCGAGGAGGTCGTCGACCCCCTCGCCGGTCACGGCCGACAGGGCCACGGCGCCGGCGTGACGGGCGGCGAGGCGGGTGGCGGCCGACGGCGCGACGTCGGCCTTGTTGAAGGCCAGCAGCTCCGGGAGGGTCCCGGCGCCGATCTCCTCCAGGACGCGGTGCACGGCGGCCATGTTGGCGAAGGGGTCGGGGGCCGACGCATCGACGACGTGCACGAGCAGGTCGGCGTCGGCCACCACCTCCAGGGTGGACTTGAAGGCTTCGACGAGCTGGTGGGGCAGCTTGGTGACGAACCCGACGGTGTCGGTCAGCAGCACGATCTCGCCGCCCGGCAGGTGCAGGCGCCGAGTGGTGGAGTCGAGGGTGGCGAAGAGCCGGTCCTCGACCAGGACCCCGGCGTCGGTGAGGCGGTTGAGGAGCGTGGACTTCCCGGCGTTGGTGTAGCCCACGATGGCCACGGTGGAGAGGCGGGACCGGTCGCGGGCCTTGCGCTGCACCCGCCGGTTGGCCGTGACCTCGGCCAGCTCCCGCTCCAGCTTGTGGAGCCGGCGCAGGATGCGCCGACGGTCGACCTCGAGCTGGGTCTCGCCGGGGCCCCGGGTGCCGATGCCGCCGCCCTGCTGGCTGAGCCGGGTGCCCTGCCCCCGCAGGCGGGGGAGGCGGTAGCGGAGCTGGGCCAGCTCGACCTGGGCCTTGCCCTCGATGCTGCTGGCGTTCTGGGCGAAGATGTCGAGGATCACCGCCGTGCGGTCGAGCACGGTGCGGCCGAGGATGCGCTCGAGGTTGAACTGCTGGCCCGGGCTCAGGTCGTCGTCGAACACCACGGTGTCGGCGTCGACCTGCTCGCACAGCCGGCGCAGCTCCTCGGCCTTGCCCTTGCCGATGTAGGTGGCCGGCTCGGGTGTCTCCCGGTGCTGCACGAGGCGGGCCACGACGTCGGCGCCGGCGGTGTCGACCAGCAGCTCCAGCTCGTCGAGGGAGCGGTCGAGCTCGATCTCGGACTCGGCCCGCCGCCGGACGCCCACGATCACGATGCGCTCCCGGAAGGTGCGCTCGATCAGGCCGCCCGACTCGCCGCCGTACTCCCCGAAGGCGCCGCGGTGCCCGGGCCCGTCCGGCCCGTCGAGATCGGGCGAGGTCAGCCCCACGGCGTCGCCGAAGGCCTCGATCAGGTCGCCGTCGTCGGCGTCGGAGTCGTGGGTGGGATCCGGCATGGTCACCCCGCCCCGCGGCCGGCCACCTCGACGGTGGCGATGTGGACCGAGGGGCCGGTGAGGGTGATCGCCCCGTCGGCGGCCACGGCGACCCGGGCCGAGCCGCCGGGCATCTGCACCACGACCTCGGCCGCGGTGGCGCCCCAGGCCCGGGCGGTGGCGGCGGCGGCACAGGCCCCGGTGCCGCAGGCCTGGGTGATCCCCGCGCCCCGCTCCCAGACGGTGAGCTCGATCTGATCGGGCGCCCGCACGGCGATGAACTCGACGTTGATCCCGTCGGGGAAGGAGCGCTCGAGCCGGCCCCCTTCGGCGGCGAGGTCGATCTCGGCCGGCTCGGGCACCTCCAGCACGAGGTGCGGATTGCCCATGTCGACGGTGGCGTGACGCTCGGGCAGGCGGGCGGCGACCTCCGCCGGGATGACCGGTCCCGGGCCGGCGACGCCCATGCCGACGGCGACCGCCAGCTCGGCCGGGTCGGCCCCCGGCGACAGCACCAGCTCCCGCACCCCGGCGTCGGTGCCCACCCGCAGCGGGCCCGCCGCCATCCCCCGGGCGCGGGCCACGGCGTGGCCGAAGCACCGCACGCCGTTGCCGCTCATCTCGGCGACGCTGCCGTCGGCGTTGTAGAGGCGCATCACGATGTCGACGCCGGCCCCCGGGGCCGGGGCGGAGCCGTGGAGCAGCCCGTCGGCGCCGATGCCGGTGTGGCGGTCGCACCAGGCCCGGGCCTCGGCCGGGCCGATCTCGAGGGCGCGACCGTTCTCCTCGTCGAGGACGACGAGGAAGTCGTTGCCGAGACCGTGGTACTTGCCGAGCCGGACGGGGGCCTGCATCCGGCCCACCCTACGGCCTCCACCGGCGGGGCACCGACCGCGAATCCGAGCCCCGGTCGCCCGTCACGCCGGGCTCCGGTCGGGGCGGGCGAGGGCCACCACGTCGTCGGCCCCGGCACCGGGGGCGAGCCACCGGACCCTCGGGTCGCGCCGGAACCAGCGCTCCTGCCGGCGGGCGAACTGGCGGGTGCGGACCCGAATCAGCTCGACCGTCTCGGCCAGCGTCCGCTGGCCCTCGAGGTGGTCGATCAGCTCCTTGTAGCCGAGCGCCTGCCGGGCCGTGCGGCTGAGGACCGTCGCGCCGGACGTGAGCCGGCGCACCTCGTCGATCCAGCCGGCGGCCAGCTGGGCGTCGATGCGCGCCGCGATCCGGGTGTCGAGCTCCGGCCGAGGCCACGCCACCGCCACCACGGGGAAGGGCACGGGCGGGAAGGTGGCGACGCCCGGCCCGAAGGACGAGAAGGGGCGCCCGCTGCCGAGCGTGACCTCGAGCGCCCGCACCACGCGGCGCCGGTTGCCGGGCTCCATGCGGGCGGCGGCCACCGGATCGAGGGCGGTGAGCCGGCGGTGGAGGGCCGCCGTGTCGGGCTCGGCGTCGAGCGTGCGCCGCACCTCGTCGAACTGGGGCGGGATGGTGAAGCCATCGACCACGGCCTGGAAGTACAAGCCGGTGCCCCCGACCAGCACGGCGGGACGGCCGGCGGCGGCCAGCCCCGACAGCGCAGCGCCGATGTCGGTCTGGAAGCGCGAGACCGTGTAGTCCTACTCAGGAGAGGCCAGGTCGATCCCGTGATGGGCGACCGCGGCCTGCTCCGCCGCCGACGGCTTGGCCGTGCCGATGTCCATCCCCCGGTAGACCTGCATCGAGTCCACCGACACGATGTCGGCGCCGAGCCGGCGGGCCACGGCCAGGGCCAGGGCCGACTTCCCCGACGCCGTGGGCCCCACGACGGCGGCGACGACCGGGGCCAGGTCGGGCGGGGGCGACGGGGTGATCATGGCCCGGTCCTCGGCCGGCTCACCCCGCGGCGACGGGGATGCGGGTGCGGTGCCGGGGGACGGCGGTGACCTCGACGAGCGCGCCGGTGAGGTGGTGGGGGCCGGCGCCGGTGACCTCGACGGCGGCGAAGGAGCCGACGCGGATCGGGGCGGCGCTCGGGAAGTGCACGAGCTTGTTCTGGGCGGTGCGGCCGGTGAGCAGGGTGGGGTCCTTCTTGCTCGGACCCTCGACCACCACCTCCTCGGTGCGGCCGATGCGGGCCCGGTGCTTGGCCAGGGCGCTGCGCTCGACCACCACCCGGAGCCGCTCGAACCGGTCGGCCACCACCGCGGCGGGCACGAAGTCGTCGACCCGTTCCGCCGCCTCGGTGCCGGGCCGAGGGCTGTAGATGAAGGTGTAGGCGCTGTCGTACTCGGCCTCGGCCACCACGTCGAGGGTGGCGGCGAAGTCGTCGTCGGTCTCGCCGGGGAACCCGACGATGAGGTCGGTGGTGACGGCCAGGTCGGGCACGGCCGCCCGGGCCGCGGCGAGGCGCTCCAGGTAGCGCTCGGCGGTGTAGCCCCGGTGCATGGCGGCGAGCGTGCGGTCGCTGCCCGCCTGCAACGGCAGGTGGAGGTGGGGGCACACGGCGTCGTGGCCGGCCATGGCGGCGATGGTCTCGGGGCGGAGGTCCTTCGGGTGGGGGCTGGTGAACCGCACGCGGCGGATCCCCTCCACCGAGGCGACGGCGCCGAGCAGGTCGGCGAAGAGCGGGCGGGGCCGTCGGGCGGGGTCGGCGGCCCAGTCGGGCCC
>JAKOVR010000033.1 GCA_029782025.1 Actinomycetes bacterium | reverse complement strand
GGCGCCCGCGGTCATCCACTGCACGTCGCCCCGCCCGAACCGGGCCGCCGCCCCCAACGAATCGCTGTGGTCGATGTAGCCCTGCCGGGCGTAGGTGATCGTCTCGAAGCCCCGGTGGGGGTGCTGGGGGAAGCCGGGCACGGTGAGGCCGTGGTACATCCGCCACCCGTCGACGCCGGCGAAGTCCTGGCCCAGGTCGCGTCCGGCCAGCGAGGCCCGGGGGCCGAACCGGCCGTCGCCCTCGGGGTAGTGGTCGAGGTGGTGCACGCAGAACAGGAACGGGTCGATGGCCGGCCAGGCGAACCCCAGCGGGACGGTGTCGATCACGGGATCGGGCATGGGAGCAGGATACGGGGGTCGTCGTCGGTCGGGACGCTGGGTCCAAGGCCCCTGGCGGGCATCCCGCGGTGGCGCGACCCTCTTCCCATGGCGATCGGTCCCCCTCCCGGTGGGCCGGCGTGGCCTGCCGCTCAGGCGGCGACCACGTCGAGCCGCAGCGGCGCGCTCACCCCGGTTGTCATCGCCCTGGTCGGCCTGCTGATCGCCGTCGGCGCCGTGGCCGTCACCTACTTCGGCGGCGACAGCGGTGGGGGCACGACGGCCGGGGGCGAGGTGTTCCTCGAGGCCGCGGCGAGTCCCGGGACCTCGCCGTTCACCGAGCCGCTCGATCCGACCCCGGCCACCACCGTCCTCGGCGCCGCCGGCGGCCGGGTGGGCAACGTCGGCCCGGGGAGCTCCGCCACGACGTCCGGCCCCACCTCCACCCCGCCCACGGTGACGCCCGTGCGGGAGCCCACCAGCGGCGTGCAGCCCCCGCCCGGTTCCCCGCCCTACGGCGGCACGGGCGACAACTCGGTGTGCGACCGCGAGAAGCTCGTCGCCTTCCTCACCTCCCACCCGCCCCAGGCCGCGGCATGGGCCGGCGTGCTCGGCGTCGCGGTGGCCGACATCCCGACCTACGTGCGCGGCCTGACCCCCACGGTGCTGCTGTACGACACCCGGGTCACCAACCACGGCTTCGTCGACGGTCGGGCCACGCCGATCCAGTCCGTGCTGCAGGCCGGGACGGCGGTGCTGGTCGACAGCAAGGGCAACCCGGTGGTGCGTTGCCGGTGCGGCAACCCGCTCCGGCCCCCGGCCCCGGTGCGCCGGCCGACGGTCCAGGGCACGCCCTGGCCCGGGTACGTGCCCACGGCGCTGGTAGCGGTCAACAACGGCGCCACCGTGAATGTCACCGTGATCGTCACGACCCCCACGAACCCGACCCCCACGGCCTCCACGTCGGCGTCGACCGCGCCGACCACCACGGCCCCGCCGGTCAGCACCGTCCCGCCCGGGAGCTCCGCTCCGTCGATCACCGCCGGCGGCACCACCACGCTCCCACCCGGGTCGCCGGCCGACGTGGCCGGTCTCCAAGCCATCCTGGCCGAGTGCGCGCCGCAACAGGTCACCATCCTCGACGTGCGCATCGAGCCCGACCTCCCGCACACCTTCAGCGTGCGGGCCCGCGTGAAGGAGGTCGAGATGTTGTTCACCTACGACAACGAGACGGGCAGGGTCACCGAGGGCGACCGGGCCTCGGCCGAGCTCCTCGACAGCTGCGGGGTCCAGCGATGAGGGCGGCCGTGGGCACCCTGCTGCGGATGGTCACCGCCCTGGCCATCGTGATGGCCTCGAGCGTGGGGTTCGCCCCGCCCGCCCGGGCCCAGATCACCGGGGGGTGCTCGGCCACCATCGACGGCGCCGACGTCGGCTCGGCCCAGTCGGTGCGGTCGGCCATCCCCGTGGACCAGAACGCCACGGTCGAGGTGACCGGAACCGCCCCGGGTCCGATCACCGCCTACCACGTGTACCTCAGCTTCGCCGGGCTCCGGTTCCCGGCCGGTGACGGCACCGTCTCGAACGGCGACACCACCTACCGGACCACCGTGGAGGTGTCGAAGTACGCGTCCTACGGCGTCGGCCTCTACCGCGTCGAGGGCGACACCGACGGCACGGTCTGCACCGGCTGGGCCTACGTGAAGGTCACCGGCCGCAACCCGCTCACCACCGCGGCCGGGATCGCCGGCGCGGCCCTCACCGGTCTCGGCCTGCTCGGCCTGCTGTCGTCGATCCCGCGCCGCGTCCGCGGCGTGGGCGCACCCACGGCGGGGCCGCCCGCAACCATGGGCCCGCCGCCGGTCGGCGGCCCACCACCGATGGGAGGCCAGCAATGAAGCACGGGCACCGTGTCCGGGGCACCATCTCGGGGTTCGTCTTCGGCCTCGGGGTGGCGATCCTGCTGCAGCAGTTCGCCATCGTCGCCCTCACCCTCGCCGTGGTGGTCGGCCTGCCGGTCGGCATGGCCGTGGTCGGGCTGGCCATCGGCTGGCCCCGACGCGCCGCGACCTGAGCCACCTTCCCGCCGGGTCGCCGCGGCCTCTACCATCGGTCCGCCGAGGGGGCGTCGGTCGACGTCGGCACCAGTGCCGCCGGGCGCCGCGCCCACAGGTCCCCCGTCGCCACTGCCGCCATGCCCGCCCGCCGCTCCCCGCTGCCCCGCCCCCATCGGCGGCGGGGCGCGCCCCGGCCGGGGCATCGTGCCGGCCGCCGGCCCGGCCCGGCCCTGCGCCGCACGGGCGCCGTGGTGCTGGCCTGCGCCGGCCTGCTGCTCGGCGCCGCGCCGGCGCTCGCCGCTCCCCCACCGGATCCGCTGCCGTGGACCCGCAACTACATCGCCGACGTGCCGCTCACCCCGGCGGAGGCCACGGCCGAGGTGATCGCCGCCTGCCAGGCCGACCACGAGCGCGGCGTCTTCGACAACGGCGCCGCGGGCCAGCTCCGGTACGGCGTCGTCGGTGACAGCGTCGAGAACCAGACCCGGGCCCCGGCCCTGGCCGATCTCGCCTACCGCTGGACCTACCTCACCCACTGCGGCGAGAACCTCGGCACGGTCCAGACCTCCGGGCGCCTGGGCGACGTGCTCGCCACCACGCCCGACGTGCTCGTCGGCGGGTTCGGCACCAACAACTTCAGCACCAACTGGATGCCCGACCCCACGCTCTACAGCGCCTTCGTCGCCAACTTCGGCTCGTTCCTCGGCGCCACCGACGGGGTGCCGTGCCGTGTGCTGTTCAACGTCCCGGATCGGATCGTCGACTACGCGTCGGGCGACGCCAAGGTGCAGTGGCAGCAGATGATCACCGGGGCCAACCAGCTGTTCGCCACCATCGACCCGGTCGCTCACCCCAACGTGATCGTCGTCGACTGGAACGGCATCACCCACCTGATCCCCGGGCTGCTGGTCGACGACCAGCACCTCACCCGGGCCGGCATCAACGCCCGGATCAACCTCGCGCTGGGCGCGTCACGGCGCTGCTTCGGGCCCGACAACCCCGTGGGGGTCCACGCCGTGGCCGGCAACGCCGCCGCCACCGTGTGGTGGGACCCGCTCCCGCCCGAGGAGGGGATCACCACCTACACCGTGACCGCCTCCACCGGGAAGGTGGTGACCACCAGCCAGCCCACCGTCAACGTCGCTGGCCTCGCCAACGGCGTCCCCGTCTCGTTCACCGTCACGGCCACCAACGCCAAGGGCACCTCCGCCGTCTCGCTGCCGTCCGAGACCGTCACCCCGGCGGCGACCGGCGCCCGATTCCACCCGATGGCGCCGTTGCGCGTCGTCGACACCCGCAACGGCACGGGCGGCCGTTGGGTGCCGCTCGGTCCCACCCAGTCGATGCAGGTCGCCCTGGCCGGGGTCCTGCCCCCGGAGGCCGCCGGCGCGTCCGCCGTCGTGCTCAACGTCACGGCCACGGGCCAGACGGCGGCCTCGTTCGTCACCGTGTGGCCCGGGGGACAGTCCCGCCCGCTCACCTCGAACCTCAACCCTCGCCCCGGCATCGCCGCCATCCCGGCGATGGTCACCACCCGCACCGGCCCCAACGCCAGCATCCAGCTCTACAACCAGTCGGGAACCGTCGACCTGATCGCCGACGTCATCGGCTGGTACGACGCGCCGGGGCTGACCACCGGCGCCCTCTTCACGCCGGTCGCTCCCATCCGGGTGCTCGACACCCGGGACGGCACCGGGGGCAAGGCCACACCGTTCGGCGCCAAGGAGACGGCCACCCTCACCCTCGCGCCGCTCCCGGCCGGGGCATCGGCGGCGGTGGTCAACGTCACCGCCACCAACACCACGGCCGCCAGCTTCGTCACCCTCTACCCCGCCGGCACCAGTGCGCCCAACGCGTCCAACCTCAACCCCCAGCCGGGGATCACCCGGGCCAACCTCACCGCGGTGAAGGTCGACGGGTCCAACCGCATCACGATCTTCAACAACTCGGCCAGCACCGACCTCATCATCGACGTCGTCGGCTACTACGGCACTGCCGGCGCCGTCTCGGGCGGGGCCGAGTACTACCCGATCACCCCCGAGCGCCACTACGACACCCGTGACGGCACGGGCGGGCTGACCGGGCCGATGAGCAACGCCTTCACCACCACGATGGTGTTCGCGGGACGCCAGAGCATCCCCGGCGGGGCCGGCGCCACGGCGATCGACGCCAACATCACCGTGGTCGGGCCGACGGCGGCGGGGCACACCACGGTGTGGCCGTTCGGTCCCAAGCCGAACGCGTCGGTGCTCAACTACGGGGCCAGCGAGGTCGTGCCCAACCGCGACATCATCGGCCTCAACAACGGGATGACGGCGGTCTGGTCGGCGGCGCCGTTCATCCACTACGTCGTCGATGTGGCCGGCTACTTCGGGCCCATGCTCTGATGCCATCCGTGGGATCGGCCGACGCGCCGCGGCCCGCCGAGGACCAGCCGAGCGTCGGCATGCCGTTCTTCCCCGCCGTCGAGGGGCTCCGGGGGCTCGCCGTGTTCGGCGTGCTCGTCTTCCACGGACGCTGGTCCATCGCCCAGGGCGGGTTCCTCGGCGTGTCCACCTTCTTCACGCTGTCGGGCTTCCTCATCACGTCGCTCCTGCTGCGCGACCACGCCCGCACCGGCGGTGTGGGCCTCCGACGCTTCTGGACCCACCGCGTTCGCCGGCTGCTCCCCGCCGCGCTGGCCTGCCTGCTCCTCGCCGTGGCCTACGGCGCCACCGCCGGCGACCCGGGGCAGCGCCAGAACCTCGCCGGTGACGTGGTGGCCGCCCTCGGCTACGCCGCCAACTGGCGGTTCATCGCCTCGGGCCAGTCCTACGGCGACCTCTTCGGCGCACCCTCACCGGTCCTGCACTTCTGGAGCCTGGCCATCGAGGAGCAGTTCTACGTGGTGTTCCCGCTGCTGGTGCTCCTCGTCGTGGTCGTGCTGCGGGCCGACCGGCGCCGGCTCGCCGTGGTGCTCGGCGCACTCACCGCGCTGTCGGTCGGGCTGTCGGTGGCGCTCAGCGGGTCGCCGGACCGCGTCTACTTCGGGACCGACACCCGGGCGGCCGAGATCCTCCTCGGCGCCCTGCTCGCCGTCGCCCTCGCCGGCCGCATCGACGCGCTGGCCGCGGGCACGAGCCGGCTCCCGGCCCAGGGCGCGCTCCCCTGGCTCGGTGCCGCCGCCCTCGTGACGATGCTCGCGCTCTGGTCGGTCACGCCCCAGAGCGCGACGTGGGTGCACCGCGGTGGCTTGGCCGGCTACGCCGTGCTGTCGGCGCTGGTCGTGTTGGCCGCGCTCCTCCCGACCGGCCCGGTGGCCCGCCTCCTCGCCGTGCGGCCCCTCCGGGAGCTCGGGCGCATCAGCTACGGCGTGTACCTGTACCACTGGCCGATCTTCCTGTGGCTCACCAAGGGCAACACGAGCCTGTCGGGCGTCCCCCTCTTCGCCTACCACGTCGGGGTGACGCTGGGGGTGGCGTGGCTGTCGTTCCGCTACCTCGAGCAGCCGATCCGGCACGGGCGACCCCTGCTCCCCGCCATCCCACCGGCGCTGACGCTCGACCGCCTGGCCATGGCCATGGTGGTCGTCGCCGCCGCCGGGAGCCTGGCCGTGTCGGCCACGGCCCCGCCCCGGGCCAACGACTTCGATGCCGCCCAGCAACGCCTCGACCAGCTGGCCCGCCGGCCCCGACCGGTGGGCACCACGGCCGCAGCCCCGGGGGGCACGGGCGCGACCGGCCCGGTCCGGCCCGCGCCCCGGCTCGCCGCCTTCGGCGACTCGGTGATGTTGTCGACGGCCCTCGGCCTCGGCGACGTCCTCACCGCCCGCGGCGCGGCCGAGGTGGTGCCCGGGCGCAGCGAGCTCGGGTGCGGGCTCGGGATCGGGGGCCAGCGCCGTTCGGCGGGGAAGGTCGAGGACGTCCCCGAGTTCTGCACCGGCTGGGCCGAGCGGTGGCAGGCCAAGATCGACGAGGCCCGGCCGGACGTCGCGGTGGTCCAGGAAGGCCCGTGGGACGTGACCGACCGCCTCCTCCCCGGCGACGACACCTGGCGCCGACCCGGCGATCCCACCTACGACGCCTTCCTCCGTGATCAGATCGGCCGGGCGGCCGACCTCCTGCACGCGCGGGGGGCGACGGTCGTGTGGCTCACGGCCATGCCCATCGGGCCCAACGCCGAGACGTCGGGCCAACCCGAGACCGAGTTGATCGGTGAGCCGCAGCGCTTCGCCCGCTACAACGAGCTGCTGGCCGAGGTGGCCGCCCGCCGCGCCCCCTGGATGAAGGTGGTCGACCTCGCCGGCTGGCTGGCCGGCACCGGCGAGGACGCCCGCCTCCGCACCGACGGGGTGCACTTCGACGACGCCCGGTCCCGCGAGGTGGCCGAGCGCTTCCTGGCCGACGCCGTCCTCCGTGCCGCCGGCCGCCTAGCCTGACGCCCATGTCAGATCTGCTCCGCGACGACGCGGGCACGGCCGTGCTCCTCGGCTCGTCCTGCGGCGGGTGCGGCCGACCGAGCTTCCCCCGATCCGACGTGTGCTGCTGGTGCGGCCGGCCCGATCCCGACCCCGTCGAGCTGTCCACCACCGGCACCCTGTGGGGCTGGGCCGTCGTGCACAGCGCCCCGCCCGGGTACGCCGGCCCCGTCCCCTACGGCATGGGGGTCGTCGAGCTCCCCGAGGGCCTGCGCGTCGTGTCCAGGATCGACGTCGCCGACGAAGCGGCGCTGACCCAGGGCCGGCCCGTCCGCCTCGTGGTGGTCGAGCTCCCCACCGGCGACCCCGAGGACCCCGTCCTGCGCACCTGGGAGGCGGCGCCGTGCTGATCGCCGGCGTGGGCCTGCACCCCTTCGGCCGCTTCGCCGGTCGCACCGCCACCGACCTCGGGGTGGTGGCCGTCCGGGCCGCCCTGGCCGAAGCCGGGATCACCAGGCGCGACCAGTTCCAGGCCACCTTCTGCGGCACGGCGTACGGGGGCGTGGCCTCCGGGCACAAGGTGCTGGGCGCCCTGGGGCTCACCGGCGGGCCCATCGTCGACGTCGAGGCGGGGTGCGCCAGCGGCGCCGCCGCCCTGGCCCTCGGCGTCGCCGCCATCGACAGCGGGCAGGCCGACACCGTCCTCGTCTTCGGGATCGAGAAGATGCCCAAGGGCATGATCCGCTCGTCGTTCTTCGAGCCCTGGCGGGAGCAGGCCGGCCTGTCGGCCACCCCCGCCTACTTCGCCCTCCGGGCCCAGCGGCTCATGCGGGAGCGAGGGGTCACCGAGGACGACCTCGCCGCCGTGGTCGTGAAGAACCGGCGCAACGGGGTCGGGAACCCCGACGCCATGTTCCGGGCCGAGGTCACCGCCGAGGACGTGCTCGGCTCCCGACCGGTGTGCGGTCCCCTGCGCCTCTTCATGCTGTGCTCCCCCAACGAAGGAGCGGCGGCCGTGGTGCTGCGCAAGGGCACGGGCGGCGTGCAGCTCCGCACCGCCGTGCTCCGATCGCACCTCCCCGGCAACGTCCTCGGCGAAGCCACCCCCCTCGCCGGCCTCGTGGACGACGGTGACATCCCCTCGCCCACGACGCTGGCCGCCGACGCCGCCTACGAGGCGGCCGGGATCGGGCCGTCCGACCTCGACCTCGTCGAGTGCCAGGACACCGACGCCGCCCGGGAGCTGCTGGCCTACGAGGAGCTCCGCCTGTGCCCGCCGGGCGACAACGCCGCGCTGCTCCGCGACGGCACCGTCGGCCCGGGCGGACCGCTCCCGGTGAACCCGAGCGGCGGGCTCCTCAGCAAGGGCGAGCCCCTCGGCGCGTCGGCGCTCGGCCAGGTCGTCGAGCTCGTGCGCCAGCTGCGCGGCGACGCCGGCGCCCGTCAGGTGCCGGGCGCCCGGATCGGTCTCGCCCACACCGTGGGGCGCGGTGCCAACGCGTCGGTGACGATCGTCAGCGGCTGATGGCGACGAACGGGCCGGCGCCGGTCCCGCTGGCGTCGTAGACCACCCGGAGGATCTGCGACCCGTTGGGGATCTGGAAGGTGATCCAGCCGGGCGTGGTGCACTCCCCCTTCCGGAGGGTCTGCTCCCGCGTGAACTGCGGGTCGTTGGTGTGGTCGGGGGCCGACCACGGGCTGACCCCGGTGACCCCGTCGGTCAGGACGGCCGTGAACCGCTGCTCGGCGGCCTTGCCGGCGCCGTCGGTGCGGGCGCACACCTCGACCTCGATGGCGGCGAGGTGGGTGTTGGGGATCGGCGTCGCCTTCATGTCCTTGTTGGGCTTGGCCGGATCGTCGACCGTCTTCACGGTGACGTCCATGCCGTCCGGGGCGGCCACCTTCTGGCCGACCTTGCCGGTGACCGGGATGGTGGTGGTCGCGGCCTGCGTGGGTGGGCTGGTGCCGTCGGTGCCGGCCGGGCCTGCGGTGGTGCCGCGGGGCGCGGTGCCGGTGGTGCCCTCGGTCGGTGGGACGCAGTCGTCGAACAGGCGGGTGGCGTCGTTGATGCCAGCCGACGTCCCGAACAGCCACTGCCGGGTGCTGATCACCGGCAGGTCGGCCACCGGCACGGCCAGCGAGAGCTGGTTGCCGTTGACGACGACGGGCACCCGCAGCTCCTTGTTCTGCTGGAACTTCGGGCCCTGGCCGGGCTTGGCCGCGGTGGGGAAGATCACCAGCTCCACCCGCCACCCCCCGCCTTCGCCGATGACCTTGAGGTCGAAGCTGTACTCGGGCAGCACCCCGGGGTCGCCCTGGGAGATCGTGAGCGTGGGGTTCGTGGCCGTCTCGATGGCCTTCACCGTGACCAACCGGACCGCCAGCTGCCCGTTCACGATGTGGGCCTCGACATGGGTGATGTCGATGCCGGCGGGCTCGCTCAACAGCGTCTCCCCGGGCTTCTTGGCATCGGACTCGATGTCGCCGGTGGGATCGTCGCAGGACGCCCCGGTGGAGGCCGGCTGATCCCGGGTGAAGGTCGGGATGGGCGAGGCCACCGACCCGGTGGGGCCGGCGGCCTCCGGCGAGGACGAGCACCCGGCGCAGGCGAGACCGACGAGCACGAGCGCGGCCGCAGTCGCGGCGCACCGGACGGGGCGGGCCGACCGGGCGGGACGGGCCGACCGGGCGGGACGGGTCGGCCGGGCGGCGGCGGGGGGGCGGGTGGGATCGGGCACGGTGGCGGTTCTCCGGGACACAGGAGGTCGTCGATCGGGCAGGGGCGGCGGGGCGGCGTCAGGGCCGGCGGCGGGCGACCTCGTAGCAGGCCACGGCCGCGGCGGCGGCGACGTTGAGCGACGACAGCGTGCCACGCAGCGGCAGCGACACCACGGCATCGCAGCGCTGCCGGACGAGGCGCGACAGGCCCTTGCCCTCCGCGCCGAGCACCAGGCACACGCCGGCGTCGGCCGGGAGCGCCGCCTGCTGCATCGGCTCACCGTCCATGTCGAGCCCGATCACCCAGATGCCCTGCTTCTGCAGGTCGCGGATGGCCGATGGCAGGCCGCCGACGATGGCCATCGGCAGGTACTCCACCGCACCGGCCGCCGCCTTGGTGACCGTGGGCGTGATGTGCACGGCCCGGTGGCGGGGCAGGACGACACCGGTGACGCCGGCGCACTCGGCCGACCGCAGCAGCGCGCCGAGGTTGCCCGGATCGGTGACGCCGTCAACGGCCACGAGGAAGGGCGGGCGGCCCCACGGGTCGGGCGCGGTGGCCAGGGTGTCGAGGTCGGCCTCGTCGAGCGGGGCGGCCTTGGCCAGCACGCCCTGCGGGGCCTCGGTGCGGGCCTCGCCGAGGAGCTTGCGCCGGGCGACCTCGCGGACCGGGACGTTCATCGACTGGGCCAGCTCGGCCAGGTCGTCGACGTGCTCCTCGTGGCGGGGATCGTCGGCCTCCCGGGCCGCGACCCAGACCTCCTTGACGCGGCGACGGCCGGCCACGAGCAGCTCGCGCACGGCGTGGCGGCCCTCGACCTGCTCTCCACCCAGGGTCCGCTCCCGGCCGGTGGGGCGGGTCGGCGCCGCCGCCCGCTGCGCCACCCGGGCCTCCCGCTTGGCCTCGGCGGCCCGACGGCCGGCATCGCTGCGGGCCCGTTGGCGCTCGGTCCGGGCGGCCAACGCCTTCTCCGCCGCCGGGCTCCGGGACTTGCCCCGCCCGCCGGCGCCCACGGCCCCGCCGGCGCCGGCGGCGCGGCTGCTCGCGCTCCCCCCGCCGGTACGACCCGCGGCGCCACCACGTCCGGACGGGCCACCCGTGGCGGCGCGTCGGGCCGGAGCACCGCTCTTGCCGACGCTCTTGGCCCCGCCCTTGCCCGCACCCTTGGCCCCGCTCTTGCCGCGGGAGGCGGGGCTCATCGTGCGCTCCCGGCAACGAGGGCCACGGCGAGACAGGCGATGCCCTCGGCCCGACCGAGCGCGCCGAGCTGTTCGGCCCGGTTGCCCTTCACGGTGACCGGTGCCCCGACGGCAGCGGTGAGCCTGTGCTCCATCTCGTCCCTCCTCGGCGCCAGCTTCGGGCGCTCACAGATCACGGCGCAGTCGACGTTGACCGGCTCCCAGCCCGCCGCCCGCACCCGTCGCGCCACCTCGGTCAGCAGCCCGATGCTGTCGGCCCCGCGCCACGCCGGATCGGTGTCGGGGAAGTGGGCGCCGATGTCGCCGAGGCCGGCGGCGCCGAGCAGGGCGTCGGCGGCGGCGTGGGCGACGGCGTCGGCGTCGCTGTGGCCGGCGAGGCCGGGCTCCCCGTCGAAGCGCACGCCACCGAGCACGAGGGCGCGGGCCGGGTCATCGGTGAAGGCGTGGATGTCGAAGCCCTGGCCCACACGGAGCGGCGGCACGGCGGGAGCACCGGCGGCGGTCATAGCTGGACGACGTTAGTCGCCCCGATCCTCCCGCCCACCGTCGGCCCGTCGGCCCTTGGGTGCGCAAGGGTGCGCTATTCGCGCCCTTGCGCACCCAAGGCCCGGGCCAGGCGGGGCAGGTCCTCGGGGAGGGTGAGCTTGGTGTTGCCGGGTTCGCCGGGGACGACCATGACGAGACCCCCGGCCAGCTCCACCAGGGCAGCGTCGTCGGTCGCCTCCGGGTCGCCGCGGTGGACCTGGCGCAGCACGTCGGCCCGGAAGGCCTGCGGGGTCTGCACCGCCACCAGCTCGTCGCGGGGCAGCGTCTCGTAGACCACGCCGTCCTCGTCCACCATCTTGATGGTGTCGGCCACCGGCACCCCGGGGATGGCCCCCGCCGCCCCGGCCAGCACCGCCTCGACCACGGCCTCGAACAGGCCCACGCCGGCCGCCGGTCGCGCCGCGTCGTGGACGATGACGATGTCGGCGTCACCGGGCACCTCGGCCAGTCCTGCCCGCACCGACCCGCTCCGGGTCGAACCCCCCGCCACCACGACATCGGCCCCCACGACGTGGGTCCCCGCGACCTCGTCGGCCGGCACCACCAGCACCACGCCTTCGGACACGGCGGCGGCGGCTCCCACCGACCAGTCGACCACCCGCCGTCCGGCCAACTCCAGGAACTGCTTGGGCACGTCGCCGCCGAACCGGCTCCCCGATCCCCCGGCGACCACGATGCTCCACACGCTCACGGCGCTGGAGCCTACGGCACGCTACGAGAGCGCTTCGTCGAGCTTGGCCTCGGCCGCTTCCTCGTCGACGTTGATGGCGAAGGTGAGCTCGCTGACGAGGATCTGGCGCGCCTTCTGCAGCATCCGCTTCTCGCCGGCCGACAGCCCCTTCTCCCGCTCCCGCAACGACAGGTTCCGCACCACCTCGGCCACCTGGTAGATGTCACCCGACTTCAGCTTCTCCACGTGGTTCTTGAAGCGCCGCGACCAGTTGGTGGGCATGCGCGCCTCCTTCTTGCGAAGGACGGCGAACACCTCCTCGACCTCCTCGTCGTTGATCACGTCGCGGATGCCGACCTCGTCGGTGTTGTCGGTGGGCACCTTCAGGGTGAGATCGCCGTAGGCCAGCTTGAGCACGAGGTACTCACGCTCCTCACCGAAGGCCATGATCTTCTCCCGCCTCTCGATGATCGCCGCGCCGTGGTGCGGGTACACGACCTTGTCGCCGACGTCGAACGCCATGTTGCTCCTCGTGAGCGCGTAGCGGCCCGCTGCCGCGGGCCGGGTGGTCGTACCAGGGTAAGGAGAACCGCGAGCGATCGCAAAGACACTCGCGACAGCCCGCAGATGCAGGAGGAACTAGCATGCGCGGCCGTGGCCGATCATCGTGCGCTCCTGGCCGAAGTGGCCCTCTTCAACGAACTCGATCCGGACCAGATCGACCGGATCCACGACAGCGCGATGTCGCGTGCCCTCCAGCGCGGCGACGTCCTGTTCAGCGAGGGCGACGAAGCCAACCACCTCTTCGTGGTGATCGACGGGCGGATCGCCATCGCCAACAAATCGATCGACGGCCGCGAGTCGATGATGGCGCTGATGGAACGGGGCGACCTGTTCGGCGAGATGCCGCTCTTCGACGACCTCGCCCGCTCGGCCGAAGCCCGGGCCCTCGAGCCCTCGTCGGTGATCCAGATCCCCTACGCCCCGATCCGGGCGCTCTACCGCAACCAGCCCGAGCTCCTCTGGCACGTGGTGGCGCTGCTGGCCCAACGGCTGCGCACCACCGACGAGGCCCTCGCCGACTCGGTCTTCCTCGACGTCCAGGGCCGCACGGCCAAGCGCCTGCTCGAGCTGGCCGGCGACCAGGAGGAGTTCGCCCTCCCGATCACGCAGGAAGAGCTGGCAGGGATGGTCGGCGCCTCCCGGGAACGGGTGAACAAGTCGATCGCCTCCTTCATCCGCCTGGGCTGGATCGAGCAGAACGACCGGCGCTACCGGATCACCAACCGGGAGCAGCTCGAGCGACGCTCCCGCTGACCCCGGCGAAGGCCGGGGCCGCGGGCCATCGCCGGTGCGTCTACCCGAACAGGAAGGCCTCGACGCGCCGCCACGCGTCGGCGGCATCGTCGGCCCGGTGGGCCGGGCGGTCCGGGTCGTGGACGAACCCGTGGTCGGCCCCCTCGTAGCGCACGACCGCCGCCCCGGCCGCCTCCAGGGCGGCGACGTCCTCGGGCGGGGTCCAGGGATCGGCGGTGCCGACCACGGCCAGCACCGGGCAGGCGCCGGGCCGGGCGAGTGCATCGAGGGGCTCGCCCTGGGTGGCGCTGCGCCACTGCTCGGGGATGCGGATCATCCCGTAGAACGGCGCGGCCCGGTGGAACCGGCCGGTGCCGGCCGCCTTCAGCGTGTACATGCCCCCCATGCAGAACCCGAGCACGCTCACCTGCGACGCCCTGGTCAGGTCGGCGGCGGCGGCCACGTCCCCCAGCACCCGCTCGTCGACGAGGTCACCGACGTGTTCGAGGCGCCACGGGAGCGGTTCGTCGAGATGGTCGGGCCAGAGCTCGACGGCCACGACGGTGGCGCCGAGCGCGTCGGCCAGGCGCTGGCAGTGGGCGTCGAAGAGGGGGCGCAGGCCCATGATGTCGGGGATCACGACGAGGCCACGGTCGGGCGGCGGACCGTCGGCCGCGCCGGACGGGCGGGCGAGCTCGGCGGGGGTGCCGGAAGGGAGCGAGGTGCGCATGGCCGCAGGTCTACTACCGCCGGCGGGCGCGGTGGGCGAGAATGACGTGATGCCCACGCTGCGCCGCCGGAGCCGAGGCCGCCGCCCCATCGCCGCCACCGCGCTGGCCGTCGCGCTCGCGGTGGGTGCCACCGGCTGCGGCAAGCCGGCAGGGAACGACACCCCGAAGCTCCCCGGCGAACAGAACCCGGCCCGCAACGGCCCCCCCTACGAGCACTGACCGCGCCCCCTCGGGACCGGATCAGGGGGCGTAGTTGTCGAGGATGCTGCTCTCGGCCAGACGGGACAGCCCCTCTTTGATGGCCCGGGCCCGCGTCTCGCCCACACCCTCGACCTCGTCGAGGTCGTCGATGGTGGCCCGCATGATCTTGGTCAGGTTGCCGAAGCGGTCGACGATGTGGTGGACGATGGCGTCGGGCAGCCGCGGGATACGGGACAGCAGCCGGTAGCCCTTGGGCTGCACCGACGCGTCGAGGTCGGCGGCGCCGGCGGGGAGGTGCAGCATCGACGCCACCCGCTTGAGGTCGAGCAGGTCCTCGGTGTCGAGCTGGGTCAGCCCGTCCATCGACTCCTCGAGGTGCCAGGAGGAGTCCTCGTGGAAGTAGTCGAGGATGACGAGGCGGCGCTCGTCGCCGACACCGCCCATCACCTCCTCGAGCTGGAGCCGCACGAGCCGCCCGTCGCTGCCGAGCTCCACGATGTCGGCCTCGATCTCGTCGGCGATGCGCAGCACCATCTCCATGCGCTGCAGCAGCACGACGACGTCCCGCACGGTGACGAGGTCCTCCACCTCGAGCGCCGACAGCGAGGACGACACCTCGTCGAGGCGGTTCTTGTAGCGCTCCAGGGTCTGCAGCGCCTGGTTGGCCCGGTCGAGCAGCCGGGGCGTGGGGGACAGGGGGTGCTTCTCGTCGCCGATGTAGACGTTGATGATCCCCATGTCTTCCGACACCGAGATGACCGGCACGTTGATCGAGCGGGCGACCCGCTCGGCCGTGCGGTGCCGCGTGCCCGTCTCCGAGGTGGGGACGTTGGGGTTCGGCACCAGGTGGACGTTGGCCCGGGCGATGCGGCTGGAATCGGAGGCGAGGATGATGGCGCCGTCCATCTTGGCCAGTTCGGAGAGGCGTTGCGGGCTGAAGGCGGCGTCGAGCAGGAACCCGCCCGAGCAGATGTTGAGCGTCTCGGGGCCGTCGCCGACCACGATCAGGGCGCCCATCTTGGCCTGGAGGATGCGGTCGAGCCCTTCCCGGAGCGGCTTGCCGGGAGCCACCGCGGCCAGCGCGTGGAACAGCGCGTCACTCCGGCGGCGGGGCATGGCGGGAGTCTAGAGGGCGAGACCTCACCAGGGCCCCGGGGAGCGGGACCCGACCTCGCACAACACGAGGGCCTGGCGCAGGTTCCCCACCCGGTGGGCGGTGATCCCCGGCGGCGGCTCGGGGGACAGGAGCGGCACCACGATGCGGCTGAAGCCCATGCGGGCCGCCTCCGCCATCCGCCGCTCCGCGTGCTGCACCTGACGCACCTCCCCACCGAGACCGACCTCACCGACCACGACCAGGTCGGGGGGGAGGGCCCGGTCGACGAGGGAGGACGCCACGGCGAGGGCGACGGCGAGATCGGCGCCGGGATCGCGGATCTCCACCCCGCCCACCGCCGACGTGTAGACCTCGGCCAGGCTGGTGTCGCACCCCGCGTGGTTGCGCAGGACGGCGAGCAGCACCGCCAAGCGGTTGACGTCGAGCCCTTCGGCCGCCCGCCGGGGGTAGGCCTGCCCGCGGGCGGGCACGACGAGCGCCTGGACCTCCTGGAGCACGGCGCGGTGGCCGTCGACGAGGGGGACCACCACCGAGCCGGCCACCTCGGCCCGGCGGTCGGCGAGGAACAGGCTGCTCGGATCGTCGACCGGCACCAGCCCGGCCCCGGTCATCTCCATCAGACCCAGCTCGCCGGTGCCGGCGAAGCGGTGCTTCACCGCCCGCAGCACCCGCACGGCGTGGTGACGCTCCCCGTCGAAGGTGAGCACGGTGTCGACCACGTGCTCGAGCACCCGGGGGCCGGCCAGCGCGCCGTCCTTGGTGACGTGGCCCACCAGCACCACCGCCACCCCCCGGGCCTTCGCCTCGGCCACCAGCGCGGCGGCGCACTCCCGCACCTGGGCGACCGAGCCGGGGGCGGAGGCCAGGTCGGGATGGAAGACCGTCTGGATCGAATCGATCACCACCACAGCCGGGGCCACGGCCTCGATGTGGGCGACGATGGCGCCGAGGTCGGTCTCGGAGGTGAGCAGGAGGCGGGGTCGCAGCGCCCCGAGCCGGTCGGCGCGCTGGCGGACCTGCTGCAAGGACTCCTCGGCCGTGACGTAGAGCGCGGTGCCTCGGACGGCCAGACCCCCGAGCGCCTGCAGCAGCAACGTGGACTTGCCGATGCCCGGCTCGCCGCCGACGAGGGTGACCGATCCCGGCACCAGCCCACCGCCGAGCACCCGATCGAGCTCCTGGACGCCCGTGGGCAGGGGCTGGAACGTGGTGAGATCCACCTCGGCGATGGGGACGGCGGGCGAGGAGGGCGTGGGAACGGCCCGCAGGCGCCGGGACCCGCCGCTCGAGCCCTGCTCCACCCGTTCCTCGACCAGGGTGTTCCACGACCCGCACCCCGGGCACCGCCCCACCCACGCCGGGCTCCCGCCACCACACTCGGTGCAGCGGTAGGAGGTGCGGGGGCGGGGGCCACCCGGTGATCGGCCGGCGGAGCGGGGAGCGGTCATGGTCCCCATCCTGCCGAGGGGGTGTGACAGCGACGGGCGCCGGAGGCCGGGACGGGCGGACCGCGCCCGTCCCGGTCAGGCCCGCAGCCGCACCCCGTGGCGGTCGAGGAACCAGAGCAGGAGCCACTTCAGCTCCACCGCGGCCGCGATCGCCACGACCGCCGCCAGCTCGGCGTGCCCGGCGTCGGTGAGGCGCTGCACCACACCCCCCACCACGAAGCCGGCGATGGCGAGGAAGTCCACCGCCGCCGACGCCAGGTAGATCACCAGCGCGTTGCGTCCGAAGACCTCGAACCACCGGAGCGTCCGGCCGAACCACCCGCGGTCGCAGACGGCCAGGCAGACGGCGAGGGCGACGCACCCCCACCCGGCCGTGACCAGCACGAACGACGAGGTCCAGAGCTGCTTGATGAGGGGGAAGGACCGGCCCCAGGCGTACCCGGCCGCCGCCAGCACCACGCCCAGCGCCGCCAGCTTCGACCGGCCACCACGTCCGCCGAACCGCCCCCCGCCGGGAGCGACGAGCTCCGAGCCGATGAGGGCGCCGAGCAGGGCCGAACCGACGGCCGGCAGCGTGGAGAGGAAGCCCTCCGGGTCGCCCCAGTCCTCGAACCGCTGGCCGGGCCGGAGCAGCAGCCGGTCGATCCAGCCGGCCAGGTTGCCGTCGGGGGTGAGGTCGCCGGCCACCCCGCCGGGCGCCGGGACGAAGCGGAGCAGGAGCCAGTAGCCGACGAGGAGCGCCGTCAGCACCGCCACCTGGCGCCACCGGTCCCGCACGAAGGCGACGATCACGGCCGCCCCACCCCAGGCCAGGGCATACCGCTGCAGGACGCCGGGCAGCCGGGTCTGATCCAGGCCGGGGAGCTGCAGCGCCCCGTTGAAGACCAGCCCGGCGACGAGCAGCACCCCGACCCGGCGGCCGATCCGGCCGAGGACGGACCGCCGGGGGGTGCCGCCGTCCAGCCGCGCCGTCACCAGGAGGGGGACGGTCAGCCCGGTGACGAACACCAGGAGGGGAAAGATCCAGTCGTGGAAGTGCAGACCCTCCCACTCGACGTGCTCACCGAGGTTCTCGCTGACCCCGGGCACCCAGGACCACGACGGCGGCGCCAGTGCGCACACGGCCACCGCCAGCTCCGCGCCGCCGACCACCACGAACAGGCCGAAGCCCCGGAGGGCGTCGATGGCCCGCACCCGCGCCCCGGGCCCAGGGCCGGGGCCGGGGACCGGTTGCGGCCGGCCGGGCTCGGTGGACGGGGCCGGCGCGGGGCCGGCCGTTCGGGGCAGGACCGGGAGCGGAACCATGCTCCCACCCTGCGCCACGGATCATGAAGGCTTCATGAAGGGCGCCCCGGGCGGGTGAGGCCGCGGACGCTTCGGGTCAGGCGACGGCGCCGCCGCCAGAGATCTGGGCCCCGATGTCGAAGGCGCTGACCCCCTCGGGCCCTTCGACCTCGGTGATCGGTTCGGGCCGATCGTCGAACTCGAGGCGCAGGGCCCGGCAGATAGTGGCGTGCATCTCGTACATCGTCGTGATGTAGGTCAGCTCGAGGATCTGCTCGTCCGACAGCTCGGCCTGCAGCGCCGCGAACACGGCGTCGTCGACCCGCCCGCCGTCGGCCACCAGCGCGTCGGTGTAGGCGAGGACGGCCCGCTCGATCGGGCTGAAGCACGTGGCGACCGCCCAGCCCGGGATGGCGGCGATCTGCTCCTCGCTCATCCCCAGCGCCCGGCACGACTTGCAGTGCTGGGAGAAGACGAACTGGCTCCCCCGCAACCAGCCGGCCCGGGTCTGGCCCAGCTCGCGCAGCTTGGGGTCGAGGAGCCGATCGGGGCTCTGGTAGAGGCCGAACCCCCGCACGGCGTGCTTGAGCACGTCGGGGACCAGCGCGAACACCGTCCACCAGTCGCCCGGCGTGCCGGTGGCCGTGCCCGGCTCGGCCACCGGATCACGGTCGCCGAACAGGAGGCCGTACATCGTCTCGGTGAAGTTGTCGAGGTCGGGGGTGCGGGGCACCTGGCGCAGGCGGGGCATGGCGGTCCCTTCGATGGCGGGTCGGGCGACACTGTCGCGCGGCCACCGTCTGGATGCAGATCGAGGCCCAGGTACCCCGATCTACATCCAGACGGCGCCGGGGGGCTCAGGACGGGAGGCGGAAGGTGGCGACGCCGGGGAGGCGGACCGTGCCCTCCACCGGTCGGGGGCCGCCCCCGACCCGCACCTCGACCTGATCGGGGTTGGCCAGGGGCGGGCTCCAGACCGTCAGCGCGTACGGGCGACTCCGGTCGACCGTGCCCCGGACGCTGAACACCAGGTCGACCTCGCCCCCCGGGGGCACCTCCACGGCCTGGCTGAAGCGGTGGTACCCGAGCTCGTCGGCCCGGTCGACGGCGATCGGGAAGTTGGCGTAGGTGAGCTTGTCGACCTCGAGCGGCGTGTAGAGCGCCACCACCGTCTTGATCGTTCCCCGCGGTCGCCCTTCGACGTTGCCGACGACCCGGTCCGACAGCGCCTCGAGCGCGAGGCCGGTGGGCACCGCGCTCCGCAAGGTCACCGTCACCGTCCCGGTGACCGCGCCGGTGGCCGGGTCGACGGTGGCCTCGTAGCGGACGGTGCGAGTGAGGAACGGGTCGGCCACGTTGCCAGTGACGTTGCGGGACGTCACGGCGAGGACGTCCGGCGTGGTGCCGGGCGGCGGGAACCGGGCGTCGAGCCCCAACCGGTGCAGGAGGGGCTGTTCCTCCACGTGCACCGACCAGAAGCGGACGTGCTGCTGCTCGACGAGGGGGCCCAACGTGCGGGCCAGGGTGCGCAGGTCGAGCGCATCGGCCGTCAGCGCCTTCTCGACCACCGCCGGCGGGACCAGTTCGTAGAGGTCCCGGCGGGCCGTGGGCGCGTTGGGGTCGGTGTACTGGTCCCGTTGGAGGAGCGCCACCACGTTGTCGGCCGTCACGGTCTCGCCGACGGACGGCAGCGTGACCGGCCCCGTCACGCGGAGCAGACCGGCCAGGGCTGCCGGGTCGAGGACGGCCACGCCGTCGACGGGGGACCCGCCCGACGCCGGGTAGAGGGTCGCCACCGTGGCCGCCACCGTCGGCAGGTCCGGGGTGCCCGTGACGGTCGCCCACGGCGAGGGGCCGACGCCGAGCTGGGAGACCGGCCCGGAACGGGCGACCGACAGCGCGCCGTCGGTGACGACGAGCTCGGCGTAGGCGGCGACGGCGCCCCCGAGCTCCCTGCTCTCGCTCGGGGTGACGAAGAGCAGGAGGTACCGGCGGGGGGTGCCTCGACCGAGCAGGCCCGGCGCGTGCTGCACGGCATCGCCGGCGAGGTCGAGCCGGTCCTCGAGCTCGCGCACGGCGTCGGTGAGCTGGTCGAGCCCGGTCTGCACCGGTGGGACGAGCCAGGTGCGGTCGATGCCCGCCAGCGTCTCGTCGGCCTGCCGGGCGGCACGATGGGTGGCCGTGATCGGCGCGTCGAGGCTGGCCACCAGCCCGAGGTCGATCCGCCCGTTCACGATCGGGAGGTCGTCGTACCGGGTGAACCCGTCGAGGGCGACGAGCGCCCGCGTGAGCTCGGCCCCCGACGCGGCGACGGTGGCCCCGACGTCGGCGTAGCGACCCACCCCGGGCAACGCCCGCGCCGGCCAGAGCCACGGACGCCGGGCGTTGGCGGCGGCCTCGTCGAAGGCATCGGCGGCCTCGCGAGCGTGGGCGTAGGCGCCCCGGAGATCGCCCTGCTCGGTCGTGCGCTGCCAGGCGCTCACCTCGTCGACGCCGCGCCAGGCGGCCCGTCCGGCGAGGGCCACCCCCACCAGGAAGAGCACGACAGCGACGCCCGCGGCGACACCGGTGACGATGGCCACGCGCCGGGCCGCCCGCCACGCCCGGTCGCTGCAGTTGCGCCACCCCGACACGAGCACCGGCGCGACCGCCACCGCCGCCACCGCCGCGGTGGCCCCGTCGGGACCGCCGCCGGGGAGGGCGTAGAGCGTCACGGTCGACAGGGCGGCGACACCACAGGCCGCCACGGGCGGGAGGTCGGACCGCCACACCACCACCGCCGCCAGGATCGTCGCCGCGCCGGCCAGCACGATCGGGCCGCCGCCCGCGCTGCCCGCCAGCAGCCAGCCGGCCAGCCACAGCACCGTCCACGGCCGGGCCGCCCCCGCCGCCAGCACGACCACGGCGGCCAGGATCGCCCGCTCCACCGAGTCGATGGCTGGCGTGCCGGTGGGTGCGGCCGACGCCACGGAGGCCGCCAACGCGGCGGCGACCACGGCCAGCCCGGCCCGACCAGCCAGCTCGGCGGTCACGACCGGGTCGCGACGCCCGGGCGGGCGTCCCGACCGATCGTCGGACCCGCCGTCGGCCGCCGCGGCGGACCAGCCGTCGTCCCCCGTCACCGCGTCACCGTCACCGGGCCACCGCCTTGAACCGGCGCCGCAGCACCGTCAGGGCCACCGCCAGCGTGCCCAGCCCGCCGAGCACCACCAGCGTGCCGAGCGACCCCGAGGCGCCCGGCCCGATGGGGAGCGGGATCGGTCCCCGCTGGGTGGCCGTGACCGACACCGGCAGCGGCGCCGGGTCGCCGAGCTTCGGCGTGAAGGACTGGGGCTGGCCCCCCGGGAGCTCGACGGTGAGGGTGAAGCCCACCATGTCGGCGACCTTCCGGCCCTCGGCCGCCTCGATGGCGCCGACCTGCCCACCGAAGGCGTCGCCCCCCAGGGCCGCCGTCAGTTGCGGGTCGGCGAAGGTGTCGATGCCACGGGTGAGGTCGATGGTGCCGGCGAAGGTCCAGGTGGTGCCACCCAGCCCTTCGTCCTTCGTGAGGGCGAACCCCTGGAAGGCGGTCGGGTGGAGCGAGGCCATGATCCCGGCCACCTCCGGCGGGCTGGCGAACCGGCGGGTGGCCCGCACCCACGTCGTGCCATCGGGCCGGCGCTCGGCCGGCGTGACCTCCCACCCGACAGCCCGGAGGTCGTCCAGCCGCAGGACACGGTCGGGGTTGCCGACCCGCTCGAGCGCCTTGGCATCGAGGCCGACGGCGACGCTGATCGTCCCCGACCCGTCGTCGGCCACGGTGGCACCGACGGTGGCCTGGAGCTGGCACCCGGCGAGGAGCAGGACGAGCAGGGTGGCCACCACGGCGGCGGCGGCACGGCGGGTGGACACGGCCGGGAAACGTACCCCACCGGTCGACCAAAACAACCGAACCCCCACCACGAGGATGGGGGCACGGTCGGACAGGAAGTTGGGATGATCGTACCGCGTTCAGGCCGCCACTGTGTGTGACGTTCTGGTGTCAGGACCGGCGCCGGAGCGACCGAGGCCGGATCACTCGGCCGGGGGCGTCGCGATCTCGTCGGTGCTCGGCCCCGACCCGACGCCGGCGGCCTCGAGCTTGGGCGGGATGAACCCCTCCACCGAACGGAAGGTGATCTCGGTCTGGCCCGTCTCCGGATCCGGCTCGGCGTCGACGACGACGGTCTGGCCGGCCCGGAACTCCTTCCAGAGGAGCCGCTCCGAGAGCGGGTCCTCGACGAGGCGCTGGATGGCCCGACGCAGGGGACGGGCGCCGAGGGTGGGGTCGTAGCCCTTCTCGACCAGGTGCACCTTGGCGGCCGGCGTGAGCTCGAGGCCGACGCCCTGCCCTTCGAGCTGCTTGATGACCCGCTTGATCATGAGGTCGACGATGTTGGTGACCTCGGCCCGCGAGAGCTCGTGGAAGACGATGACCTCGTCGATGCGGTTCAGGAACTCGGGCCGGAAGTGCTCCTTGAGCGCATCGTTGACCTTCTCCTTCATGCGCTCGTAGGTGACGGCCTCGTCCGCCCGCCCGAAGCCGACGTTGGCCTTGCGCAGGTCGGCGGTGCCGAGGTTCGAGGTCATGATCAGGATGGTGTTCCGGAAGTCGACGGAGCGGCCCTGGCTGTCGGTCAGGCGGCCCTCCTCCAGGATCTGGAGCAGGGTGTTGAAGACATCCGGGTGGGCCTTCTCGATCTCGTCGAACAGCACGACCGAGAACGGCTTGCGCCGCACGGCCTCGGTCAGCTGGCCGCCTTCCTCGTAGCCGACGTAGCCGGGGGGCGAGCCCACCAGGCGGCTGACGGTGTGCTTCTCCATGTACTCGGACATGTCGAGCTGGATCAGCGCCTGCTCGTCGCCGAAGAGGAACTCGGCGAGGGTCTTGGCCAGCTCGGTCTTCCCGACGCCAGACGGGCCGAGGAAGATGAACGACCCGCCGGGGCGCTTCGGGTCCTTCAGGCCGGCGCGGGTGCGCCGGGTGGCCTGGGCGACGGCCCGGATGGCCGATTCCTGGCCGATGACCCGACGGTGGAGCTCGTCCTCCATCCGCAGGAGCTTGGCCGTCTCCTCCTCGGTGAGCTTGTAGACCGGGATGCCGGTCCACACCGAGAGGACCTCGGCGATGGCCTCCTCGTCGACCTCGTCGAACAGATCGACGCCTTCGGCCTTGATCTCGGCTTCCTTCTGCTCCTTCTGGCCGAGCAGCTCCTTCTCCTTGTCGCGGAGCTTGCCGGCCTCCTCGAAGCGCTGGGCCTCGACCGCTTCCTTCTTCTGCTGCTGGACCTGGGCGATCTCGTTCTCGAGCTCCTTGTAGTCCGGCGGCGTCTGCATGCGCTTGATGCGCAGACGGGAGCCGGCCTCGTCGATGAGGTCGATGGCCTTGTCGGGCAGGAACCGGTCGGAGATGTAGCGGTCGGCCAGGTTGGCGGCGGCGACGAGGGCCTGATCGGTGATCGTGACCCGGTGGTGCTGCTCGTAGCGGTCGCGCAGGCCCTTCAGGATCTCGATGGTGTGGGCCACCGAGGGCTCGTCCACCGTGACCTGCTGGAACCGCCGGGCGAGGGCCGCGTCCTTCTCCAGGTGCTTGCGGTACTCGTCGAGGGTGGTGGCCCCGATGGTCTGCAGCTCACCCCGGGCCAGCATGGGCTTGAGGATCGACGCGGCGTCGATGGCGCCTTCGGCGGCGCCGGCGCCGACGAGCGTGTGGATCTCGTCGATGAACAGGATGATGTCGCCGCGGGTCTTGATCTCCTTGAGCACCTTCTTCAGGCGCTCCTCGAAGTCGCCCCGGTAGCGGGACCCGGCCACCAGCGCCCCGAGATCGAGGGTGTAGAGCTGCTTGTTGTGGAGGGTCTCGGGCACGTCGTTGGCGGCGATGCTCTGGGCCAGGCCCTCGACGATCGCCGTCTTGCCGACGCCGGGCTCACCCACGAGCACCGGGTTGTTCTTCTGCCGGCGGGAGAGGATCTGCATGACCCGCTCGGTCTCGCGCTCGCGCCCGATCACCGGATCGAGCTTCTTCTCGCGGGCGAGCTGGGTGAGGTTGCGACCGAACTGGTCGAGCACCAGCGACCCCGACGACTGCTCCGACGAGGTCGCCGAACTCCCGCCCGCGGTGGCCCCGGCCTTCTCGGCCGGCCCCCCGGACGGGCCGGTGTAGCCGGACAGGAGCTGGATCACCTGCTGGCGCACCCGGCTCAGGTCGGCGCCGAGCTTCACCAGCACCTGGGCGGCCACGCCCTCGCCCTCGCGAATGAGGCCGAGGAGGATGTGCTCGGTGCCGATGTAGTTGTGTCCGAGCTGCAGCGCCTCGCGGAGCGACAGCTCCAGCACCTTCTTGGCCCGGGGGGTGAAGGGGATGTGGCCGCTGGGCGACGAACCGCCCTGACCGATGATCTCCTCCACCTGGTTGCGCACCGCCTCCAGGGAGATGCCCAGCGACTCGAGGGCCTTCGCGGCCACGCCCTCGCCTTCGTGGATCAGCCCGAGCAGGATGTGCTCGGTGCCGATGTAGTTGTGGTTGAGCAGGCGCGCCTCTTCTTGGGCCAGGACCACGACCCGGCGAGCCCGATCAGTGAAGCGTTCGAACAAGGCAGCCTCCCGGGATGCGACTCCCGCAGGGTAAGGAATGCGATGGCCCGAGTGTAACCCCCTGTCCAGCGGTCGCGACCGCCACGGCCGGACGGAGAATCGCCGCCGACCGGGCCGAGGCTGACAAGATCGCGCCATGCACACCCGCGCCTCCACCCTCCTGCCCGCCCTCGGCCTGGCCACGGCCCTCGCGATGGCCGCCCCCGCCTGCAGCAAGACCGACGCACCGACCGGCTCGACCGGCGGCTCGACCTCCACCACCAAGGCCGCCGGCGGGGGATCCAGCACGTCCAAGGCCGCCGGCGGGACACCGTCGAGCACGGCCGCCGGGAGCGGCGGCGGGTCGGGGAGCGCCGGTGGTTCGGGGAGCGCCGGTGGTTCGGGGAGCGCCGGAGGTTCGGGCGCGTCAGGCGGCCACGTCGAGGCCACCCTGTCCTCCGGCCAGACCCTGTCCACCACGCCGACCGAGTGCACGCTGAGCTCGAGCGGCACCAGCAAGATCACCGCCGACGGCGGCAAGTTCGCGGTCACCGTCACGGATGGCACGGCCAAGATCACCTGGACCTTCGACGGCGGCACGCTCGACACGACCAGCGCCGCGGTGATCAGCGGGAAGGAGCTCGTGCTGTCGGGGCTCACCGACAGCGGCGGCGGCTACAACATCGAGATCACCTGCCCCTGACGGCCGCCTGTCGCCTGTCGCCGATGTTGGGCCCGGCGAGGGTCCCCTCTAACCTCGCGCCCGTGGCCCCCGTCAACCCGCTGCTCGAGCTCGCCAACGTCCCGCCCGACCTGGCCCGGGTCGAGGACGCCCTTCGGCGCGCCGTGGTGGCGGAGGACCCGTTCCTCACGCAGGTGGCCAGCCATCTGATCGACGCCGGCGGGAAGCGGGGCCGACCGGCCTTCGCCATCGGCGTCGCCGCCACCACCCTCCCGCCCGCCGATGCCGTGGCCGACGACGTGATCCAGGGCGCCGTGTCGGTCGAGCTCGTCCATCTCGGGTCCCTGTACCACGACGACGTCATGGACGAGGCGACGACGCGGCGCAACGCCGAGAGCGTCAACGCCAAGTGGGGGAACCTGCAGGCCATCCTCGCCGGCGATTACCTCCTGGCCAAGGCCTCGGAGATCGCCGCCCGGCTGGGCATGGAGGTGGCCGAGCTCCTGGCCAGCACCATCGGCCGGCTGTGCGAGGGCCAGGTGCTCGAGCTGCAGCACACCTACCAGGCCGCGCGCACCGAAGCGGCCTACCTCCGGTCCATCGAGGGGAAGACGGCCTCCCTCTACAGCACGGCCTGCCGCATCGGCGCCATCACGTCGGGGTGCACCCGGGAGCAGATCGACGCCGCCACGGTGTTCGGTCGCCTCTACGGCATGGGGTTCCAGATCGTCGACGACATCCTCGACCTCTCCGCCACCGACGAGCAGCTGGGCAAGCCCGCCGGGCACGACCTCATCGAGGGCGTCTACACCCTGCCCGTGCTGCGGGTGCTCGGACGGGCCGACGACACCGGGGCGACCCGGCTGCGCCAGCTCTTCGGGAAGCCGCTGACCGAGGGCGAGATGGACGAGGCCCGGGAGATCGTCCGGGCCAGCGGCGAGCTGCAGACGGCGCTCGCCACGGCCACGACCTACCTCGACGATGCCGTCGCCGCGCTCGCCCCGCTGCCGGCCGGTCCGGCGCGTGAGGCGCTCGCCGGTGCCGCCCGCCACCTGCTGGCCGCACCGACCGAGCTGCTCGCCACCCTCTCGGCCTGAACGCCCTTCTCGGCCTGAACGCCCTTCTCGGCGTCTGGATGCAGATCGGGACAGATGGGTCCCTCGTTGCATCCAGACGATGGTGGCTGGCGGGTCAGGCCGCCGCTGTGTCGGTGGCCCGCCCCGCCTCGGCGAGACGGGCGTCGGCCTCGGCGTAGGTCAGCCAGTGGCCCTCGTCGAAGTCGTACAGCTTGCACACCCGGGTGTTGGCCACGAAGTCGCGGAAGCGCAGCTTGTCCTCGTGGATCACGCCGGGGAACGCCTCCTTGATGGCGTCGGTGGCGAGCTCGAGGTGGTACATCGGGATGCGCATGTCCACGTGGTGGGGGACGTGGACCATGATCCAGTGGATGAAGAAGTTCAGCCCCTTCGGCGCCCGCAGGACCGTGGTGCCTTCCATCTGACCGCGGAACTTGGTCCACTCCCGCTTCTTCCACCACCGGATCGACGGCTGGATGTGGTGGACGTGGACGAACGAGCCGATCACGAAGTTGAAGCAGAGGAAGGGCACGACGGACACCTTGAGGATCATCCACAGGGCGCCGATGACGGTGCCGTAGCGGACCGCCCCGACCGCGCCGAGCACCAGGGACGTGGCCACGATCCATCCCAGGATGATGAACCGGTCGCGGCGGATGGCCTTGACCCAGCGCCCGGGCGGCGCCCCGACCATCATCTTGTGCCACCAGACCTCACGCAGGTAGTAGGCGCCGGCGCCGGCCCAGGACCACTCGAACCGGTGGCGAAGCTTCTCGAAGGCGCTCATCTGGCCCCACTGCTCCACCGTGTAGGGGTGCCACACGAAGTCGAACCCCTGGCGGACGGTGTAGCCGTGGTGGAGCCGGTTGTGCCCGAGCACCCACCCCTCGTAGACGTGCCAGGAGGGCAACATCGCCAGGTGGCCGATCAGGCTGTTGAGCCGCTTGGTGGAGAACAACGATTCGTGGGCGGCGTCGTGGCCCACGATGAACAGCCCGGACACCACCACCGCCGCCGCCACCCACAGGAGCGCGGTGACGAGCACGTTGTCGACGAGGATCAGCCCCGCCACGATGGCGGCGTACATCGCGACGTCGCGACCGAAGTAGGCGAGGCCCTTCCAGGTGGGGTTCTCGTACGCCTCGGGCGGGATGACGCGGATGACCGGCAGGAGCGAGCCCTTCCGGTCCTCGCGATCGCCGCCGGCGTCGCTGGCGTCGCCGCCGTCGTCGCCGCTCCCCTGAGAGGCTGCCGTGGGTTCGAGCATGGTCACCCCCATAGCCTACCTACCGGTCGGTAGGCCGGCAAAGGTCCGGGCCGAGACGTCCGTCACGGCCGGCGCCGCCGCGGCCCGTGCCCTACCGTGCCCTACCGTGACCGCCATGGTGACCCGATGGTGACCACGGCCGGTCCGGACGGCGACGAGGCGGCGCTCGAGCGCAGCCTGCTCACCGGGATCGTCGCGTTCGAATGGGTCGCCGGGATCTGGGCGGCCGTCGCCCTCGGGATCGACCTGGCCCAGGCCGCCAACGCGCCGGGCAGCGACGCCGGTCGGATCTCGCTCGCCCACCCCGGCCCGGCCGCCGCCCTCGTCGCCGCCGCCCTCGCCTTCACGGCGTGGTCCACGGTGACGGTGCGCACCCAGGCCGCCCGCCTCCTCCAGCCGATCGCTCGCACCGTGCACGGCACGCTTGCCCTGGCGCTGGTGTTCCTCGACGAGTGGGCCTACGGACCGCACAACTTCCACTCGCAGTCGCTCGGCTCCATCTGGCCGTTCACCTGGGTCTTCGTGATGGGCGTCGCCGCCGCCGGGCGGATCGGGTTCGCGGCGGGCACCGCCGTGGGCACCACGGCCTGGCTCGGGGCGCTCCGGTTCGGCGAGCTGTCGTGGACGGGGGACGAGGTCATGGGGGCGTGGGGCACCGTGGTGCTCTACGCGCTGGGCGGCGCGGTGACCGGGTTCGCCGCCATCAAGCTGCGGGAGGCCGAGCGCGAGGTGGCGCTGGCCCGGGCCCGGGAGGAGGTCGGCCGGACGCTGCACGACGGGGTGCTGCAGACCCTGGCCGTGATCCAGCGCCGGAGCACCGACGAGGAGTTGGTGCGCCTGGCGCGGGACCAGGAGACCGAGCTGAGGGAGTTCCTCTTCGGCGCGCGGCGGGAGCGCCGGACGCTCGGGGCGCGACGCCGAGGCCCCGACCTGTTGGCCGAACTGCGGGCCGCGGCAGCCCTTGTTGAACGCCGCGACGGCCTGCGGGCCGAGGTCGTGGCCGTCACCGAACCGGCGGCGCCCGGCGACGCGGTGGTGGCGGCGTTGAAGGGGGCCGTGGCCGAGGCCTTGACCAACGCCGCCAAGCACGGTCACGCCACCCGGGCCACGGTCTACGTCGACCAGGACGACGACGGCGGCATCTTCTGCAGCGTGAAGGACGACGGTGAGGGCTTCGACCCCGCCGCGACCGATGAGGGGACGGGCCTGACCACGTCGGTCCGGGGCCGGCTGGCCGACGTCGGCGGGTCGGTGGAGATCGACAGCCGCCCCGGCGCCGGCGCCGAGGTGCGCATGCGCGTCTGACCCGGGACTCCTATCCTGCCGGCATGGCCTCGCTCTCCAAGGTCCGGGTCGTGGTCTGCGACGACCACCCCATCTGGCGCAGCGGGCTCCGGGCCGACCTGGGCGAGAACTTCCACGTGGTCGGGGAGGCCGGCGACGCCGACGAGGCGATCGAGGTCATCACGAGGACCACCCCCGACGTGGTGGTGTGCGACCTCAACATGCCCAACGGGGGAGGGCTCAAGGTGGCCCAGACCTGCGGCGACACCACCGCGGTCGTGATGTTGACGGTGTCCGAGGCCGAGCGCGACCTGCTCGACGCCGTGTCGGCGGGCGCCTGCGGGTACCTGGTGAAGTCCACCCCGCCGGCGGAGCTGCGGGACGCCTTGTGGCGCGCCGCCAAGGGTGAGCCGGTGTTCTCGCCGGCCCTCGCCGCGCTCGTGCTCGGCGAGTTCCGCCGGATGGCCCGCGACGCCGGGCCGTTCCAGCCGCTCTCGGACCGGGAGCGCGAGGTCCTCCAGTACGTCGCCCGCGGGCACACCTACCGCGAGATCGGCGAGCAGCTCTTCATCGCCGAGAAGACCGTCGAGAACCACGTGCGCAACATCCTGGGCAAGCTCCACCTCAGCCGGAAGCAGGAGCTGATCCGCTACGCCCTCGACCACGGCATCGAGTGACCGTATCGTCCCTGTTTGCAGATTCCTGATACTCCGTCAGATAATGACGGCCCCGCGACGGCGCGATGGGCAGCACGACCGCTCCCGGTTTGCTCTAATGAGGGCCGGCCGGCGGACCCGACCCGCCACCGAGCTCGCGGGTTGGCGAACGGAGGGAACATGTTCGGAAACCATGCACGGCGCGGGGGCCATCTCGCCCTGACGGCGGCCCTGGCGGTCGGTCTCCTGGCCGGCGCCTGCTCGAAGTCCGATCAGGGCAACGCAGGGGCCAAGGGCGGCAGCGGGGGCAGCACCCCGGGCACCGTGGTCAACGACAACGTGCTCGAGCCGGACATGACCCCGGAGACGGGCGGCAAGATCGTCGTCGCGGTCACCGGGGAGTCCAACGGGTGGAACCCGGGCCTCAGCCAGCTGGCCGACGCCGGCATCACCGTCGTGTCCTCCGTCCTCGAGCCGCTGATGACCTTCAGCGCTGACGGCACCTATGAACCCTGGTTGGCCGAGTCGATGACGGCGGCGCCGGGCGACTACTCGAAGTGGACGATCAAGGTGCGCAAGGGCATCACCTTCCACAACGGCGAGAAGCTCGACGCCAAGGTGGTGGCCCGCAACGTCGAGTACTACGCCACCAAGGCGCCGCTCTCGAGCCTCGCCATGAAGGACTACTTCACCTCGGCCACCGCCGTCGACGACTCCACCGTCGAGGTGAAGCTCACCAAGCAGTGGGCCTCGTACCCCACCGTCCAGGGCAACGGCACCGGCATGATCATGGCCAACGAGATGCTCGACGCCGAGGACGGCGGGAACAAGCGCCCCATCGGCACCGGCCCATTCGTGTTCGAGAAGTGGGACCCCGACCACGTCTTCGCCGTGAAGAAGAACCCGAGCTACTGGAAGAAGGACGACAAGGGCAACGCGCTGCCGTACCTCGACGCCATCGACTTCAAGCCGATCACCGACTCCCAGACCCGCACCAACGGCCTCAAGTCCGGCGACATCGACGTGGTGATGACCAACCGAGCCGCCGACGTGGCCTCCACCAAGGACGACTACACGGTCATCAAGGACTGGAGCAGCGAGAAGACCTACCTCCTGCTCAACGTGCTGGAGGACCCGACCAAGCGCAAGAACCCCTTCAAGAACGTCCACGCCCGCCGCGCTCTCGCCTACGCGACGAACCGCCAGGCCATCGTCGACATCATCAGCGAGGGTGAGCCGGTCACCATGTCCGACACGCCCGTTCCGTCGTCGAGCAAGTTCTCCTTCCCCGACTCGGAAGCCGGGTACTACCCGTTCGACCAGGCCAAGGCCAAGGAAGAGATCGAGCTCTTCAAGAAGGACACGGGCTACGACGAGATCTCCTTCGAGTTCTCGGGCCTGGCCAACACCGACGACCGCACCATCATGCAAGCGCTCCAGCAGCAGTGGGCCCAGGTCGGCATCAAGTGCACGATCAGCACGGCCGAGCAGACCAACTACATCCTGCAGCTCGTGAACAGCGCCTACCAGGTCGGCTACTTCCGCAACTACGCCTACCCCGACCCCGACGGCAACTTCTACTTCTGGAGCAGCTCCACGGCCAAGGGCCTCGGCGTGCTCTCCATCAACTTCAACCAGTACAAGAGCGACATCATCGACAAGGCGCTGGAGAAGTCCCGGAGCACCGAGGACGCCGCCGTCCGCCGCGAGGCCTACAAGGAGCTCACCCGCGAGCTCAACAGCGCCGCCATCAACACCTGGCTCTTCAACACGCCGTTCTCGCTCATCACCCAGAAGAACGTCCACGGCATGAACTCGGCCCGGCAGCGCAGCTTCGGCAACTTCCTCCCCCACCCGTGGCTGTTCCCGTACGTCTGGAAGCAGAAGGCCTGATCCGGGCGATCCCCCACCGACCCCGAACGACCCCCCACCGGCCCCCCAGGGCCGGGTAGGGGGTCGCCCCCCTACCCGGGGACCCGACGATGGGGGACGGTCGGGGCATGACCGAATCCGTCACCCCCACCCCTTCGTCCCCGGGTGCCGCCGCGCCGGCATCGCCCCTTCCGGAGCCCGACCCCAGCCGGGCCGGCGCCATCTGGGTGACCGCCACCGGCGCGCTGCTGCTCCTGGCTGCCGCCGTGGTGTTCGTGGCCGTGCACTGGGACTCACTCGAGGACGCAGGGAAGCTGGCCGTGATCATGGCGGCGACCGGCGGGTTCCTCGTCGCCGGACGGGCGCTGCGCCGGACCCTCCCGGCCACCTCCTCGGTGCTCTACCACCTCGGCGCCTTCCTCGTCCCCGTCAACGTCGCCGCCGTCGCCGTGCACGCCGGTTGGAGCGGGTCGGCCACCGTGCTGGCCGAGGGGTTGACCGGTGCCGTGCTGTTCCCGGTCCTCAACCGGGTGGAGCGGTCCGCCGTGCTGCGTTGGGTGGCGGTGGCGGCGGTCGGGGCGGCGGCCCTCGGCGCCGGCGGCCTGTGGTCCGTCCCGGCCGCCGTCCTCCTCGCCGGCATCGCCGTGGCGGCCGAGCTCCTCCGCTCGCACGTCCCCGCCGATGGCCCGGGCACCGACGGTCCCGCCGCCGCGTGGGCGATCGCCGGCGGCTTCGCGCCCGCCGCAGCCCTCGCCACCGGGGCCCTCCAGGTGCGGGAGCCGGTCACGGCCGCGCTCGGACTGCGGGCTGCCGGCGCGCCGTGGAGCCCCGCCGTGGCCGCCGTGCTGAGCGCGGTCGTGCTCGGCCGCATCGCCCATCGGCGCCGTGACCTCCTCTTCGTGGTGCTGGCCGGCGGCGCCGTCGCCGTGGGCGCGGCCGCGACGGTCCAGGTGGCGGCGCCGGGCGCCGACACGGTGTGGGCCGCCGCCGCCCTCGCCTTCCTCGCCGCCGAGGTGGCGGCCGCCCGCACCGGGCGGGACCCGTTCTGGGGCCGTCCCGCCAGGACCGTCGCCCTCGCCACCGAGGTGGCCGCGCTGGCGGCCGTCGGGTTCGCCGCCGACGGCGCGCTGGCCGGGGTGAGCCGCGCGCTCGGTCTGGCCCGCCCGATCCTCACCGGCGTCCCCGGCGGTCGTCCCGACCTCCTGATCGTCGGCGCCGTCGCCGTCGTGGCCTGGCTCGTGGCCGACCAGCGCCGGCGCCTGAAGGACCGCACGCCCGCCGGCGTGGCCCTCCTCGTCGGGGGCGGGTGGTGGCCGGCGGTCCCGGCGATCACCGCCACCGTGCTGGTCGCCACGTGGTGGGCGACGGCGTCCACCACCGTCCTCGCCACCACCGCCGTCGCCCTCGCCGCGTTGGCCGTCGCCAGCGGGCGTCCGCTCGCCCACCCGGTGGCCGCCGCCCTCGTCGTCGTGGCCCCCGCCGTCGTCGACGACCGGTGGCTCGCCGCCGGGCTCGCCCTGGCCGGTGCCGCCGCGCTGACCTGGGCGGCGGCGCTGCGGCTCGAGACCCGCACCGTCGGGTCCGTGGACGCCGCCGGCGCCCTCCACGCCGCCGCCGTGCTCACGGTGGGGGCGACCGCGGCGAACGCGGCGGTCCACGGATGGCCTCACGCCCAGGTGCTGGTGGGCGCCGCCCTCGTCGCCTGGGCCACCGCCGTCGGCGTGGACCCCGCGGCCAGCCGGCTCGACGCCGAGGCCCGCCGGGCCGGCGACCGTGCCGTCTCCCCCTTGTGGATCACGGCGGTCGGCCGAATGGCCGCGGTGGCCAGCCTCCTCGGTCTGCCGTGGCTCGGCCGGACGGAGGTGGTGGTGCTGGCGACCGCGCTGGTGGTGACGATCGCCGCCGATGCGCTGGTCCTGCGGCGGCCCGCCGGGCTGAGCCTGGCCGCTGCCCCGGTGCCGATCATCGTCGTGACCCTCGGCCTGGAGCGGGGCCTGCCCATCGGCGAGACGGGCGTCGCCAGCGCCGTCGTCGCCGTCCTCGCCGGCGGGGCGGCCGTGGCGCTGTCGGCGGCGGGGCGCCGGGCCTGGGCCCTTCCCGTGGCGGCCATCGCCGCCTCGAGCGCCACGGTCGGGCTCGCCCTCGGCCTGGCCGAAGCGGGGACGTTCGCCACGGTGCTGCTGCTGCTCGGTGGGCTGGCGGCCGCCGCCGGCCTGGCCCGCCGCGACCCGATCGTCGGTTTCGGCGGCGCCGCGGTGATGCTGCTGGGGGCCTGGGTCCACCTCGCCGTGGCCCACGTCCACGCCCTCGACGCCTACGCCGCACCGGTCGCCGCCGTGCTGCTGGTCGCCGGCCTGGTGTGCCGTCGGCCGGACCACGCCGCCGCCATCGAGCCCGCCGCCGCCGTTTCGAGCTGGGTCGCCTACGGGCCGGCGATCCTCGGCCTCGGCCTCACCGCTCTCCTCGAGCGCATCGATCACGGCGACGGGATCCACGCCATCGTCGCCGGTGCCGTCGGGGTGGCGGCCGTGCTGGCCGGCGGGTCACGGCGCCTGGCCGGACCGCTCCTGCTCGGCACCGTGCTCCTCGTCGCCACGGCGTGGCACGAGGTCCT
>JAKOVR010000012.1 GCA_029782025.1 Actinomycetes bacterium | reverse complement strand
TCGGCCTCGGTGCCGGGCGTGGTGGCGGCGGACCCGGCGCTCCCGGCGGTGCCCACCGGCCCGGTGGCCGTGGGCGAGGAGGACGACGAGCACCCCGCCAACGCCACGATGGCGGCGGCGGCGAGGGGGGCGAGGGAACGGGCGGTGGTCGGCATGGTGGGCTCCCGGGTGGGCATCGTACTGGCATGCTTGGCGCGTTGTCTCCTCCGCGCTTGCCACATTTCGTTAGGTAACCCTAACATCCCGTCATGGCCATCCGCACCTCCCCCTTCGCCCCGCTCGCTCCCCTCGCCGTCGTCGTGGCGCTCGCCCCGGCCTGCAGCGGTTCGGGCGGCACCGCCGGCACCGGGGCCACCGCCGCGTCCACCCCGTCCACCACCGCCGCCGGCACGCGCCCGCCGGGCGCGCCGGCCACCACCCCCGGTACCACGGCCGGTTCCACCCCCGGCTCCACCCCGGTCACCGAGGTGGCGGTCGACATGACCGAGTGGGAGGTCCGTCCGGCCACCACCGTGCTCCCCGCCGGGACCATCCGCTTCAACGCCATCAACAAGGGCAAGGAGACCCACGAGCTCGTGCTCTTCAAGACCGACCTGGCCCCCGACGCGCTCCCGCTCGACCAGGACGGCGCCGTCGACGAGCGCGGCACCGGCGTGGAGCTGGTCGACGAGGTGGAAGACGTGGCCGCCGGCGAGCGCAAGAGCTTCACCGCCACCGTCACCCCGGGGGCCTACCTGCTCGTGTGCAACCTCGTCGACAAGGACACCACCCACTTCGGCCACAAGATGTACGTGGCCATCACGGTGCGCTGACCGGCTCTCCCACCAGCGCCGCCGGCAGCGGGCGCTCGTGCACGACCGAGAGCCGCTTGGTGGCGCGCGTGAGGGCCACGTAGAGGGCCCGCATGCCCTGGGCCTCCTCGTCCACCACCGCCGCCGGCTCCACCACGATGCAGGCGTCGAGCTCGAGGCCCTTGGCCAGGCCCACCGGGACGAGCGTGACCCGCTGCTCGAGCCCGTGGCGATTGGCCTGGCCGTGGTCGATCCCGGCCCGGTCGAGCGCCGCGCTCAGCGGCGCCACCAGCGAATCGGTGCAGACGACGGCCACGCTGCCGGGATCGACGGCGTCGAGCTCCCGGCGCACCGCGGCGCACACCTCGTCGGCCAGCGACCCGCCGGCCACGTCGGTCACGATCGGCTCGTCGCCGCTCTGGCGCACGGCGGTGGGGGGCGTGAGCTCGGGCGCGGCGACCCGCAGCACCCGGGTGGCCAGCTCCATGAGTGGCGCCGGGGTGCGGTACCCGATGGTGAGCTCGGCCCGGCGGGGAGCGTGGCGGTCGGGCAGGTGCTCGAGGATCTCGTCCCAGTTGTGGTGGGCCCACTGCCCGGTGGACTGGGCGATGTCGCCCACGATGGTCATCGAGCCGTTGAGCGAGCGCCGGTTGAGCACCCGGAGCTGCATCGGGCTGAGGTCCTGGGCCTCGTCGACGCAGATGTGCCCGTAGGTGCGCACCTCGTCGTCGCCGGGCACGCCCTCGGCCCGCTCCACCGATCGGTGCTTCTTCGACCGGGGCTTGGCGCCGAGCAGGGCGCGGGCCTCGTCGAGCAGCGGGGCGTCGTCCTGGGGCCACAGCCAGGCGTCGAGCTCGGCCGGGTCGTGGATGCGGGGCCGGTGCAGCGACTGCCACTCGGCGTCGGTGAGGAGGTTGTCGGCGGCGTTGCGGAGGAGCGACCGGCCGCTGAAGAAGTCGTTGAGGAGCTGGGCCGGCGTGAGCACCGGCCACATCCACTCGAGCGCCTGGCGCACCTCGGGCAGGCCGCGGAGCCGCTCCCGGACCTGGTGGACGGGGAGGGGCTCGCCCCGGGCCGACCGTGCCAGCGCGGCGTAGACCTCGCCCTCGACGAAGCGGCGGGCGCCGTTGTGCTTGCGGAACCGGCGACGGGCCTGCTCCACGATCTGGCGGCTCTGCTCGCGGGTGAGCCGGAGCCGCTGCAGCCCGTAGGGGACGACGAGGTCCTCGCGCAGGTACTGCTGGCGCTGGCGGACCGCCCGGCGGAGGAACTTGGCCATCCGCAGGTCGCCTTTCACCCGCGCCGTGAGGCCGGTGTCGCGCCCGCCGAAGCGCACCTCGCCGACGAGGTCCGACAGCACGGCCAGCTCCACCCCGGCCTCGCCCAGCGACGGCAGCACCTGCTCGATGTAGCTGAGGAAGAGCCGGTTGGGGCCGACCACGAGGACACCCTGCCCCTCGAGGGGGAACCGGTGGGTGTAGAGCAGGTAGGCGGCGCGGTGGAGGGCCACCACGGTCTTGCCCGTGCCGGGGCCGCCCTGCACCACGAGCACCCCGGGGAGCGGGGACCGGATGATCTCGTCCTGCTCGCCCTGGATGGTGGCGACGATGTCGGTGAGGCGGCCGGTGCGGGCGGTTTCGAGGGCGCTGATCAGGGCGCCATAGCCCGTGACCCCTTCGGGCCGGTCGTCGGCGGCCAGACCCAGGGAGGCGACGGCGTCGCCGAAGAGCTCGTCCTCGATCCCGAGCACCGTCCGGCCCCGGGTGGCGAAGTGGCGGCGCCGGACCAGCCCCATCGGGATGCGCCCGGTGGCCCGGTAGAAGGGTTCGGCGATGGGGGCGCGCCAGTCGACGATGACCGGCTCCTGCTGGTCGTCGGAGACGGCGATGCGCCCGATGTAGAACGAGTCGGCGATGCGGGGACCAGCCCCGCCGCCGTTGCCGTTGCCGTCGGCGTGCCCGTTGCCGTCGGCGTCGGCGTGCCCGGTGCCGTCGGCGTGCCCGTTGCCGTTGCCGTTGCCGTTGCCGTTGCCGGCGACGGCCGGGTGGTCGTCGCCCACGTCGATGCGGCCGAAGCAGAGCGCGGTCTGCTGGTGCAGGTCGAGCTGGGACAGCCGGGCGGCCATCGTCTCCCAGATGACGTCCCGTTCGAACTTGGCCTGGTTGGTGCCGCCTCGGCCCACCTCGACCAGGCCGGACATGCGGGCCGCCGCCTCCCGGGTGGCCTCCAGGCAGGCGTAGGCGTGATCGATGTAGGCCTGTTCGGCTTCCAGGTCTGGGTGGGCGTGCGCCATGGAACTCCTCGGTGAGCCCAGGACCCCGATCGGGGGATCGGCCATGCTACTCGATCCCGCAATCCGGTCCACCCGGGGGCGCGACGAGGCCGGGAGCCGACGGACCACCACGTCGAACGGCTCCCGGCCTCGGATCCCACCGGCTGGAGGACCGGGGGGATGCAAGCAACGGTCCTGACCACCGGCCCGGCCCGCGCTTACGGGCCCGGGCCGGGGATCAGGACCGGCGCCGCGGTCAGTGCACCCGGAGGTTCGTGGCCCGGTAGAGGCGCTCGTCGGAGTTCGCCGGGTAGTCGGCGTCGTTCCAGGTCTGGGCCAGCCCGCCCCGGAACTTGACCCACACCACGTTGCCGGCCACGTCCTGCCAGTAGGTCTCGCCGGGGGATGCGACCACGGCGGCCAGGCTGGCCACCGGCGTGTAGTCGTGCTTGATCGTCGACGAGGGCGAGGCGGCGTGGTTGGGGTCGAAGTAGTTGTAGTAGGTGCTGGCGTACACCTGGGCCGGCTCGGCGCCGGAGAAGCGGATCCCGATGACCACGTCGTCCCCGGCGGTGAGGGCGTTCTCCACCGTGAACCCCACGTCGTGGGGCACCGGCGAGCCGGGGAAGTCGAGCAGGTAGCGGGCCCCCTCACGGGCGGCGAAGTGGCGCATGTTGCCGAAGGCGTCGAGCACCGACCCGTCGCCCACGTTCCACGTGCCGAGGGTGGCGCCGGCCCCGTCCTGGCGGGTGACGGCGAGGGGGAACAGCCCGGCCCATCGCTCGTTGCCCTGGTCGAGCACGAAGCTGTCGACCCCGAGGTAGGTGCCGTTGCAGCTCACGCCGTTGGACCCGGCCGGCGCGATCGGCTGGCAGGTGCCGCTGGCGGTGAGGAACGGGTCGTCGTAGACGTTCCAGTTCCCGGCCGGCCCGAAGGTGCCGTACGGGTCCCACAGGGCCCCGGCCAGCGCGTAGTTCGGGCTGGGGCGGGGGTGCCGGTAGCCGGGGTCGGAGGCGATGAGGAGGTTGCCGGGGTTGCGGACGTGGCCCTTGTCGACCGGGCGCAGGTAGTAGTCCCACGTGTCGAAGGCGCCGGTGCGCTGCCCGGGCACGAGGGGGAAGGCCACGACGACGTTGTCCCGCATGTCGAAGGCCGAGTGGTAGCTGGCGAAGGCCGCCGGCGGTTCGGTGGGGTGCGGCCGGGGCGTGGCGGCGTTGAGGCTGGTGCCGACCACGAGCGAGGCGCTGATGATGCCGCCGGCCCCGGCCCCGGCGAAGAACCGCGACTCGTTGTCGGCGTTGACGAAGCCGGTGAAGTCCGCCGCGCTCACCCGGTCCCACAGCCCACCGTGGCCGTTCTTCCACACCGCCACCCGGTCGAGGGTGAACCGGCGGAGGTTCGGGTAGGGCCACTGCGGGTCGGCGCCGTCGGTGGTGCTCATGTACTGGTGGGGGAAGGTGTTGCCGGCGTTGTCGGTCTCGGCGTTGTCGAGCATCACGCCCTGGCCGGCGTTGGAGTGGCCGACGTTCCCGCTGAAGACCCCGAAGAGGGTGCGGTCCGGGCGCAGGGCCACGTTGGCACTCACCCCCACGGGGTGCTGCGGGTAGGCGAGCCAGAAGCCGAACCCGGCGGCGTCGGTGCCGACGTTGTCGCGCACGGTGTTGTCGGGGTTGCTGAGCCAGAAGGCGCTCGAGCCGCTGATGAGGCTGGTCTGGGCCTCGTGCAGCTTGAGGGCCTGCCCCGGGTCGGGGTTGCGGACGTGGGCCACGAGCGTGCGTTCGATCGTGGTGCGCCGCTCCACCGCGTCCTCGGTGAACACGCCGTGGCCCCTGATGTCGAAGCACACGTCGTCCTGGACGGTGACGCCGTTGGTGGCGTGGATGGTGATGCAACGGTTCTGGGACCCGTGGACGGTCGACCGCCGGACGTACTGGCCGGTGGCGTCGCCGAGCTCGGCGCCGGTGGCCGTGTCGTAGGACATGCGGTGCCAGTGGATCGGGTACCGGCCGAGCCGGCCCCGCTGCCCCACGCGGGCGAGCTCCACGCCCTCGACCCGCACGGTCGAGGTCCGGTCCATGAACATGACGTGGGCGCCGAAGCCCTGGGTCTGCCAGAGGGCGTCGTCGGCGCCCTGGATGCGGATCGAGCGGGTGAGGTTGGCCACCTCGGCCCGCTCGTCGAGCACCAGCGGCGTGGACGGGGACGGCGGCGTGACCGTGGCACCGGGGGTGAGGCTGAGGCCGGTGGGCGTGACGTACTGGGGCAGGCCCCACCGGAGGGTCGGGAGCGGCGCGGTGAGGGTGACGGTGCTGCCGCTGACCGAGGCCACCGTGCGCGACTCGGCCTGACCGGTGCCGTACCAGTCGGTGTGGGTGACGACGACCTCGTCGCCGGCCCGCCAGTCCACCGGCTGCTCGAGCTGCAGGACGTTCGACCCCGCCGCCGTGTGGGCGGCGAGCCGGGTCCACACCACCTGGGGCGAGGGGCCGTGGAGGTCGAGGCGACCGCCCATCACGAGGAGGCCCCGGGTACCCATGCCCATCACGCTCTCGGCCGTGTCGGTCGAGGTGAGGGTGAGGGTGAAGCGCTGGAGGAACGGCTCGGCCTCCGTGCCGACCTCGACGGCGCCGTGCACGAGGACCCAGTCGCTGGTGAGGGCCAGGTCCTGGCGGCAGGCGACGAGGGCGCCGTCGACGGTCAGGCTGCCGAGCGGGGCGGTGTCGGTGTCGAGCGCCACCGTCTGGCCGCTGGCGATGGTGACGTCGGCCCCAGCGCCGGGCACCGCGCCCCCGGGCCAGGTCCCCGGATCCGACCACCGGGCCACGCCGGCGGGGCAGGGGCCGGCGGGGCCCGGGGTCGGACCGGGAGGAACGACGCAGCCGGCGAGGCCGGCGGCGGCGACGGCAGTGGCGACGGCGGCCAGCGCAGCGTGCGGCCGGCGGCCGGTGGGTGGACGGGTCGAGGACATGGCACCTCCCGGGTGGTGATCTGCCCTCCCGAGTCCCCCCGGTCCGGATTCGACGTACACGGATGCGCGGGCACGCGATCGCCGGTGCAGGTTCCCGACGACCGGCCGACGATCGCCGGTGCAGTTTCCCGGCTATCCGGGATCGCCGGTGCAGTTGTACGGCCTCAGACCGCGCAGCTGCACCGGCGAATTCGCTGGCACGGGTTTCTGCACCGGCGATTGGGGCACACTCGCGGGCGATGGACGACGAGACCCACGAAACCAGCGGCGACGACGGGGCCGGGCCGCCGCGCTCGGTGGCCCTCGTCCTCGGCGGCGGCGGGGTGATCGGGGCAGGGTTCCACGCCGGGGCGCTGGCCGCCATCGCCGACGCCACCGGCTGGGACGCCCGGACCGCCGACCTCATCGTGGGGACGTCGGCCGGCGCCGGGATCGCCGCCACGCTGCGCATCGGGTTCTCCCCCACCGACCACCTGCGCCGCGCCTGCGACGAGGAGATGACCGACGAGGGCCGGGCCCTGGCCGAGGTCGTGCCCCGCCACCGCCTGCGCATCCCCGAGCGCCCCCGGCTCCCGCTCGTGCCGCTGCCCGAGTCGCCGGGGCTGGTGGTGGCCGCGCTGCGACCGCATCGGGGCGGGCCTCGACCGGGGCTGCTGTGGGCCGGGCTGAGCCCCCGCGGGCGCATCGACAGCGATCCGATCGGCGAGCGCATCCGCCACGTCCTCGGCGACCGCTGGCCCGACGCCCCCACCTGGGTCTGCGCCGTTGACCTGCGGTCGGGTCGGCGGGTGGTCTTCGGACGGGACGAGCGCCGGTGGCCCGACCTCGGCACGGCGGTGCAGGCGTCGAGCGCGGTGCCGGGCTTCTTCGCCCCGGTCCGCTTCGACGGGCACACCTACGTCGACGGCGGGGCGTGGTCGGCCACCAACCTCGACCTGGTGGCCGGCCTCCAGTTCGACGTGGCCGTGGTGTTGGCGCCGCTGTCGATGGGCGCCAGCCGCCGGGACCGGGAGGAACGGGCCGTCACGCGGTCGGGCACCCGGGTGATCGTGGTCGCCCCGCGAGCGGAGGACCGGGCCGTGCTCCGGGGCAACCCGCTGGCCAACGACAAGGCCGGCCCGGTCGCCCGCCACATGTACGCCGCGGTGCGGGATCGGATCGAGCGCGAAGGGTTCTGGTAGGACGACGCCGGCCGCGCCGGCCGGGGCCGATGTCGGCTCAGGGGCCGCCGTCAGGGGCCGCCGTCCTCGCCGATCTCCCTGAGGGCGTCGCGCAGCGCCACCCGGAGGCGGCGGGCGATCACCGGCGACAGGTGGGCGACGAGCCCGGCGCCGGCCCGACCCACCTCCTCCACCGTGAGCACGACCCGGGGCTCGGCGTCGTCGTAGTCGTCGGCGATGGCCACGGCCCAGGAGATCGGGGTGAGCTCGGCGTCCTCGAAGTCGGCGGGGTAGTCGGCCGGGTCGAACGGGTAGTCATCGATCGAACGTCGCATCCCCACCATCATCGCCGGTAGCGTCCACGCCCGTGACCCTCCCCGCCGACCACCCCAGCCACGCCCTGCGCGCCGCCGGCAGCCCGATGCTGGCCGCCTGCCGGGGCGACGGGGGGCGACGGCACACGCCGGTGTGGTTCATGCGCCAGGCCGGCCGGTCGTTGCCGGAGTACCGGGCTGTGCGGGGCAGCGGCTCGATCCTCGACGCCATCGCCGACCCGGCCCTGTCGGCCGAGATCACCCTGCAGCCCGTGCGCCGCTACGGGGTCGACGCCGCCATCCTCTACTCCGACATCGTCGTGCCCGCGGCGGCGATCGGCTTCGGGGTCGACGTGGCGCCCGGCACCGGCCCGGTGGTGGCCGAGCCGTTCCGCACCGAGGCCGACCTCGACCGCCTCGTGCCCCTCGACCCAAAGACGCACACCCCCTACGTGCTCGAGACGGTGCGCCGCGTCGTGGCCGAGCTCACGCCGATGGGCGTGCCGCTGATCGGCTTCGCCGGGGCCCCGTTCACCGTGGCGTCCTACCTGATCGAGGGCCGGCCGTCGCGCACCTACGAGCACACCAAGGCGATGATCCACAGCCGGCCCGACCTGTGGCACGAGCTGGCCGACCGGCTCGCCGACCTGGCCATCGCCTCGCTCCGGTCCCAGATCCTGGCCGGCGCGTCGCTGCTCCAGCTGTTCGACTCGTGGGCCGGCGCGCTCTCCCCTCCCGACTACGAGCGCTTCGTGTTGCCCCACTCGGCCAAGGTGTTCGCCGGCGTGGCCGACCTCGAGGTCCCCCGGATCCACTTCGGTGTGGGCACGGGCGAGCTGCTCACGCTCATGCGCGATGCCGGGGCCGACGTGGTGGGCGTCGACTGGCGCGTGCCGCTGGATGTGGCCCGCACCCGCATCGGCGAGCGCCACGCCCTCCAGGGCAACCTCGACCCCGCGCTGTGTCTGGCCGACTGGCCGGTGGCCGAGGAGGCCACGCGCGATGTGCTGCGCCGGGCCGGCGACCACCCCGGCCACATCTTCAACCTCGGCCACGGCGTGCTCCCCGAGACCGACCCGGCCGTGCTCGAGCGGGTGGTCGACCTCGTGCATCGCGAGACCGACCGCTCCCGCTAGGCCGAGCCGGCCCGAGCCGAGGCCGCGCGCAGCCCGGCGCCAATCCCTGTGGGTGCGAATTGTGGGTCTCCTGACGCAGGTGTGGGTCACTTCCTGTCAATGGACAGTTGACGTTCGTGTGGGAGGGTGAGGGTGATGGGGCCGGCGGCGAGCATGACGAGGGCGAGGGCGGCTTGGGCGGAGTGGAACCCGAACGCGCGCCGGACGATGAGACGGACTCGGTTGTTGAGGCCTTCGGCGCGTCCGTTGGAGAGGCCGTGCTCGATGGCGTTGAGGATGAGCTCGCGGCGGAACCGGATCGTCTTG
>JAKOVR010000006.1 GCA_029782025.1 Actinomycetes bacterium | reverse complement strand
TCGGTGGCCGCGGTGATCCTCGCCTCGTTCTGCCTGGCCGAGCTGGGGGAGCGCGACGAGGCCGAGCAGCTCCTGCTCCGGGCCCAGGCCGCCGGCGGGCCGCCCCGCGACCTGGCCGCCATCACCGTGCGGCTGGCCGAGGACCGCTACTGGGGTCGCGACGATCCCGACGGCGCCGCCACCATCGTCGACCGGTTCCTGGCCTCGCCCGAGGGGCAGGATCCGGCCGCCGCCGCGCTCGTGGCCGCGCACCGGCCCGTCTTCGCCGTGCTCGACGGCCGGTTCGACGAGGCCCGGGCCGCGGCGGCGCGCTGGATGGACGGTGACGACGAGCTGGCCCGGCTGCAGGCCGCCGTGCCCCACAACCTCGCGCTCGCCTACCTCGGCCGTTGTGGCGAGGCCCACGCCGCCGCGTCGGAGGCCTTCGCCGTCGCCCTCGGCGGCGACCTCCCGTACCTCGCCAACCCGGGTCCGCACATCGTGGCGATGGGTTGGGCCCTGCTCCAGGACGGCGACCTGGCCGGCGCCCGGGCCATCGTCGACCTGGTCTACGCCGAGGCGGCCCGGCGGCCCGGGTACGCCGACCGCGGGTGGGCGGCGGCGCTCCGGGGCATCGTGCTGATGGAGGCCGGTGAGCTGCGGGCCGCCCTGCCCTACCTGGTGGAGGGCGTCGCCATGTGGCGCCGGGCCGGGGTGCCCGGCTTCGCCCGCATCGTCGGCGCGGTGCACACCCTGGTGGCGGCCCAGCTCGGCGATGCGGTGGCGGCACGGTCCTCGCTCGACGCCGGCCCGCGGCCGAGGACGATGGGCTTCATGGAGGTCTACGTCAGCCGGGCCGAGGCCTGGCTCGACTGGGCCGAGGGTCGGCGGGAGCAGGCGGCCGACCGGCTCGTCGCCGCCGTGGCCCTCGGGACGGCGCAGGGGGCGCGGGTGCTGGCGGCCGGGGCGGCCCACGATCTGGCCCGCCTCGGGCGGGTGGCCGAGGCCGTCGACGCCTTCGCCGCTCTCGGTCCGTTCCCCGATGCCGGGATGCCCCGCCTGCTCGCCGCCCACGCCGAGGCCCTGGCCGCCGACGACCTCGACGCGTTGGTCGCGGCGGCTAGCGCCTTCGATGCCGCCGGCTACCGGTTGTACGCGGCCGAGGCTGGCGCCGTGGCGGCGCGGTGGGCCAAGCGCCGCGGCCGCACCCGGGACGCCGAGCACCTCGCCGCTCAGGTGGCGCAGCGCCTGGAGACGACCGGCGGGGCCGCGACCCCGGCGCTCGGCACCGAGCGCCGCGCCGGCCCGCTGTCCCGCCGGGAGCGGGAGGTGGCCGACCTGGCCGTCACCGGGCGCAGCAACCGGGAGATCGCCGAGGCGCTGGTGATCTCCGAGCGGACGGTAGAGAACCACCTGTACCGCATCTTCACCAAGCTCGGGATCGGCTCGCGGGAGGAGCTCGCCGGGGTGCTCTGACCCGCGCTGCCGCCCGCTCCCACGCCGCGCTCGGCGTGCCACCGGCGCGGGAGGGCCTCGGCGCCGGCTTCGGGTCCATCCCGAGCGGGTAGCGTTCGGTCATGCCCGGCCGAGCAGCGATGGACGAGCCGCCGACGCCGAGGGAGATGCGGCGGGTGTACGACGCCTACAACGACGCGGTCGAAGCGTCGGGCTTCGGGCGATGGATGCGGTTCGGGAACCTCGGATACGCCCCGGTGGCCGGCCTCGTCGACGAGGCCGAGATCGCTGTGAGCCCCAGGCAGCCGTTCGCGGAGTCGGCGCGCATGGTGGTGGAGATGCTCGGCTCCACGCCCCTGGCCGGGCGTGACCTGCTCGACATCGGCTGCGGTCGGGGCGGATCCCTCGCCTTCCTCTCCCACAAGACCGGCCTGGCCAGGATCGTCGGGTACGACCTCTGCGAGTCGTCCGTCTTCAACGGCGCACGGCTCGGGGTCGGACGGGCCCAGGTCCTCGTGGCCGACGCCCAGGACGTCCCGTTCCGGGACGAGAGCTTCGACGTGGTGCTCAACGTGGAGTCGGCCCTCCATTACCCGCGCATCGAGTCCTTCTTCGCCGAGGTGCGACGGGTCCTCCGTCCCGACGGGGTGCTGTGCTGGTCCGACCTGCTCCACGTCGATGCCGCCGGCCCGCTGCTCGATCTGGTGCGGGCCAGCGGCTTCGCCGTCACGGCGACACGCGACATCACGAGGAACGTCGCCGCCGCCCTCGCCGCCCGCTCGCGGGCCGGCGCCTTCCCGGGTGCGGTCGACGGCATCGACCTCGAACGGTTCAGCCGCGTCGAGGAGTTCGCCGCCGGTCTCTCGGCCGGCCGGTACACGTACCTGCTCCTGCGGGCCACGCCGGCCGAGCACGGAGCGTCGGCCGCCGAGGTCGCGGCGGCGCGGATCGCGCTGTCGGAGGCGTCGCTGCAGCTCACCGAGATCCTTCCGGCGGCCGGGATCGTTCCCCGCTGAGGCGGGTAGGGTCTGGCCTGTGACGATGGTGGCGCCTTCACCGGTCCTCGTGATCGACGGCCGGGGGATCGGCACCCTCGGCTCGGGGCGGGCCTTCGACGAGGTGATCCGGGGGGCGATGGTCGTCGATCTCCTCGGGTTGGAGGAGCTCGATCTCCACGTGCTGGCGGCGTGGACGGCGACCGGGCCGTCGGGCGACCAGGTGGGGGCCCACCTCGCGGCAGCGGGCGTGGTGGTCGGGGCCGACGAGATCGCATCGGCGTTGGATGGCCTCCGATCCAACGGCCTCACCCCGAACCACGGGCGACCGCCGACCGCCGCGCCCCCGGCCCGCGGGGTGGTCGGCGGCACCGAGGTCGGCGGCGAGTCGCGCTTCGTCGCCGTCGTGCCCAACACGTTCGCTCCGACGACCGACGGGTTTGCCTTCTTCGCTCCGGACGGCTCGGTCGCCGAGCTCCTGACCACCCCCGAGCTGCTGGTGCTCGCGTCGTTCGTGACGCCCGCCTCGGTCGCCTACGCCGAGGAGCGAGCCGCCGCCGGCATGGTGCCGCTGGCGCCCGCTGACGTCCGCCAGGTCGTGGCGCGCTTGCTGGGAGCGAACCTCCTCGCTCCCGAGGTCGACTCGACGCCCAAGACCTCGGGGCCGCTCGACCTCACGCCCGATCGGCGCGACGCGCTGATGCGGTTGGTCGATGCCGTGGCGGCCACGGCCAGGGCCCGGCGAACCGCGGTGATGGCCCGCGGGCGCCCCCGTCCGCCCGTGGTGCCGGTGGTGCGGCGGACCGGGATGATCCCACCGACCGCGCTGGGGATGATCCTCGCCTACGCCATGGAGCACGACGGCGGCCGACTCGCCGATCTGTACGACTTCGAGCCCCGTTGGGTCATGCGTCGCCGTGACGTGAGCCGGCTCGTGCGCGAGCGCGGGCCGGGCGTCTACCTCTTCTCCAACTACGCG
>JAKOVR010000005.1 GCA_029782025.1 Actinomycetes bacterium | reverse complement strand
ACGGTGGCGACGTGGGTGGCGAAGTTGACGTCGGCCGACTCGACCCCCGGGAGCTTGCCGAGGCCGCGGGAGATCCGGTTGGCGCAGGACGCGCAGGTCATGCCTTCGACGGGGAAGTCGATGCGAGCCGAGGGCACCTCGGCCCCGGCATCCGGTGCGGTCGTCGTGGTCATGTGCGAAGTGTACCACGACCTGTGGTAGGATACCCCCCATCCCTATGACAGGCTATTCAGCAACCAAAGAAGACCAGCTCAAGCGCCTTCGCCGCATCGAGGGCCAGGTGCGCGGGCTGCAGCGGATGGTCGAGGAGGACGTGTACTGCATCGACGTCCTCACCCAGATCGCGTCGGTCACCAAGGCCCTCCAGGGCCTCGGCGTCCGGCTCCTCGAGGAGCACATGCGCCACTGCGTGCTCGACGCCGCCGCCCACAGCCACGCCGACGGCCAGGCCAAGGTCGACGAGGTCGTGGCGGCGGTGGACCGGCTCCTCCGGGCCTGAGCCGGCAGCGACCTCTTACCCCCGTGGGTGCGATTTGTTCGCGAACGCTAACATTTCGCACCCACGAGTGTTCTCGACGGGGGCGTCGCACGCCGGCACCACCGCATGGCCGAAATCGTCGGGTGTGTGGCATTGCCGCCGTGCCCGACCGGCGCCACACTGGTCCTCGTGCCCACGCCTCCGCCCTCCCGACCGTCGTCGGCCCCGCCCCGGACCGTGCTGTTCCTCGCCTTCCCCGACCTGCAGGTCCTGGACCTCACCGGCCCCTACGAGGTGTTCAGCCTCGCCAACCAGCTCGTGCTGCGAGGGCGCCTCGGCCGAGGTCCGGCCGATGGGCGGGCGCCGTCGGACCGTCCGCCCTACGCCCTCGAGGTGGCGTCGCTCGACGGGGCGCCCGTCCGCAGCTCGGGCGGGCTCACCGTGGCCGTCGACCGCCGGCTCGGCTCGGCCCGGGCGGCGGCGGGCCGCGGGATCGACACGCTCGTCGTCCCCGGGGGCAACGGCGTGGTCGACGTCGGGCCCGCGCTGGCGCCGTGGCTGGCCGTGGTGGGCCCGACGTGCCGGCGGGTCACCTCCGTCTGCACCGGCTCGATGCTGCTGGCCGCCGCCGGGCTGCTCGACGGGCGCCGGGCCACCACTCATTGGACGGTGTGCGACCTCCTCGCCGCGCAGCACCCGTCGGTCACCGTCGATCCCGATCCGATCTTCGTGCGCGACGGCGACGTGTGGACCTCCGCCGGCATCACCGCCGGCATCGACCTGGCCCTCGCCCTCGTGGAGGACGATCTCGGGGCCGACGCCGCCCGTCACATCGCCCGGCACCTCGTGATGTTCGTGCAGCGGCCCGGCGGGCAGGCCCAGTTCTCCACCCACCTCGCCGCCGCCCCGGCCCGGCGGTCGCCGTTGCGCGACCTGCAGGGGTGGATCGCCGACCACCCCGAGGCCGACCTGAGCGTCGCCGCCCTGGCCGAGCGGGTCCACATGAGCGTGCGCCACTTCAGCCGGGTGTTCCGGGAGGAGCTCGGCGTGACCCCGGCCGACTACGTGGAGCGGGCGCGGGTGGAGGCCGCCCGGCAGCAGCTGGAGCGGGGCGACGACCCCGTCGAGGCCATCGCCCGGGCCTGTGGCTTCGGGACACCCGAGACGATGCAGCGGACATTCCGCCGGGTCGTCGGCGTCACGCCGTCGGCGTACCGGAGCCACTTCCACCGCCGGCCGGCCTGAGCGGCCGGCCTGCGCACCCGGCCACCGCACCCGGGCCGGCCTGACCGAAACCCGGTGCGAGCCGGGCCGCGCCGGGAGCGAGACTGTCGCCGTGACCGCTGAGCCCACCGCCCCCGCCGCTCCTGCCGCTCCCCCCACCGCTCCTGCCGCTCCGACCGACGGCCCCCCGACCGAGCGCACCGCCGTCCGGCGGCTTCCCGACCGGGGCCGGTACGACCGCGCCACCATCCACGCCATCCTCGACGCCGGCTTCATCGCCCACGTCGGCATCACCGCCGACACCCCGGACGGCCCGATGCCGGTGGTCATCCCCACCGCCTACGGCCGGGTCGGCGACACGCTCTACATCCACGGCTCGCCCGCCTCCCGCCTGCTGCGCACCCTGAAGCAGGGCGTCCCGATGTGTGTCACCGTCACCCTCGTCGACGGGTTGGTGCTGGCCCGGTCGGCCTTCCACCACTCGATCAACTACCGGTCCGTCGTGCTGTTCGGCACCGGTGTCGAGGTCACCGATCCGGCGGCCAAGGCCGCCGCCCTCGCCGCCTTCGTGGACCACGTGGTGCCGGGTCGTTCAGCCGAGGTCCGCCCGACCGACGAGAAGGAGCTCCGGGGCACCACGGTGCTGGCGCTGCCGATCGACGAGGCGTCGGCCAAGGTGCGCACCGGCCCCCCGATCGACGAGGAGCGGGACCTCGACCGCGACGTCTGGGCCGGCGTCCTCCCCCTGGCCCTGGTGCCGGTGGCCGCGCCCGTCCCCGACCCTCTGCTGGCGCCGGCCACCCCGGTCCCCGGCTACATCACCGGCTGGTCACGGGACTGACCCGCCGGTCTGGGCCGCCCGTCCCCGCGGCTCGGCCGGGCGGTCACCCGGCGGGCCGGACCACCGCGTCGAGCAGCACCCACCCGTCGTCGTGGTGCTCCTCGGCGACCTGCCACCCGTGCCGCTCGAGGGCGGTGGCGACGTCGCCGGCGCGCTCGTCGAGGATCCCGGTGAGGAGCAGCCGTCCGTCCGTCCCGGCGATGCGCGCCAGCTCCGGGACCAGCTCGCAGACCAGGCCCGCCGTGAGGTTGGCCACCACGATCGGGCCCGCGCTCGAACCGGTCGAGCCGGTCGAGCCGATCGAGCCGGTCGAGCCGGTCGAGTCGATCGAGCCCGCGGTCGAGTCCGTCGAGTCGATCGAGCCCGCGGTCGAGTCCGTCGAGCCGGTCGAGTCGATCGGACCGGTCGAGGCCGACGGCACCAGCTCGGTGGACCCGTGCCCGATCTCGACGAGCTCGCCGACGCCGTTGGCCGCCGCGTTCTCCTGCGTGGCCTCGATCGCCGCCGGGTCGGTGTCGACCGCGGTCACCGGCCGGGCGCCGAGGAGGGCGGCCACGACCGTCAGCACCCCCGAGCCGCAGCCCACGTCCACCACCGGGCGGGGTCCGAGCGCCGGCCCGGGCCGGTCGTCGATCCCTGCGTCGACCAAATGGCGTTCGAGGGCGGCGACCGCCAGGCGGGTGGTGGGGTGCGAGCCGCTGCCGAAGGCCCGGCCGGGGTCGAGGCGGACGACGAGGTCGGCCGGTTCGGCGGAATCGGGGGGAGCGAGCCAGGCCGGCCACAGCACGACCCGGGACCCGGCCCGCACGGGCTCGGCCGCGGCCCGCCACGCGTCGAGGAAGCCGTCCCAGGTGGCGTCGTCGATCTCGACCACGCTCACCGGGTAGCCGGGCACCGCGGCCAGCAGCCGGTCGACGTCGCCGTCGTCGGGCGTGGCGACGAGGCACACCGTGCCGGAGGGCCCGCCCGTCCGGTTCGAGGTCCCGTCGAACTCCTCGATGCCCAGCACGCCGAGGCCCCAGAGCCGGTCGCTCACCAGCTCGACCTCCTCGGCCGGCACCACCACGGCAAGCTGGCGGATCACGGGCACCGGGCCAGGGCGTCGTCGAACAGCCGGGCCAACGTGGCGTAACCGGCCGGGCTGGGGTGCACGAGGTCGATGGTCAGGCTGCCGCCCGGCGAGCCGGCGGCCAGGTCGGCCCCCACCGCGGCCGACCAGTCGGCGATCACCGCGCCCCGCGCCGTGGCGATGGCCCGGAGCCGTTCGTTGATCTGACGGGCAGCGGGCCGGGCGTCGCCCGTCACATCGAGGTGCTCGTTGACCGTGGTGAGGACGAGGCAGCGCGGGGCCGGGAAGGTGTCGACCAGCGCCCGCAGCGCGACCTCGGTCTGACCGACGGGCCAGCGCTGCAGGGCGTCGTTGGTCCCGATGTCGAGCACAACGCGATCGGGGGCGCCATCACGCTGCGCCGCGGCCACGGGGACCAGCTCGTCGGCCCGGAAGCCCGCATGCCCCACCACCTGGGTCCGGTACTGCCACCGCATCGAGGCGTCGAGCGGGCCGGCCCCCCATTCGATGATCGAGTCGCCGAGGATCAGCACCGACGGCCGGGCCACGACGAACACCGCCAGCACGAGGGCGACACCCGCGGTCAGCGCGATCGCGACGCGCACGGGGGAACGGCGCGCCGGGGGAGGGGCGGCCTCGGGTTCGGCCATCGGCCGCAGGCTACCGCTGCGCTCGCCGGCCCGGTCGCGCCGGGCGACTCGGTCCAGTCGGTCGAGCCGCCGGTCGCACCACCGGTCGGGCGTCCGTCGGGCGCCGCGTCACCGTCGTCCTCGCCCGGGCCGGCTCCGCATGCGAGAATGAGCGCCATGAGCGAACCGACGTCGAGCAGCGCGGCCAAGGAGCCCTCGGGCTTCATCGGCATCTTCAACGATCCGTCCACGCTCGCCGCCACCGGGTTCATCGTCGCCGTGATGTGCTCGGCCGGCGCCGGCCTCGTGAACTTCCTGTCCGACGCGGGATCGTCGGAGCTGAAGGTGCGCCTGCTCCAGCTCACCGACACGGTCGACATCGGCGACGTGGCCGTGCTGGGCATCGCCATCGTGCTGCTCCTCCTCACCCCCGATCCCCCCGGCGGCGTCCCCCGCCCGCTGCTCATGCAGGCCGACGCGGTGGTGTCGGCGCTGGTGGCGGTCTTCGGCGTGGTCCGAGCGCTGGTGCTGCTCACCGCCGACGGCGATGCTGCCGGCCGCGTCGCCAACTTCGTCACCACCATGGGCGTGGCGATCGCCGCCGCCACCGTCGCCTTCTGGGCCGTCCGCGAGTCGCTGCGCAAGGAGCGCGAGGACGAGGCCGAAGCCGACGCCGCGGCCGCCGTCGGGTCGGGCTCGACCTTCTGATCCACCTGGCTGATCCACCTGGCTGATCCGCCCGGCACCGGCACCTCGCCGGGTCGGGACAGGTCGGCTCGGGTCAGGTCCTGGGGTCAGGTGCGGGCCCGGCTGGTGTGCCGCCACACCTGCACGCACACGAAGGCGTTGATCAGGGCGGGCGGGATCATGATGGCGAGGGCGACCGAGCCGGTGGCACCGCTGGTGATCAGGATCCAGCCCACGAGGTAGAGGGTCGGGTAGAGCACGGCGCCGGCCGTGAACGCCGCGGCCGCGCCCGCCCAGGGACGGTGGGTGAGGAGGGCCCAGGCGGTGCCGGCCGAGGCGAGCACGATCAGCATGTCGGGGACGAAGAACCCGTCGGTCACGGCGTGGTTGCCGGCCACGAGGTCGATCGACTCGTGCACCTTGGGGAAGGCGGCCGTGGCGGCCCACAGCGCGATCCCGGTGGCCACCTGCAGGAGGTAGATGCCGGCGAAGATCGGGGACGGGTCGAAGCCGCCGGCCTTCGCGGGGCGGGGCGGGGCGCCGCTGCCCGCCCGCTCAGGGGTCGCCGTGCGCACCGAGGCCATCGCCGGCAGCGTACCCGGAGGCCCGCCGCCGATGGGGCGGCCGCCTCGGCGGTGGGGCGGCCCGCTGGGCGGTGGCGGCGAGGTCCCAGCTCGATCAGCCCGGGGTCGGGTGGACGTCGAGGGCGAGGCCGGGCTGGCCCCGCTCGAGGTCGAGGAGGAGGCGCTTGCGGTCGAGGCCACCGGCGTAGCCGGTCAGCGCCCCCGATGCACCGATGACCCGGTGGCACGGCACGATGATCCCGATCGGGTTGCGGCTGTTGGCAGCGCCCACGGCCCGCGCCGCGCCGGGCCGCCCCACCGCCTCGGCCAGCCGGGCGTAGGACCACGTCTCGCCGTAGGGGATGGTGCGCAGCGCCGCCCACACCTCGCGCTGGAAGTCGGTGCCCTCGAGCCGGATCGGGACGTCGAACTCGGTGACCCGGCCGGCGAAGTAGGCGGCGAGTTGGGCCACGGCCTCGGGGAACGCGGTGTCGTCGCGCACCCAGCCGTCGTGGCCGTCGGGGGGGTGGTCCTGCCCGTCCATCCGCAGGTCGGTGAGGACGCCGTCGACGCCGGCCAGGGTCAACGGTCCGACCGGGCTGTCGACGGTGCGGTAGCGCTTGGGCGTCCTCGGTGCCGTGGGCGTCGTCGGCGTCGTGGCCGTCGTCGTCGTCGTGGTCGCGGTCGTGCTGGGCGTGGTGGTGGTCATCGTGGTGCTCCGTTCGAGGGCCGGCGCCCGTTGGTCGACGTTCCCCGGCGGGACGGGCGGGCGGTGGGCGCTCGGCCGGGCCCGTCGGGATCAGCGGCCCAGAGGTGGGCGGCGGCGTAGGACCGCCAGGGTCG
>JAKOVR010000181.1 GCA_029782025.1 Actinomycetes bacterium | reverse complement strand
GGCGCTCACATGATGCGGATGTAGGTGGGGGCGGAGCGCTCGAGCATCGAGCGGGACCGGGCCTCGATGGTCTTGTCGGTCTGGGCGCTGGCGGGGAGGATCCAGAAGCGGTCCTCGAGGATGCCGCGCAGGGCCTCCTCGGCCACGGCCTCGACCGGCGTGTACTCGGGCTCGATGCCGGCGGCCCGCATGCGGGCCTCGAAGGACTCGATGGTGGTGTGCGGGGTCTTGCGGGGCTCGGCGTTGGCCCACTGCTCGGGCCGCCCCTTGGACGACTCGAGCAGCCCGGTGCGCAGCACCTTCGGCCCCGGGAACAGCACCGACGCCCCGATCGGCGCCTCGACCGAACGCAGCTGCGCCCACAGGACCTCGGTGACCGTGGTGACGGCGGCCTTGGTGGTGGCGTAGATGGCGGTGTTGCCGAGCGGGGCGACGCCGCCGTTGCCCGACGAGGTGTTGACGATGTGCCCGGGCGCGCCGCCCTCGAGCATGGCCGGCACGAAGGCCTTGATCCCGTGGATCACGCCCCACAGGTTGACGGCCAGGCCCCAGCCCCAGTCGTTGAGGGTGTGCTCCCACATCTTCCCCTCGGCCCCGGCCCCCACACCGGCGTTGTTGCACAGCACGTGCACCGCCCCGTGGGCCTCGTAGGCGGCGTCGCGGAGGGCCTCGACCGAGGCGAAGTCGCCGACGTCGGTGACCACGCCCATGACGTCGTGCCCGTCGGCCCGGAGGTCGGCCACGGCGTCGTCGAGAGGCCCGGGGATCAGGTCGGCGAGGACGACCTTCATGCCCTCCTCGGCGAAGCGACGGCCCATGGCCTTGCCGATCCCGCCGGCGCCGCCGGTGATCACGGCCACCTTGCCCTGGAGATCCTGCATCACGCCCCCTTGCCGGCCGCGACGATCAGGTCGTCGTAGCGCTGATGGATGAACGGCAGCACGTCGTCGGCCGGCACCTGCACCACCCGCTCGCCCCGCTGCTTGCTCGACCGCTCGGCCAGGGTGATCTGCACCTCGCCCAGGATGGGGAAGTCGGCCACCGGGTCGAACTTCGAGTCGCGCAGGACGACGGTGCCGGTGACGGCGCGGCACGAGCGGGTCTCGCCGGTGCGGGTGCAGTGGACGAGCCACGGGTCGGCGTCGAGCCCCGCCCCGGCCGGGTCCCGCAGGAACTTGAAGTAGAAGTCCACGTTCTCGCGCTCGCTCTCCCCGGAGGCGGGCACCTCGGCGCCGATGGCGCCGTCGATCTCGATGATGGTGGTGCCCATGCGCGACACCGACGCCCGCAGCGTGCCGGCCTCGGCGTCCACGTCGAGGGCGATCTTGGCCAGCTTCTTGGGCTCGCCGTAGATCTCCCGGCCGCCGGTGACCGCCTGCTCGGTGGTCATGGGCATGAGGAGCGGGTAGCTCCCCTCGACCGCACCGTGCCGGGCGGCCACGGCGAAGGTCCCGGCCCCGATGGTGCCCATGCCCCGGCCCAGCTCGACGGTGGAGATCCCGATCTTCACCAGCGGCTGGGCGCCGGGCTCGAGCGGCGGCGGCAGCACGGCGGCGATGAGGTCGGGATCGGTGAGGAAGGTGGCCGTGACCGAGGTGGACCACGTGTCGATGGCCAGCGGACGAGCGCTGCCTCCATCGGCCGGGCGGGGCGCCCGGGCGCCGTAGCGGATCGTCATCGCACCGTTCTACCAAGCGGTGCCACCCCGAGGCAAGACAACTCTGAGAAATGTCTTTCCCGGCGCCGGCCCCGGCCGGGCCGGCGGAGCCGTCAGTTGCCCTCGTAGAACTGGGCGTACCAGCGGCGGTACTCGGCGAAGGGGCCGTCGCCCTTCACCAGCACGGGCCGCTCCTGGAACTTCATGCGCCGCCAGATCGGGACGTCGGCCTCGAGCCCGAAGGGCCCCACCACCGAGGCGATGAGATCGTCGGCGGCGGGCTCCACGTCGTGGGGGAAGTAGAAGTGCCACTTGAGACGGCAGTTGCCCCGGTCGATCGGCGTTGTGTTGGCCACCACCGTCATCAAGCCAGCGAAGCGCAGCACGGCGACCCCCGGCCCGTAGGACCGGCGCATGAACCCGAGGCCGTCGCCCAGGTTCTCCTGGACCCAGGAGAAGGGGCCGTCGAAGTGGTGCTCCGACAGGCCGTTGGGCACGATCTCGCGGCCGTGCACGTACTTGAAGTGGGCGAAGTCGATGTTGTTCTCCGCCATCTCCTGGAGCGCGGCCACCAGCTCCTTCTCGTAGACGTAGGGGCGGCTCCACGCCGGGTCGTCGTGCTCCTCGACCTCGGGCACCTCGTAGGTGGGCTCGGTGCCGGCTGCGTGGTACCAGAGGTACACGAACCCGTCGTGCTCGCGCACCGGGTAGGCGTCGACCTTGGCCCGCTTGGGGATCCGGGCCTCCGAGTAGGGGATGCGGGCGCAGCGGCCGTCGGCCCCGAACTCCCAGCCATGGTACGGACACTTGAGCGAGCAGCCGACCACCCGGCCGTCACCGAGGTGGGCCCCCATGTGGGGGCAGTAGGGGTCGAAGACGTGGGCGCCGCCCTCCTCGTCGCGGTAGGCGACGAGGTCACGGTCGACGGCGCGGATGGACACGATGTCGCCCCGGTCGAGCTCCTCGCTGCGCAGCAGGGCGTACCAGCCGTTGGGCACGGGCAGGACGTGGGAGCGGGGCGGCAGCTCGGAGCGGATCTCGCGGTTGCTGGGGCGGACCTCGGCCGACCCGTCGTCGGTCGACCCGGCCACGGCGGCCCGAACCATGCCGAGGTCGGGCAGCACCGAGCCGTGCATCCGCTCGTAGAGCTGGGCGTCGGCCTCGTCGGTGACGGCCAGCCGGGGATTGTCGGTCTGCGCCTGCGCGGCCCGCTTCGCCATGTGCGTCACTCGCTCTCGCTCGACGTCTCGTCGCCCCGAGTTCTACCACGGGGCCGCCCACCGGGCAAGACGATCTCCATTTCTGTCTTGCTGGGGTTGCGGCCCCGGGGGGCGCGGCGTCAGGTGCCGGTGAAGCGGGGCGGCCGCTTCTCGGCGAAGGCGCGGGGCCCTTCCTTGGCGTCGTCCGAGCGCATCACCACCCGGGCGGCGTCGTCCTCCACCCCGAAGGCCTCGGCCAGCGGTAGCCCCTCGGACCGCAGCATGACCTCCTTGATCTTGCGCAGCGCCAAGGGCCCGTTGGCAGCCATGCGCTCGGCCAGCTCCTCGGCGCAGGCCAGCACCTCGGGGCCGGGGACGACCCGGTTCACGAGGCCGAGGGCCAACGCGTCGGCGGCGGCGAGGTGGTCGCCGAGCAGCAGGAGCTCGGCCGCCCGGGCCCGGGGGATCTGGCGGGGCAGGCGCACCGTGCCCCCGGCGGCGGGGATCAGCCCCCGGCGGACCTCGGTGAGCCCGAGGCGGGCGTCGTCGGACACCACTCGGAGGTCGGAGGCCAACACCAGCTCGGTGCCGCCGGCCAGGGCGAAGCCCCGCACGGCCGCGATCACCGGCGTGGGCATCTCGGTGGTGCGCAGCAACGCCTGGTTCATGAGCCGGGGCTGGGCCAGGAGGCGCTCGTCCCACTCGTCGGCCGGCGGCCGGCCCCGGGTGAGCAGCGGGATCAGCGTGGCCAGGTCGGCGCCGGCGCAGAAGGCGGCGTCGCCGGCGCCGGTGATGAGCACCACCCGGATCGCCGGGGTGGCCACCACCTCGGCCCAGGCGTCGGCCAGCCGCACCACCATCTCGGCGTCGAGGGCATTGCGCTTGTCGGGCCGGTTGAGGGTGATGCGGGCGATCGGCGGGGTGGCGTCGAACAGCAGGGCGGGGTCGGACACGATGGGCGCCTCAGCCGACGCGGCGCAGCAGCGTGCCCGTGCCCAGACCGCCGCCGCAGCACATGGTGATGATGGCGTGCTCGCCGTCGGCCCGCTCGAGCTCGTGCACGGCCTTGGCCGTGAGGAGGCACCCGGTGGCCCCCAGCGGGTGGCCGAGGGCGATGGCCCCGCCGTTGGGGTTGGTGCGGGCGAGGTCGGCGCCGACGGTGCGCTGCCAGGCCAGCACGACCGAGGCGAAGGCCTCGTTGATCTCGACCACGTCGATGTCGTCGATGGTGAGACCGCTCCGGCCGAGCAGGCGCTCGGTGGCCGGGATCGGCCCTTCGAGCATCAGCACAGGGTCGCACCCGACCAGGCAGGTCTGGAGGACCTGGGCCCGGGCCCGCAGCCCCAGCTCGGCCGCCTTCTCGGCCGTCATCAGCAGGATGGCTGAGGCGCCGTCGGCGATCTTCGAGCTCGACCCGGCGGTGTGGACCCCGTCGGGGCGGGCCACCGGCTCGAGGGCAGCGAGGGCCTCGAGGCTGGTGTCGCGGGGGACCTCGTCGACGGCGAAGGTGGCCGTGGTGTCGAGGCGCTTGCCGTCGGCGTCGACCTGGGTGGCGGCCAGCGGGACGATCTGGTGCTCGAAGCGGCCCTCGTCGATGGCGATGCGGGCCCGGCGCTGGGACTCGAGCCCGAACTCGTCGGCGTCGGCCCGGGTGATGCCGTACTTGGTGGCGATGCGCTCGGCCCCCTCGAACTGCGAGGTGTACTCGTACTGCGCCCCGTAGGTGCGGTTGACGGGCTTGCCGTGGCCGGCCTTGGCGCCGTCCATGGCGTTGGCCCCGAGGGGCACGGTGCTCATGTTCTCCACGCCGCAGGCCAGCACGACGTCCTCCGCACCGGAGGCCACGAGCGAGATGGCGAGATTCATGGCCTGCTGCGACGAGCCGCAGGCGCTGTCGACCGTGGTGGCGGCCACCTCCATCGGGAGGCCGGCGGCCAGCCATGCGTTGCGGGTGATGTTGCCCGACTGGGCGCC
>JAKOVR010000171.1 GCA_029782025.1 Actinomycetes bacterium | reverse complement strand
CCCTTGGTGGTCACCCCCGGCGTCCACTACCGGACCTGGGGCATCTTCGCCTTCCGGCCGAACCAGTCCACCAACGGCCTCACGGTCACGCCGGCCGGCGCCTACTGCCCGGCGGCCAACGGCTACCTCGTCGCCTCTGTCGACCTGGAGGCGAACAGCCTGCTGACCGACCTCACCGTCGGCGTCACCAACTCCTCGGGTGGGAACGCCACGTTCTACCTGGAGTCGTTCCCGATCGCCGGCGGCGCGTCGACAGCGGTCGGCACCATCGACATCCCCTCGGGGGCCGTCGCCACCATCCAGGTGGGCTCGACGGTCTTGAGCCACACCGTGAACGCCAACACCACCTACGACGCTGCCATCTACACGCCGACCTCCGGCTCGATCCGCGTGTTCTCGATGCGCCTGGGCTACGTCCCGTTCGGCTACGGGTTCACGCCGATCACCCCCACCCGGGTCTACGACTCTCGCGCTGGGAACCCGCCGCTGGGGGTGACCAAGGGCCAGCTGTCCAACGGCACGCGGGTCGTCAACATGCTGAACGGGCTGATGCTGCCCGTCACCCCGAAGGGCGTGCTGTGCAACCTGACGGTGGTGAACACCTCGGCCAGCGGGTTCATCTCGCTGTACAAGAACGGGAGCGCGTGGCCCGGCACCTCGTCGATCAACTGGTTCACCGCCAACGAGATCGTGGCCAACACCGCCTACACCGATGTCGACGCCTCCGGCCAGGCGATCGCCAAGGTGCCCGCCAACAGCTCGACCGACTTCTTCATCGACGCCGTCGGCTACTACGCCTGACCACCACCAGCAGCTCCCGTTCCGGTGACGCTTCCTTCGCCCTGGAGCGAGGAACCGTCACCGGTTCGGGGGAACGGTCGGGGGGACGGTTCGTGGGGACGGTTCGTGGGGACGGTTCGTGGGGAAGGTTGGTTGGATATCGTCGCCGCACCGACGGGCTGGACGGAGGGGCCATGGGAGAGGACGTGACGCGGGCCGTGACCAGACGGGCGCTGCTGGCCGGGGCCGGCGGCGCGGTGGGCGCGGCGGCCGTGGGTGCCGTGTCGGCCGGCCCGGCGGCGGCCGAGGCGCCCCCGCTCGGACCGGGTGACCCGATCGCCGGCCGGGGCGCGCGTGCCCGGGCGCTCGGGCTGCCCCCCTTGGCGGCCACGCCGGGGCTCCACCACCGGCTCTGGGGCCAGTACGACGTGCAGCCCAACTACTCGGCGCTCGGCAAGGCCGTGTCGCCCTACGGCGCCTTCTGCACCGAGGCCGACGGCAACCTCGTGGTCGGGCTGGGCCTCGAGGCCGACCTGCAGCTCACCGAGGTGGCCTTCGCCGTCAACAACTCGTCGGGGGCGTCGGTCGACGGCATCCTCGAGTACAACAGCTTCGACGGCTCGGCCCTCGGCGTGAACCTCGCCACCGTGCCGGTCGCGTCCGGCGGTGCGACCACCCTGCAGTTCGGCACGGCGGCGCTCAGCCACCGCACATCGGCGCAGGACAACTACGACGCGGCGCTGTACACCCGGGCCAGCGGGTCGGTGCGCATCTGGAGCGTGCGGCTCTCCTACATCCCCAACGGCTACGGGTTCACGCCGATCCCCCCGAAGCGGGTGTACGACTCGCGGGCCGGCGACCCGCCGCCGGGCGTGACCAAGGGCCAGCTGTCGAACGGCACGCGCGTCATCGACATGCTCAACGGCCTGTCGCTGCCGGTGGCGCCTCGCGGGGTGCTGGTCAGCCTCGGCGTGGTGAACACGTCGTTCAGCGGCTTCCTCGCCCTGTACGAGAACGGGACGGCGTGGCCGGGCACGTCGTCGATCAACTGGTTCGTGCCCGACGAGGTGGTGGCCACCACCGCCTACACCGACGTCGACGCAACGGGGAAGGCGCTGGCGAAGGTGCCGGCCAACGCCAGCACCGACTTCTTCGTCGACGTCGTCGGCTACTACGCCTGATCGGGGCTCCGACCACCGACGCCGCCATCCTCCCCCCTCGCCCCCTCGCCCCCTCGCCCCCTCGCCCCCTCGCCCCCTCGGTTCCGGCGACACTTCCTTCGCCATGGGCGACGCAAGCGTCACCGGTTGGGCGATCGGGGGGATGGCGGGATGGCGGGATGGGGGGATGGGGGGTTCGGGCGGCGGCGACGGCCTACGTTGGGCGGCGCCGGTCGGGAGCCGGCGACGACGACGGGGGGACGACATGCGCACGGAGGCCGCCATCTTGTGGGCGACCGGCGACGAGTGGTCGGTCGAGGAGATCGAGCTGGACCCACCGAGGGGCCGCGAGGTGCTGGTCCGCCTGGTGGCGTCGGGCATGTGCCACTCCGACGAGCACGTCGTCACCGGCGACCTCCCCGGCGTCCTGCCGATGATCGGCGGCCACGAGGGCGCGGGGGTGGTCGAGGCGGTCGGCCCCGACGCGACGCTCGTCGAGCCCGGCGACCACGTCGTGTTCTCCTTCGTGCCCTCGTGCGGCACCTGTCCCTCGTGCGCCGCCGGGCACTCGAACCTGTGCGACCAGGGTGCGGTGCTGATGGCCGGCCTGCAGCTCGACGGCACCTCGCGCCACCACGGCCGCGGCCAGGACCTGCGCACCATGTGCCTGCTCGGCACCTTCGCCCGGCACACCGTCGTGCACGAGTGGTCCTGCGTGCCGATCCCGAAGGACCTCCCCCTGGAGAAGGCCTGCCTGGTGGGCTGCGGCGTGCCCACGGGCTGGGGATCGGCGGTGTACGCGGCCGACGTCCGGACCGGCGACAACGTGGCGATCGTCGGGGTCGGTGGCGTGGGCTCGGCTGCGGTGCAGGGTGCCCGGATGGCCGGCGCCGATCGCATCATCGCCGTCGACCCGGTCGAGGCCAAGCGCGAGGCGGCGCAGGGCTTCGGTGCCACCCACAGCGCGGCGTCGCTCGCCGACGCCATGCGGGTCGTGCACCGTGAGACGTACGGGCGGGGCTGCGACAAGGTGATCTGCACGATGGGGGTGGGGCGTGGCGAGCTGATGCGCGACGTCATGGCCCTGGCGGCCAAGCGGGGGCGCGTCGTCGTCACGAACCTGCACCCGTGGGCCGAGCCGACGAACACCATCCCGATGACCGAGCTGACCCTCTACGAGAAGCAGGTCGTCGGCTCGATCTTCGGCTCGGCCAACCCCCGCAAGGACATCCCACGGCT
>JAKOVR010000166.1 GCA_029782025.1 Actinomycetes bacterium | reverse complement strand
TGGAGGCCAGCGTGAAGCCGAACCGTCGCTCCACCAGCAGGGCGAAGGTGGCCTCGAACCCCGAGAACCCGATCATCCCGACGAACCCCACCCCGATCAGCCGTCGCACCATCCGACGCGTCCCGCTCCCCTCGTCGGCCGGGAGCCCTTGGGTGCGCAAGGGTGCGCTATGCGCGCCCTTGCGCACCCAAGGATCGACGCCGGCGGGGTCGGCCGAGGGGCGGTGGGTCTCGGGGAGGCGGACGATGGCCACCAGCGCGTTGCCGGCCGACAGCGCGGCGGCGATGAAGAAGGGGACGTGGATGCCGCCGAGCGCGCCGAGGGCACCGAGGGCGGGGCCGAGCACGAAGCCCACGCCGAAGGCGGCGCCGAGGAGGCCGAGCAGCCGCGGCCGGTCCTCCGGTTCGGCCAGATCGGCGGCCGCGGCCTGGGCCACCGACACCGAGGCGCCCGACGCGCCGTCGATCAACCGCCCGAGCAGCAGGAGCCACAGCGACCCGGCCAGGCCGGTGAGCAGCGACCCGATGGCGGTGCCGAACAGCGACACCAGCAGGATGGGTTTGCGACCGATGCGGTCCGACAGCCGGCCCCACACCGGGGCGAGCGCGAGCTGGGCCACCGAGAACGACGCCACCAGCACCCCGACGGTGGTGGGGCTCACCCCGAGCCGCTCGGCGTACTGCGGGAGGATGGGCAGGACGATCCCGAAGCCCACGAGGTCGATGGCGACCGTGGACCAGATGGTGAAGAACCCGGGTGGGAGCGGCCGGCGGGCGCCGCGGGCGGGCGCCGGGGGGGAGGTCGGGCGGGTCCGCACGGCGGCAAGACAACGCCAGCCGGACGCGGCCGGTCAAGTCGGCCCCCGGAACGGTCGGCGACGGGGGGCGGCCCCCTAAGGGCGGCGGATGACCGTGCCCGAGGCCGAGTCCTCCAGCACGTAGCCCTTGGCCACGAGCTCGTCGCGGAGGCGGTCGGCGGTGGCCCAGTCCTTGGCCTTGCGGGCGGCGTCGCGCTCGGCCGCCAGGGCGAGGTCGGCCTCGGGGATGGGCTCGTCGTCGGTGCGCAACTCGAGACCGACCGCCGAGCACATCTCCCGCACGGCGCCGGCGAGGGCCGCCGCCAGCTCGATGTCGCCGGCGTCGATGGCCTTGTTGGCCTCGGTCACGGTGGAGAACAGCAGACCCATGGCGCCGGGGGTCTGGAAGTCGTCGTCCATGTACGACTGGAACTCGACCAGCGTCGTCTCGTCGGGCTCGACGTCGCTCGGCAGCGCGGCCGCCCGCAGCGAGAAGCGGTCGAGGCGGGCCAGGGCCTCCGAGGCGTCGTCGGTGGTGGCGCGGGTGACCTCGACGGGCGACCGGTAGTGCGACCGCAGGACGAGGAGCCGGTACGAGCGCGGGTCGGTACTGTGCGCCAGGTCCATGAGGTTGGTGAAGTTGCCGAGCGACTTCGACATCTTCTCGTCGCCCACCATCACGAACCCGTTGTGGAGCCAGTAGCGGGCGAAGGCCCGCCCCGACCCGACCGCCTGGGCCCGCTCGTTCTCGTGGTGGGGGAAGGCGAGGTCCTGGCCGCCGCCGTGGATGTCGAACCCCTCACCGAGCAGGTCGAGGCTCATCACCACGCACTCGGTGTGCCAGCCCGGCCGGCCCGGCCCCCAGGGCGACGGCCACGCCGGCTCGTCCGGCTTGCTCTTCTTCCAGAGGGCGAAGTCGATGGGCGACCGCTTCTCGTCGTCCACCTCGACCCGGGCGCCGACCTGGAGCGACTCGATCGACTGGCGGGCCAGGAGGCCGTAGTCGTCGATGGCGGCCGGCGTGAAGTAGACCCCGTCGGACGTCTCGTAGGCGATCCCGCGGCCCATGAGGTCGGCGATGAGGGCCACCATCTGCTCGACGTAGGCGGTGGCGTGGGGATCGCGGGTGGGTCGCTTCACCCCGATGGCGTCCATCGCCTCCCACCACAGGGCCTCGTAGCGGGCGACCACCTCGTCGGTGCCGATGCCGTCCTCGTTGGCCTTGTTGATGATGTTGTCGTCGATGTCGGTGATGTTGGAGACGTAGGTGACCTCGTAGCCCGCCCACTCGAGGTAGCGCCGGATCACGTCGAACACCAGCGAGAAGCGGCCGTGGCCGAGGTGGGGAGGGCCGTACACGGTGGGCCCGCAGACGTACATCGACACCTTGCCCGGTTCCCTCGGCTCGAAGGGCACCACCTTGCCTTGCGCGGTGTCGAACAGCTGGAGCATGGGCCGGAACCCTACTCGGGTCGTACGAGCACGAAGCCAGGGCCTTTCGCCGGCAGTCGTCGCCACCCCGCCCGCTCGAGCGCGGCCGACGCCGGATTGGCGTCGAGGAACAGCACGCAGGTGACGCCCCACCGGTCGAGCGTGGCCGTCGAACCGCCGGGGCTGTCGGGCAGGAACCACGTGATCTGACGGTCGTAGCCGGCCTGGCCGTAGAGGTCGTTGCGGCCGTCGTTGGACACGGGCACGTCGGGCCGCCGGAGGAGCACCCACCCGCCGGCGTGGCGGTCGTTGAGGATGCGGCACCCGGCGGGCAGGGCGGCGGTGGCGGCCACGGGCACCCCCGGGTCGGGCTCGCCCACCGACGGGAGGGCCAGCGCGGCCACGACCAGCCCGCAGGCCAGGAGGCCGAGGGCACCGACCTCGAGGAAGCGGAGCCGGTCGGCGGGGAGGGGCCGGTCCCCGGCCGCGACGCCGGTGCCAGCACCGGCATCGGCGCCGGCCCCGAAGTGCAGGGCCGGCAGGGCGACGGCCGCCGCCTGCACCAGGAAGCCCACGGTGCGGTTGGCATCGACGGAGAGCGCGGCGAACCCGGCCAGGAGCAGGACCAGCTCGGGGCGGCGGCGCACCCCGCCGGTGCGGACGACGACCACGGCGGCCAGGACCACGACGGCGAGGAACAACAGCACGGGCGGGTCGGCGGGCGAGAGGCGCCAGAGCGGGAACCACTCGGTGATCACGTCCCGCGACGCGGCCCGGACCTCGGAGGCGTGCCGCAACGGCTCGAGCCCGAAGGGCGTAGCGGCCGTGCCGAGGGCGGCGGCCAGGACCACCGCCCCGGCTCCGAGGAGGGCCCGGGTCGAGCGCTGCGCCCACCAGGCCCCGGCGGCCACGACGGCGGCGGCCACCACACCGAAGGGGGCCACCGAGTGGAGGTTGGCCCAGAGCAGCTGCACCCCGAACGTGGCGGCCACCCAGCGCCACGGCCGGTCGAGGTCGGCGCCGGCCCGGGCCGCCGTCCCGATCACCAGGAGGAAGCAGGCGTAGGAGGCCATGTGCGGCCGCGCCTCGGCGAAGAACAGCGACCCGCCCGCCGCCGACACCGCGGCGAAGGACGCGCCCCTCCGACCGGCGCCCAGCCCGGCGGCGGCGAAGCCCCCGGCCGCACCGATGGCCAGCACCAGCAGCGGCGTGAGCGCGGCGATGCCGCCGAGGCCCGCCACCTGGTGGGCCTCCCAGGCGGCCACGCCGAAGAGCCACCCGTTGGACAGCCACGGCTGGCCTGCCGCCGTCCACGAGAGCGGATCGGTGCGGGGCACCTCGGCGTGCTCGACCACCCACCGCCCGGTGGCGGCGTACATGAACGTGTCGTCGGAGCCGACGGGCCGGAGCGAGAGCAGCGCGAGGGCGAGCACGGCGACGGCGGTCAGCCGTGTCAGGCGGTCGGACACGGCGCCAGCATCCCATGTTTGAGTACCCGCCACTCATGACCCGCGGCGGGCCGCCGTGATCTGCTCGGAGCATGCCCCGCCCCGCTGCGTCCCCCGACCCGACGGGCGCGACGGCAGAGCCCGCCGGGGCGGGACGGCCCGACCGCCCGACGGTGCGGGACTTCTTCCTGCTCGACCCCCCGGCCGCACCCCGTTCGCCCGACCCCATCCCGACCACCCCTCCCGAGGAGCCCCCGACATGACCGACGACCTCCGCCTCGAGCTCGACGAGCTCCGCCGCCTGGTAGCGGCCCAGCAGGATCAGATCGCCGAGCTGCGCCGGGCCGTCGCCCACCGGCAGCCGGCGGTCGACGCCGACCAGGCCGACCGCGAGGGCACCGGGGAGGACGACGCCCCCGTGGCCCGCCGGCACCTGCTGCGCCGGGCCGGCACGATGGCCGCCGGGGCCGCGGTGGGCGGTGTGGCCCTCGCCCTGGCCGACCAGACGCCGGCCGCCGCGGCGACGGTGACCGGGAGCGGCAACCCCGGGGTCATCGCCTCCGGCGTCGGCGGCTACGGGCTCCAGGCCTCCACCAACACCAACGGCAGCGCCGGCGTCCACGCCATGGCGTCGATGACCAACGACGCGGCCATCTTCGCCGAGCGGACCTCCGGCACGGGCGCCACGGTCCAGATCACGAACCAGATCAGCGGTTCGGCCCTGGCGGTGACGGCCTACGGCGGGAACCCGGTGGCGATGTTCCAGGACACCTTCCCCACCGCCAACGGGGCCGCGACCATCTACTGCTCGAGCAGCGGGGGCACCGCGGCGCAGCTCGACGGCCGCATCCCCCTCGGGCTGACCCCGGCGGGGCTGTCCCCTATCGGCGGGCGGGCCGGCAGCTACTACCAGGGCCACATCGTGGAGGACACGAACGGCGATCTGTGGCTGTGCGTGGCCGACGGCGCGCCCGGCACGTGGCGCAAGCTGGGCGGGCCGGCCACCGCCGGCCAGCTCCACGTGCTGGCCCAGAGCGTGCGTGTCTACGACTCGCGTCCGGGGAACCCTCCCCTGAGCGGCACCAAGACCCCGATCACCGGCGCGGCCGACCGCACCGTGGGCACCAAGAACGGCGTGGCCGGCGGCGTGACCGTCCCGGCCGTGGCCGACGGCGCCATCGCGGCGATGGTCAACCTCACCATCGTCAACACCTCGGCCAGCGGCTTCCTCGGCCTCTACAAGACCGGCGTGGCCTGGCCGGGCAACAGCAACATCAACTGGGGCGCCACCGGCACGGTGCTGGCCAACATGGCGATCGTGGCCCTCGACTCGCTCGGCCGCTTCAACGTGAAGTGCTCGGGCGGCAGCAGCACCGACTTCCTCGTCGACGTCATCGGCTACTACCTCTGATCGGGTCCCGCCGATCGCGGCGCCCGGCCCCGACCGGGCGAAGTCAGGCCGGCACGGAGGCGTCCCGCGCCACCGGCGAGACGAGCTCCCACGAGAGCTTCTCCAGGTTCGCCGCGCACCGGCCGTAGACCTTGGTGCACGCGTCGAACGGGTCCTCGATCGTCAGCACACCCGGCCCGAACGAGGCGAGCGGGGGGGTCGCCTCCGGCCACGTGGACGGGTCCGCCTCCTTGGCGGCCAGCATGGCCTCGAACCAGGCCACGTAGTCGTGCTCGAGCTCCACCCGATCGGGGAAGGAACGGCCCCGGTCGGGGACGATCGCCCGTTGGACGCCGAGCACGGTGCGCAGCTCGGAGGAGTCGGGAACGCCCATCACGTCGGTGGCGAACCGGGCGACCTCGTCGTACCACCGGGCCCAACCCAACGGAGGAACCCCGAGGACCTCGAAGTGGCGGACGGCCCACCCGATGAGCGGGAACTCGCCCGGCCGTTCGGCGTCGAGCCCGATCATGCGACGGTAGATCTCCAACTCGTCGACACCGGTCGACTGCCGCAACCATCGGCCGACGTGCCGGAGCGCACCGAGGTTCTCGGCGAAGTGGAAGAACCGGTGGAGCATCCACATGTCGTCCAGATCCTCCCGGCTGTGGGAGGCGCTCGACACGACCAGACGCCGGTAGCGGTCGCCCGGGAGCTGTTCGGACTCGATCGCGAACTTGGCCCGGTAGGAGGGCTCGTTCATCGGGCTGTTGACGAGCAGCTCCACGGGGTTGGCCCGCACGTTGATCTCGCGGTCGACGGCCGATTGGAGGTCGGTCACGACCGTGGTCATGGTCGACCCCGGCAGCCCGACGATGTACTCGGTGCTCAGGCTGAGACCGACCCGCCGGTACTCGTAGGCGAGGCTGTGGTAGTTCGCGGTCTTGATGTTGGAGCGGTTGATCGTGTCCAGCACGACCGGATCGGTGGTCTGGAGCGCCAGCACCGCCTCGGTGCGGATACCGGCGTCGGCGAGGATCGTGATGATCTCGGTGAGGTGGCGCAGCGTGTTCTTCGCCGTGGAGAAGTAGAACTTCGTCGGGTAGCCGTGCTGACGCTTGAGCTCCGCGACCTTCGCCGTGATCTCGACGTCGCGGGCCAGCATCCCGAAGTTGGAGTCGGCCAGCACGATCGTCTGCGCCTGGTGGGTGGCGGCCCACTCCAGCTCCCCGAACACCCGCTCGAGGCTGAACTTGCGGAGCCGCGACAAGGTGGCGCTCCCCCAGTCGCAGAAGGTGCAGCCGTAGGGGCAGCCCCGATTGGTCTCGATCACCACCACCTCGGCCGCACCGTCGTACTCCTCGAAGAGGCCGCCGAGGTACGGCGACGGGAACTGGTCGAGGTCCGCCGTGCGCTCGCGGTCGGGGGTGCGGACCACGCGGTCGCCGTCCCGGAACGACAGTCCGGCCACGTGGGCCAGACGTGGGCGGGCCGCCGCCAGCTCGGCCGGCCGCCCGTCGATCGCGTTGAGCACCTCGGCGACCGTGCGCTCGCCCTCCCCCCGGGCGACCAGGTCGACGTGCGGGTGGGCCCGCAGGAAGGCCTCGACGTCGGCCTCGTAGGACGGGGTGTTGGGCCCGCCGTGCACCGTGACCGACTCCGGCGAGAGCTCCTTCACCAACGCCGACATCGCCATGTTCTCCTGCATGGTCCACGCGTAGTTGGAGAAGAGGTAGACGCCCGGCCCGCGCTCGCGCACGAGCCGGCTCACGTCACGGCGACGCATGACCCAACGGGGCTCGAAGTCGTACAGATCGGCGAGTCGGCCGCCGTCGTGCTCCATGGCGTAGGCGAGGATCATCCCCAGCGCGGTGGGTGGGATCATCCCGGTTCGCCGCACCACCGGCACCACCGGCGGACGGGGGCGCCCGCGGGCCATCACCGCGTCGCGCCGGGCCCTGGCCGTAGCCGCCACGGCGTCGACCAACCGCATCAGCGCGTCGCGCCGATCGGGCGTGAGGTCGAGCGGCCCCGAGGTCTTCGGCGTCGAGTCGACCTCGGGAGCGAGGAGGTTCGCTCGCAGCAAGCGGGCCACGACCTGGCGGACGTCAGCGGGCGCCAGCGGCACGATGCCGGCGGCGGCTCGCTCCTCGGCGTAGGCGACCGAGGCGGGCGTCACGAACGACGCGAGCACCAGCAGCTCGGGGGTGGTCAGGAGCTCGGCGACCGAGCCGTCCGGAGCGAAGAAGGCAAACCCGTCGGTCGTCGGAGCGAACGTGTTGGGCACGAC
>JAKOVR010000163.1 GCA_029782025.1 Actinomycetes bacterium | reverse complement strand
ACGAGGAGGTCACGGACGATGCCGCCCACCAGGTAGACGCGATGCCCGGCCGCCTCGAACCGGTCGGCCAACGGGCGCACCTCATCGAGGACGGGCTGGATGCGCTCGGGGATCACGTGGCCAGACGCTACAAGCGCCGACCGGCGGGACACGAAGCCGATCGGGCCGTCACGGGGCGGGCTCGTCGAGGTCCCGGCGGGCAGCCAGCACCTGTTCCACCACCCCGGCCCTCGGGCCGCCGGCGGTGGGCGCCTCGGGATGCACCGGCGCGCCGGCCAGCGCCGCGATCGTGGCTCCGGCCGAGCGCTTCACCGCCTCCAGGTCGTAGCCGCCCTCCAGGAAGAACACGGCCCGCGACGGGGGCACCAGGCCGAGGAGGTCGGTGACGAGATCGGCGTAGTCGCCCGACGTGAGGCCGAGATCGGTGAGCGGGTCGCGCCGGTGGGCGTCGAACCCGGCCGAGACGAGCAGCCATGTCGGCCGCCAGCGGGCGGCGTAGGGCGCGACGACCCGGTCGAAGGCGTCCCGGTAGACGTCGCCCGTCGCTCCCGACGGCATCGGGAGGTTGAGGGTGCTCCCCCGCCCGGCACCGGTCCCGACCTCCGTGGCCGCACCCGTGCCGGGGTACAGCGGGTACTGGTGGAACGACACGTAGGTGACCCGGGGGTCGTCGTAGAAGATGTCCTGGGTGCCGTTCCCGTGGTGGGCGTCGATGTCGACGACGAGGACCCGCTCGCCGCGGTCGGCGAGCAGCATGGCCACCACGGCCACGCTGTTGATCAGGCAGAACCCCATCGGGCGGCGGGGCGTGGCGTGGTGACCGGGAGGGCGCACGGCGCAGAAGGCGGCGGTCCCCTCCTCGAGCAGCAGCCGTTCGACCGCCTCGAGCCCGGCGCCGGCGGCGATCATCGCCGCGTCGAACGAGCCGGCGCTGGCACCGGTGTCGCCATCGAGGTACCCACCTCCGGCGGCCACGAACTCCTCGAGCATCGACACGTAGCCGCCGGGATGCACCGCCTCGACGACGTCGCGCGGCGCGTGGCTCGGTTCGAACGGGACGAGGGCCTCCCGGAGCCCGAGCTCGAGGATCCCGGCCTCGACCGCGGCCAGCCGGCCCGGCCGCTCGGGATGGCCGGAACCCGCCTCGTGCTCGAGGAACTGCGGGTGGGAGGCGAACAGCACGGCCATGGTGCGCACGGTACCAACCGGGTCACCGATCCGTGCCTGGGCCGGTCGGCGGCCGCGCCGTATCCTCGCGGGTGGACCCGACGGCCTCCCGTCGCGCCCATCGATCCCATGCGCCGCCTCGAGATGATGCACATCGGCCCGGACCGCCTGCGTGTCGGCGCGTGGCGCGGCGACCACCGCTACGCCTACGTCGTCCCGCTCCCCGGTCTCACGCCGGCGAGCTCCACCCTCGACCGGGTCGCGGCGGAGCTGGCTGGGCGCGGCTACCTCGGGATCCTCACCGCCGCCCTGGGGCCGGCCGAGCTCGATCCCTTCCTGGCCGGCGGGTTCACCCCCCACGAGCGGCTCCACCTCCTGCGCCACGACCTGAGCGGGCTGCCCCCGGTGGGCACGGTGCCCACCCGGCGGGCGGGACGCCGGCGGCTCGGCGCCGTGCTCGCCATCGACGAGGCCGCCTTCGACCCGTTCTGGCGGTTCGACCGGCTCGGCATCGACGAGGCCCGTCGGGCCACGCCCTTCACCCGGTTCCGGGTCCACACCGCCGACGCCGGGATCGACGGCTACGCCATCTCCGGGCGGGCCAACGACGTCGCCTACCTGCAGCGCCTGGCCGTCCGCCCGGACCGGCAGGGACTCGGCATCGGCCGGGCCCTCGTCGTCGACGCCCTGCACTGGGCGGCGAGGCGGGGGGCCACCTCCATGCTGGTCAACACCCAGGAGGTGAACCGGCGGGCGCTCGGGCTCTACGAGCGGGCGGGGTTCCTCCTCCAGGACCAGGGCCTGACCGTGCTGTGGCGGCCGCTGGTCGACGGGCACGTCCCCGACCGGGCCCGCCCGACGATCGGGGCCACCACCACGCCCGACCTCGGCCCCGTGAGCGGCACGGTCCCGGCCACCGGCCCCACGCCATGACCCGGCGCCGGTGGGCCCGACGGTGCCGCGCCACCATCCTGGTGCTCACCGTGCTGGCGTTGTCGTCGCTGGCCGGCACGGCCCGGCCGGCCACGGCCCAACCCACCCGGGACACCCGCATCCGGCTCGTGAGCCAGTCGCCCTTCGTCGAGCCCAAGGGCGGCGCGTTCGTCCTTCGGTTCCGGGTCGAGGGCGCCCCGGACGACGCCGAGCTCGAGTTCCGGCTCTTCGGCAGCATCACCGAGGGGCGGAACCGGCTGCTGGCCACCATCGCCGCCTCCGACACGCTCGGGGAGCGGGCCCCGCTGTTCCGGGCCCTGCCCCTGGCCAACCTGCCGGTCGACGCCGACGGCACCTACACCGCCACCTTCGCCGTCGACAACGAGCTGCAGCCGCTCCTCGGCCTGCTGCTGAAAAACCCCGGCGTCTACCCCTTCTCGATCCAGGTGCGCCACCGCGACGGCGACGCGGTCGCCAGCCTGGTGACCTACATCGTCCGCCTCCCGCTCGCCTCGGCCACCCCCAACCCGCCCTTCCTGGCCAGCGTGATCGTCCCCCTCCGCGCCCCGGTGGCCCACCAGACCGACGGCGCCGTCAACCTCGGCGACCGGGCCGGGGTCCTGCGCGAACGGGTGGCCGTCCTGCAGCGGCACCCCGGGGTGCCGCTCACCATCGATGCCACGCCGGAGACCGCGGCCGCCCTCGTGGAGACCGGCGCCGTCCCCGCCGGCGATCTCCGGTCGATCGCCGCCGGACGGCAGGTCCTGGCCGCGCCGTACGTGCCGGTCGACCTCGCCAGCTGGGTCACCGAACCCTCGCTGCGGGCCGATCTCGATCGGCAATGGGCGGTGGGCACCCAGACCCTGGTCGACGTGTTCGGCACCGCGCCCGACACCCGCACGATCCTCGTCGACCGCTCCACGTCCGTCGACGTGCTGACCCACCTCCGGGGGCGGGGCGCCCAACGGGCCGTGGTCGACGAACGCGTGCTCTTCCCGCTCCCCCAGAAGGAGTTCCCCAAGACCCTGACCCGGACCTTCGAGCTCGACGGGCCCCCGGGGATCCGCACCGATGCCGGTGCGGCCGACGCCCGCCTTGTCGCGCACCTCGGCGAGACCGACGACCCGGTGCTGGCCGCGGTGTACACCGTCGCCGACCTGGCCGTGCTGCAGGTCGACCAGCCCGCGCTCACACGCGGCGCGCTGCTCCGGCTCCCCGACGACGTCCCGGCCGCCTACCTCGACGCCCTCCTCACCGCCCTCACACCGGCACCGGCACCCGCACCGGTCGACGCGACAGCGCCGGAGGAGGGGACCGCGCCGGAGAGCGCCACCCCGGCCACCCCGGCCACCCCGGCGGCGCCGCGGGTGCTCGCCGCCGCCACGGTCGACGGCTACTTCGGCGTCGTGGAGCCGGCGGGCGAGAAGGGCGGCGCGGCCTTCTCGGCCACCGGGAACCGGCTCGAGAACACCCTCGTGCGGGTCTATCTCCCCGACCCGCCGGCCGGGCTCGGCCAGTACCCGAAGAAGCTGGCCCAGGCCCACGCCAGCGTGGCCTCGTACCGGTCGCTCTTCGCCGACGGACCCAGCCGGGCCACCAAGCTCGACCAGTTGCTGCTCCTCTCCGGCGCAGCCGGCTTCGACGAGCGACGCAAGCAGGACCACCTCGACGCCGCCGTCGGCCAGGTCGAGGCGATACGCACGCGCGTGTCCTTCCCGGACCAACCCGCAGTCACGCTCACCGCCACAGAAGGCCGGATGCCGCTCGCCGTCGACAACAACGGCCCCGATGAGCTGCAGGTCCGGCTCACCCTCAGCTCCGACAAGCTCGAGTTCCCCGACGCGCCCGACGGGCGCTCCCGGCTCCTCACCCTCGCCCCCGGGCCGAACCGGCTCGACCTCCCGGTCCGCGCCAAGGGCAGCGGCGTGTTCCAGGTCGACGCCACCTTGACCTCCCCCGACGGTTCCCTGCCGCTGGCCACGACCAAGTTCGAGATGCGCTCGACCGCCGTGTCGGGCTGGGGGCTGGCCATCTCCATCGGGGCCGGTGTGTTCCTGGCCCTGTGGTGGGCCCGCCACATCCTCCAGGAGTGGCGGGCCCGGTCCGAGCCGCCTCCCGCGCCTCCCGCGCCGCCCGCCGTGCCCACCGAGCGCGAGCCCGTCCCGGTCTGACACCGCGCGTGCCCCCGACGAGGGGGCGCGGTCGGGCCGCCCACCGTCCGCTGGCCCCGGCCCGAACCTCCACTACGCTCCGCTGAACCCCACAGAAAGCCGCTGACATCCATGGCCGTCCGCATCGTCACCGACAGCTCCTGCGACCTCACCTTCGCTGAGGCCGACGAGCTCGGCATCGAAGTCGTCCCGTTGTCGATCCGGATCGGCGACGACGAGTACCAGGACCGCTTCGAGCTCTCGGTCGAGGAGTTCTACGCCAAGATGGCCACCACCTCGGCGCTGCCGGAGACAGCGGCACCCGCCCCCGGCCTGTTCGAGGCGGCCTTCGAGAAGCAGGCCGCGGCCGGCGCCGACACCGTCCTGTGCATCTGCATCTCCGAGGAGCTGTCGGCCACCATCCAGTCGGCCCGCAACGCCGCCCGGGGGCTCGACGGCGGGCCCGACGTGCGGGTGATCGACAGCCATTCGATCACCATGGGGTTGGGCAACCTGGTGCTCACCGCCGCCCGCGCCGCCCGCGACGGCGCCGATGCCGAGGCCATCGAAGCCCTGATCGCCGATCAGATCCCGCGCACTCGCGTCTTCGGCGCGCTCGACACGCTCGAGAACCTGAAGAAGGGCGGCCGCATCGGTGGGGCGCAGGCCTTCCTCGGCTCTGTCCTGTCGATCAAGCCCATCGTCGACATCTCCACCGGACGGGTGGAGGAGGCGGCCAAGCAGCGCACCCGGCGCAAGTCGCTCCAGTGGCTCCACGACCGGATCGTCGCCGATGGCGCGGTGGAGCAGCTCACGATCGTCCACTCCAACGCCCCCGACCTCGCCGAGTTCCTCGACATCATGCGCCCGTCCGTCGATCTCGACCAGGTGCGCCTGGGCATGATCGGCCCCGTGATCGGCACCCACGGCGGGGCCGGGATCATGGGCGCGTGCTGGGTCACCCCCACCTGACCGCCGTCCCGCGCCCCGGCCACGGGCGCACCCCTCCACCACCGTGACGCACCGCTCCCCTCCGCCGGCCGCACCCGACGGCGCCTACGCCGGGCGGATCCTCGGCGGGCGGTACCAGCTCACCGGCCGGATCGCCGCCGGCGGGATGGCCGAGGTGTGGGAGGCCCGCGACAGCGTGCTCGGACGCCCCGTCGCCGTGAAGCTCCTCTATCCCCACCTGGCCGTCGACGCCTCGCTGGTCCAGCGCTTCCGGGCGGAGGCGGTCGCCGCGGCGCGCCTGCACCACCCCTCCATCGTGAGCATCTACGACACCATCAGCGAGGGTGGCACCGAGGCCATCGTGATGGAGCTCATCCGGGGACGCACCCTTCGCACGTTCCTCGACGAGCGGGGGCCGCTCGACCCGGCCGACGCGGTCGACATCGGGGCCGAGGTGGCCGACGCCCTGCACGCCGCCCACTGTGCCGGCGTGGTCCATCGCGACGTCAAGCCGGCCAACATCCTGCTCTGCGACGACGACCGGGTCATGGTGACCGACTTCGGCATCGCCAAGATCTACGACGACACGGACCTGACCCAGACCGGCATCATGCTCGGGTCGGTGAAGTACCTCTCGCCCGAGCAGGTGGAGAGCGACCCGGTCGACGGGCGCAGCGACATCTACTCCCTCGGCATCGTGCTCTACGAGGGCCTCACGGGCGTCCCGCCGTTCACGGGCGACTCGGCGGCGTCGATGGCGCTGGCCCGCCTCCACACCCGCCCGGCCCCGCCCCGCCAGCTCCGGCCGACGATCCCACCCACCCTCGAGGCCGTGATCCTGCGCTGCCTCGCCCTCGACCCGGCCGACCGGTACCTCACCGCCCTCGAGCTCCGGGACGCCCTCCTGGCCACCAAGGTCCGCTCCCTCGCCGGCCGCCGCGACCCCGACCCGACCGCCTACGCCGACCGGACGCAGATCGGCCTCGGCTTCCACCCCGAGCCGGCCGGTCGTCCGGACCCCGGACCGGCGGAGCCGCTCGAGCCCGGCCCCCGCCGCCGACGGCGGCGCTCCCTGACGCCGATCTTCGTGACCGCGATGGTCGTCGCCGCGCTGGCCGTCACCGGGGCCCTCATCTGGAAGACCACGCAGGGCCAAGAGCTCCTCGAGCGGGTGCAGCAAGGGACGAACCTGTCGATCCCGGGCGCCGTCCGCGACGACGCCCTCGCCATCAGCGACGTGCACACCTTCGATCCCCCGCCCGGCGACGGGAAGGAGATCGACGACCGCGCCCCCCTGCTCGTCGACGGCAACCCGGCCACGGGCTGGAACACCGAGGGCTACGACACCCGCAAGCTCGGTGGGATCAAGCCGGGCGTCGGGATCTGGGTGAAGCTGAACCGGGCGACCAAGGTCCGCCACGTCCGGGTGGCGACCGCCGTGAAGGGATGGTCGGCCGAGGTGCGCGTCGCCCGCGCGCCTGGGGCCACCATCGACGACTGGGGACCGGCCGCCGCCACGGCGACCGACATCCAGGGCGACGCCGACTTCGATGCCGGCGGCACCGAGGGGCAGTACGTCCTCATCTGGATCACCGACCTCGGCCCCCCGGCCGGCACCGGCAAGTGGGGCAGCCACGACTACGGGATCACGCTCAACGAGGTCACCGTCACGGGGGGGTGACGGTCGCCTTCGCACCGTGGCCGGTGCCGGGGCTACCCGCGGCGACGCCGGGGCCCCACTAGCGTTGCGCCATCCCTGCCCAGGCTGACGATCGCACTCTCGTCGCCGCCGCCCAGCGCGGCGACCGCCGGGCCCTCGACGACCTGCTTCGTCGTCACTACGACTACGCCTACGCCATCTGCCGGCGCCTGTGCGGCAACGACGCCGACGCACTCGACGCCACCCAGGAGGCGATGATCGCCGTCGTCCGCGGGATCGACCGCTACGACGGTCGCGCCGCCTTCACGACCTGGGCCTACCGGGTGGTGACCAACGCCTGCCTCGACGAGCTGCGCCGGCGCAAGCGCCGCCCGGCCCCGACCCTCCCCGAGATCGAAGCCGAGGCGGTCGGCGGCCCGCCGCGCGTCGACGACCAGGTCGCCACCCGCCTCACCATCGATGCCGCCCTCGACCGGCTGCCTGTGGAGTTCCGCACCGTCGTGATCCTGCGCGACCAGCTCGGACTCGACTACGCCGAGATCGCCGAGGCGGTCGGCATCCCTCCCGGTACCGTGCGCTCCCGCATCGCCCGCGGCCGGGCGGCGCTGGCCGATCTGGTCGGCCGGCCGGACCCCGGGAACCACGACCCCGCCCCCGACGTCCTAGCCGGGCACGCCGACCCCGCCGAGCCCCCCGGCGGCTCCCCACCATGACCGACCTGCCCTTCGACCCGGACGACGAGATCGTCTCCGCCGTCCTCGACGGCGAGGCCACCGCCGACGAGCGCGCCCGGGTCGAGGCCGACCCCGCGCTGGCGGCCCGGGTCGAGACGTTGGGCTCCCTCGCCGCCGCCATCGCCGCCGGGCCGCTCCCGCGACCCCCAGCGGGTGCGGCCGACCGGGCCGTCGCCGCCGCCATTGCTGCCTCCGCCGCCGCCGAGCACGACGCCCCCGCCGCGGCACCCGCCCCGTCGGCGACGGCCGAGGCCGCCATCATCCCCCTCGCCGCCCGACGCCGCCCCGGCCTGCTCCTCGCCGCGCTCGGGGCCGCTGCCGCCATGGTGCTGGTCGTGGGCGTGCTGGCGGCCGTGCTCGGCGGCCGCCGGTCCGTGACCGACACGGCGGCGTCGGCACCCTCGGCGGCACAACAGCAGCAACCGACGGCGAAGAACGCGGAGGAACGCGGCGCCGCTGCGGCCTCGGCCGGGGGCGGCGCCGACGCGGCGGGCCCGGTCAGCTCGCTCAGCCCTCCATCGCCGCCGGCGCCCCCGACCACCGTCGCCGCCGGCCAGGCCGCGGGCGGCGCCGTCACGGGCGGCGCGCCGACCACGACGACGGCCCCGCCGCAACGCGATCCCGGGAGCTCGGCCTATCGAGGTGAGGATCTCGGCCCGCTCCAGACCCCCGACCAGATCCGCGGCGCCGTCCTGGCCCGCGCCGGGACGCTCTCGGCGACGAGCGGCGGCGGCCCCGTCACCACCGCGCCGACCGCGCCGGGCGGCGGCCCGGTCAGCCCGGTCAGCCCGGTCAGCCCGTGCGCCGACGCGGTGGCGAGGCTCGATCCGGAGGTGGGGCCGCTGCGGTACGCCGCCACCGCCACCGTGCTGGGCCGCCCCGCCGTGGTGCTCCTGTTCGCCATCGCCCCCACGGTGGGCAACGCCAACGGGACCCAACGGCTCTACGCCGTCGCCGCCGGCACCTGTGCCGTCCTCGACGTCCAGACCTTCTGAGCGGGGCCCGGCCCGGCACGCCGCGGGACAGACGCAGCCCTCCTTCTGGGGCCGACCCAGGGCGCTCGCTACGATGCGCCCATGACCTCCCCCGTGCCCACCCTCCCCGACGAGGAATGGCCGGCCCAGGCCGCCGACGCCATCGTCCGGGTGGTCGACTCGGTCAAGCAGAAGACCACCGTCCCTGCCCACACCGTCGCCAAGGGCCTGAAGTACGGGCCGGCCGCCCTGCTCTTCGGCACCGTGATCGTCGTCGCGCTGACCATCGCCGGGTTCCGGGCCTTCGAGCGCCTGCTCATCCTGATCGGCGACAAGACCGGCGCCTCAGTCCTGCAGGAGCCGATGTGGATCGTGTACGTGGTGGTCGGCACCCTGTTCACCCTGGTCGGGCTCCGCCTCTGGGGCAAGGCCCGGCTCTGACCCGTCCCGCCCCGTCCCCTCCTGCGACCCGTCCCCTCCGTGACCGGCCGGAACCCGGGAATCATCCCGCTCCACCCGCCGTTGCGACCACCACCCCTCGTCGACCCCTCCCCCTGCCCTGGAGCTCCCCATGCCGTCTGAGATCCGTGACGTGATCATCATCGGGTCCGGTCCCGCCGGTCTCACCGCCGCCATCTACACGGCGCGGGCCAACATGCACCCGCTCGTGATCGAGGGCGAGCCGTCGTCCACCTCGGACCAGCCCGGTGGGCAGCTCATGCTGACCACCGAGGTCGAGAACTTCCCCGGCTTCCCCGACGGTGTGCAGGGTCCCGAGCTCATGGGCCTGTTCCGCCAGCAGGCGCAGAAGTTCGGGGCCGAACTGATCACCGAGAAGGTGAGCCGGGTCGACTTCAGCGAACGGCCCTTCAAGATGTGGCTGGCCAGCGACGGCCCCGACGCCGAGCCCCACCTGGCCCACAGCGTCATCGTGTCGACCGGCGCCAAGCCGATCCTGCTCGGCCTGGAAGCGGAGCAGCGGCTGTTCAGCAAGGGCGTGTCGACCTGCGCCACCTGCGACGGGTTCTTTTTCCGGGGTCAGGACATCGCCGTGGTCGGCGGCGGCGACTCGGCCATCGAGGAGGCGACCTTCCTCACGCGGTTCGCCAACTCGGTCACGATCGTCCACCGGCGCGACGAGCTGCGGGCCTCGAAGATCATGCAGGATCGCGCCTTCGCCAACGAGAAGATCCGCTTCGCCTGGAACAGCGTGGTGGTCGATCTCGACGGCGAGGACACCCTGCAGGGGGCCGTCCTGCAGGACACGATCACCGGCGAACGCCGGACGTTGCCGGTCACCGGCCTGTTCGTGGCCATCGGCCACCAGCCCAACACCGACATCTTCCGCGGCGTGCTCGACATGGCCGACACGGGCTACCTCGTCACCCAGCCCGGCTCCACGGCCACCAACATTCCCGGGGTGTTCGCCTGCGGCGACGTGCAGGACAGCGTGTACCGGCAGGCCATCACCGCCGCCGGGTCCGGCTGCATGGCCGCTATCGACGCCGAGCGGTGGCTCGAGGCGCAGCGCCACTGACCCCCCGGCGCACCCTCCGGGCGGCCGGCGGTCGAGTCGCCCGCTCCCCGCGACTAGCCTGACCGCGGGACGGAATGCGGCCGGCGCCTTTGCCGTTGCAGAGCCCACCGCCGTCCGACACGGCCGACCCCACCGAGGCAGCAATGGCGCAGAACATCAACACGCTCACCGATGCGACCTTCGACGAAGAGGTGGGGGGCTCCGACCTCCCCGTCCTCGTCGACTTCTGGGCCGAGTGGTGCGGGCCCTGCAAGCAGATCGCGCCGATCCTCGAGGAGATCGCCGGGGAGTACCCCGACAAGATCCGCATCGCCAAGCTCAACGTCGACGAGAACCCGCAGGTCACGATGCGGTACAACGTCATGAGCATCCCCACCATGATCGTGTTCGACGGCCCGGAGGCGGCGGCCCGGATCGTGGGGGCCAAGCCCAAGGGCCAGCTCCTCCAGGAGCTCTCGTCGTTCCTCTGACGTCGTGACCGAACCGATGCCGGCGCTCGAGCCCGGGCAGGCCGGAGAAGCCGTCCGGGATCTGCAGCGCCGGCTCGGCGCGGCCGGGTTCGAGCCCGATCACCGCGAGCTCGGGACCTTCGGTCCCACCACCGAGGCCCAGCTCATCGCCTTCCAGGGCACCCGCGGCATCCGCCCGACCGGGCGCTGCGATCAGGTCACCTGGGCCACGTTGGTCGAGGCCGGCTTCCAGCTCGGCGACCGCCTGCTCTACCTCCGCGCCCCGATGCTGCGCGGCGACGACGTGGCCGACCTGCAACACCGGCTCGGCGCGCTGGGCTTCGATGCCGGGCGGGTCGACGGCATCTTCGGGCCCCAGACGGAGCTGGCGCTGAAGGACTTCCAACGCAACATGGGCCTCACCACCGACGGGGTGCTCGGGCGCGACACCCGAGCCACGCTCCTCCGCCTGGGCGAGCGGGCCCGGCAACCGTCCACGGTCGCCCAGATCCGCGACCGGGAGCGGTCGGCGTGCGAGCCCCGGGATCTGCACGGCCAGCGCGTCGCCGTCGGCGAACCCGGGGGCCTCGGCATCCTCGTCGCCGCCATCGACCGGCGGCTGGTGCGCGCCGGCGCCGCGGTGCTGACCCTCCACGACCCCGACCCCTCGGTGCAGGCCCAGGAGGCCAACCGGTTCGAGGCCGCCGCCTTCGTGGGCCTGGCGCCCGGGCCCGTCGACGAGGTCTGGTACTACGAGAACCGGGGGTTCGCGTCGCACGGCGGCCGGGCCCTGGCGGGGCTGCTGGCCGACCACGCCGCCCGCCGACTCGCCCCGACCGGGGTGCAGGGCCGCTGGCACCCCATCCTGCGCGAGACCCGGATGCCGGCGGTGCAGTGGAACCTGACGGCGGCCGCGGCGATCAGTAGCTCCGCGCCGGTGCTGGCCGCAGTGCTCCACGACGCCCTCGACGAGTGGTTGCAGGGCACCACCGGCGCCGTCCCACCGGAGTCCGAGGCCCTCGAACCCTGAAAGGCACGAACATCAGTTCGTCGCCGTCGAGCCTCGGCCCCTGATTGTCCACAACCTTCTCCACAGGTCGCCGTGACGGGCCGGACGCCCGATTCACAGGGGATCCGGGCCGTTCGCTGTCGCCCCCCGTCGACGGCGCGCCGGCACCGGCTGGGGAGAACGGGCCACCGAGGGTGACGGAGGACACAGATCCGAACCGTTAACCACAGGGTTCACCACACGTTGTGGACGAAAGGCTGAAGGTGAACCTCTGGAAGAGCAGGAGGTCTCGACCCGACGGCGACCCGCGGCGACGCCGGGACGGCGCCGGGACGGCGCGGCTCAGTCCTCGGACGGACGACCCGCCGTCATGGCCCGGTAGATCCGTTCCAGATCGTCGAGTCCGGCGAAGTGCACGGTGATCGTGCCTCTGCTCCCTCGCGCCGGGACCTTCACGACCACCTTGGTGTCGAGGTGGTCGGCCAGGAGCTGCTCGAGTTCGAGTGCCGCGGCGCTCCGGGCCGCCGGCACCGCAACGGCCGAGCGCACCGGCGGATCGTGCTGCACGGCCTGCTCCATGGCCCGAACCGACCAGCCCTCCTGGACCGCGCGCCGGGCGAGCTGACGCTGCCGCTCGGCATCCTCCAGGGCGGCGATGGCCCGGGCGTGCCCTGCCGACAGTTGGCGGGAGCGGACGAGCTCCTGCACCTCGCCGGGGAGCGACAGCAGCCGCAGGGTGTTGGCGACGGACGACCGGTGCTTGCCCACCCGCGTCGCCACGCCGTCCTGGGTCAGGCCGAACTCGTCGATGAGCTGCTGGTAGGCGACGGCCTCCTCCATGGCGTCGAGGTCGGCCCGCTGGAGGTTCTCCACCAGGGCCTGCTCCAACGCCTCCCGATCGCCGGTCGGACGGACGACGACGGGCACCTCGGTCAGCCCGGCCGCCTGGGCCGCCCGCCACCGACGCTCGCCGGCGATGAGCTCATAGCCGCCGGCCGGATCGGGCCGCACGAGCAGAGGCTGCAGGACGCCCAGCTCACGAACCGACTCGGTCAACTCCACCATCTCGTCGTCGGCGAAGGCGACGCGGGGCTGGTACCGGTTGGGATGGATGGAGGTGAGTGGGAGCGTGCGCAAGGCGGAGGGCGGCTCCTCGCCGGCCGGCGCCGCGGTCTCGCCGAGCTCCGTGGACGGATCGGGCTGGTCGCCGGCGTCGGGCTGGGACGGGATCAGGGCATCGAGCCCACGGCCGAGGCCACTACGGCGCGGCATCGAGCACCTCCTTGGCCAGGTGGCGATAGGCCGTCGCCCCACGGGACGCCGGGTCGTAGGTGATGATGGGCTGGCCGAACGACGGCGCCTCGGACAAGCGGACCGATCGCGGCACCACCGTCGAGCAGACGAGATCCCCGAAATGGGTGCGCACCTCCTGGACCACCTGCTCGGCCAGGTTGGTGCGGGCGTCGAACATCACCAGGGCGATCGCCCGGACGGTCAGGTCATGGTTGAGGTTCTTGCGCACCAGTTCCACGTTGCGCAGCAGTTGGCCCAGCCCCTCCAGCGCGTAGTACTCGCACTGGATGGGAATGAGGACCTCCGTGGCCGCCACCAACCCGTTGACCGTCAGGAGCCCGAGCGACGGCGGGCAGTCGATGATGGCCAGGTCGAACCGGTCGCCGGTCGCCCCCAGCGCGGCGCGGAGCCGCGATTCCCGGGAGAACACCGACACCAGCTCGATCTCCGCACCGGCGAGATCCAGGCTCGACGGGGCGATGGTGAGGCCGTCGATGCCGGTCGGTTGCAGGCACTCGTCCAGCTCGGCGTCGCCCATGAGTACGTCGTAGAGGGACACGTCGAGGGTTCGGGTGTCGATCCCGAGACCGGTGCTGGCGTTCCCCTGCGGATCGAGGTCGACCAGGAGCACCCGCTGGCCCAGCTCGGCCAGGCAGGCGGCGAGGTTGACCGCCGTGGTGGTCTTCCCCACCCCGCCCTTCTGGTTGGCGACGGCGATCACTCGGCCCGGCGGACCGGGCGAGCCGTCCTCCGGCGGCTGCTGCGCCCCCCGCAGCAGCGGGGGGACGTCCGACGGGATCGCCACCACACCGGGACCGACCACAGGAGAGGGGGGCTGGTCGGTCATGTCGCCATCCTGTCGAAGTCCGGTCGTCCGGTCAAAAGGCCTGGTCGCCGGGCCTTTTGCCGCTGTTCCACGTGAAACACCGGGCGTTCGGCCCCCGCCGCCGGACGTTCCACGTGGAACGGCGCGCCGGTCGGCTGTCCTGGCCGTCAGAACAGGGGGCGCCGGGACGGGACGCCCACCCCGCGCGGAACGTCGGCCCCGGCCGGCCGGACCTTCTCCAACAGGGCGATGCCCCCCAGGAGCGACGGGGAAGCGAGACCCAGCGCCTCGTGCTCGTCCACGGGCCATCGGTCGCCGGTCCGGGCGCCGGGCGGTTCGCTCACCAGGAGTCGTCCCCTGACCGCGACGAACCCGGTGGCACACTCGGCCACGACGGCGGGCGGACCGAAGGAACGGCAAACCACCACTGGGAAGCGCTCGCGCCAGGCCGGATCGTGGGCCAACACTTCGGCCCGGCCCCCCTCGGCCCGCACCCGGTCGGCCAGCCCCAGCTCGACGATGGCGCCGCGAAGGGCGGAAACGGCCCGCTCCTTGGCGTCGAGCAGCACCAGCTCGGCCTCGGGGACGAGCTGGGCCAGAACCAGGCCGGGCAGTCCACCGCCGCTGCCG
>JAKOVR010000124.1 GCA_029782025.1 Actinomycetes bacterium | reverse complement strand
GTCGTGGGGGCGCAGCCGCAGCTTCTCGGTCGGGATGCCGAGGTCGACGTACCACTGGTGTCGCTCGGCGCACCAGTACTCGTACCACTGCTGGGCTTCGGCCGGCGGCACGAAGAACTCCATCTCCATCTGCTCGAACTCGCGGGTGCGGAAGACGAAGTTGCCGGGCGTGATCTCGTTGCGGAAGGACTTGCCGATCTGGGCGATGCCGAACGGCGGCTTCTTGCGCGAGGTCTGCAGCACGTTCATGAAGTTGATGAACATGCCCTGGGCGGTCTCGGGCCGGAGGTAGGCCACGGCGGCGTCGGTCTCGATGGGCCCGGCGTGGGTCTTGAACATGAGGTTGAACTGCCGGGCCTCGGTGAGGGTGCCGTGCTTGCCGCAGCTCGGGCACACGTCGGGGTCGGCCAGGTTGTCGGCCCGGTGGCGCTCCTTGCAGTTGCGGCAGTCGACCATGGGGTCGGTGAAGTTGGCGAGGTGGCCGCTGGCCTCCCAGACGGCGGGGGGCGAGAGGATCGCGGCGTCGAGGCCGACGACGTCGTGGCGGAGCTGCACCATCGAACGCCACCAGGCGTCCTTGACGTTGCGCAGCATCTGCACGCCCACCGGGCCGTAGTCGTAGGTGCTGCGGAAGCCGCCGTAGATCTCCGCCGACGGGAACACGAAGCCGCGCCGCTTGCAGAGGTTCACCACCTTCTCGAACAGGGTGGTGTCGTTGGGGACCTCGACGGGTTCGATCTCCTCGGGCATGGCCGGGGATCGTAGTGACGACTCAGGCGTGGTCCATCACCGAAACCGACCGGAGCCGCCGTTCGAGGTGGTGCTCCATGGCCCGGGTGGCCAGCACGTCGACGTCGTGGGTGGCGGCCGAGGGCGGTTCGCGCAGCGCCGCGGCCAGTCCCCCGCCGAGCACCCGCTGCAGCAGGGCGAGGGCGTCGGGGGTGAGGGCCTGGCCCCGCCGGCAGGCCCGGCACAGCACGCCGCCGCTGTCGATGTCGAACGCGACGAGGTCGACCTCGGCGCCGCAGGCCACGCAGGTGTCGACCTCGGGCCGGAAGCCCTCGAGGGCGAGGAGCTTGAGGAAGAAGGCCGGCACCACGAGCGGGCTGTCGTCGGCGGCGAGGGTGGCGAGCGCGCCGACGAGCATGCGCAGCACGGCCGGGTTGGGTTCCCGGTCCTGGGCCAGCTGGTCGACGGCCTCCAGCATGGTGACGGCCCGACCGAGCCGATCGAAGTCCTCCCGCAGCGCCGGGTACTGGTCGATGCTCTCGGCCTGGGTGACGATGTCGAGCTCCCGGCCCTCGTAGAACTGCAGGGCCACGTGGCTGGTGGGCTCCAGGCGGGCCCCGAACTTCGAGCGGGTCTTGCGCACCCCCTTGGCCACCGCCCGCACCTTGCCGTGGCCCTTGGTGAAGATCACGACGATGCGGTCGGCCTCACCGAGCTTCCAGGTGCGCAGCACCACGCCCTCGTCGCGGTAGAGGCTCACCGCCGGCGGGACGTCGCCTCGGGCGGCGCGGCATCGGACAGCCCGCCGAACCGGCGGGTGCGGGACTGGAACTCCCGCACGGCGTCGAAGAGGTGCTCGCGGCGGAAGTCGGGCCACAGGGTCTCGGTGAACACCAGCTCGGCGTAGGCCAACTCCCAGAGCAGGTAGTTGGAGATGCGGTACTCCCCCGACGTGCGGACCATCAGCTCGGGATCGGGCATCTCGGGGTCGTAGAGGTACTTCCGGATGAGCTTCTCGTTGACCTTGTCAGCGGGCACGCGGTCGTTGATGATCCGCTGGATGGCGTCGACGATCTCGGCCCGGCCGCCGTAGTTGAAGGCGATGGTGAAGGTCATCCCCTTGTTGTGACGGGTGAGCTCGATGCTCTCGTCCATGCGCCGGAGGAGGCGCCGGGGCACCCGCCAGTCGCGCCGGCCGATGAAGCGCATGCGCACGCCCCGCTCGTGGAGCTCGTCGCGGCGCCGCACGAGGATCGACTCGTTGAACTGCATCAGGAACCGCACCTCGTCGGCGGGGCGGCGCCAGTTCTCGGTGGAGAAGGCGTAGACGGTCAACCAGCCGAGACCGAGGTCGAGCGCGCCCTCGACGGCGTCGAAGAGGGCCTCCTCGCCGGCGGCGTGGCCGTCGGTGCGCTTCAGGCCCCGCTGGGTGGCCCAGCGCCCGTTGCCGTCCATCACCATGGCCACGTGCTCGGGGATGCGAGCAGGGTCGATCCGGAGCGACCGGGCCAGTTGGGGGTCCATCGATCGAACCCTACAGGGCGCCGTGGGACCGGACGCGGCGCGCCGAGGACCCACGGCCACCCCGTGGGTGCCGCCGCCGGAGAAGGGTTCGGTTGTGGTCGGTGCGATCAGCGGTCGCGCCCCCGACGGCGCCGCTCGACGTCGACCTTGCGCGTGGCCTTCACGATCTGGTTCCACCGGGGGTGGCCGCCCTCGTCGGGTGGGTTGTCCCGGAAGTCGATCGCGAGGACCTCGAACAGGCCCGAAAGGCTGATGCCGTGCTCTGCCGCCAGGTTGTGCCAGGCATCGTGCGCCTCATCGGACAGGTATGCATGTACTGCTCTTCTTTGATCCGCCATGAACAAGAACGGTAGAGCACCGAGATGGCCGGTGCCTCTGGATCCGGTCAAGTGCTGGTCAAGACCTGCGGCCACACGCGGCGCCGTCGCGCGGCGTGCATGGCCTGCCCGGGATCAGTAGCCGAGGCGGTCGAAGGCGGCCGGGCGGCGCTGCCAGTCCTTGTCGACCTTCACGAAGAGCTCGAGGTAGGCGCCCTCGGGGAGCTGGTGGCGCACCGCCGTGCCGACCTCCTTGAGCACCACGCCCCGCTTGCCGATCACGATGCCCTTCTGGGATTCCCGCTCCACCAGGATCTCGCAGCGGATGTGGGGCCAGTCCCAGTCGGTGACCCGGGTGGCGATGGAGTGCGGGAGCTCTTCCCGGGTGACCCGCAGGAGCTGCTCGCGGACGAGCTCGGCCACCCAGAAGGCCTCGGGCACGTCGGTGACCATGTCATCGGGGTAGAGCTGGGGGCCGTCGGGCATGGCGGCGAGCAGGTGCTCGACGAGCTCGTCGATGCCCTTGCCGGTGCGGGCCGAGACCGGGAAGTAGTGGCCGAGCGACAGCTCGGTGGCCGCCTCGGCCAGCTGCTCGAGCACCCGTTCGGGCGGGGTGCGGTCGATCTTGTTGATCACCACCGTGGCGCCGGGCGGGAGCGAACCGGCGATGTAGCGGTCGCCGGCGCCGATGCCGCCGTTGGCGTCGACGACGAGGCACACGGCGTCGACGTCGCCGAGCGCGGCGTGGGCCGAGGCGTTGAGGCGCTCGCCGAGGGGGGTGACCGGCTTGTGGATGCCGGGGGTGTCGACGAACACGGCCTGCACGCCCGGCCGCGTGAGCACCCCACGCACCTGGGTGCGGGTGGTCTGGGGCCGGCTCGACACGATCGACACCTTGGTGCCGAGGATGCGGTTGAGCAGGGTGGACTTGCCCACGTTGGGCCGGCCCACCAGCGTCACGAACCCGCTGCGGGTGACCTCGCTCACCGTGCCTCCCCGTCGGCCGGCGCCGGCGCGGGCAGCGGCGCCGGTTCGATCCGCACGCGGGTGACCCGCCGGCCCTGCACCCGCTCGGCCACGAGGCGCCACCCGCCGAGCTCGGCCCGGTCGCCGGCGTGCGGGGCCCGGCCGATCTCGTGGAGGAGCAGCCCGCCGACGGTGTCCCAGTCGCCCTCGGGGAGAGCGGCGTGGAGCAGGTCGTTGGCCTCGTCGACGGGGAAGCGGGCGTTCACCCGCACGCCCCCGCCGGGGAGGGGCTCGACCTTGGGCTCCTCACGGTCGTATTCGTCGGCGATCTCGCCCACGAGCTCCTCGATGAGGTCCTCGAGGGTGACGAGCCCGGCCGTGCCGCCGTACTCGTCGACGACCACGGCGATGTGGAACTGCTCGGCCTGCATCTCCCGCAGGAGGGCGTTGATGTGCTTGGTCTCGGGCACGAAGTGGGCGGGGCGCAGCAGCGTCGACACCGACCGCTCCGACTCGCCGTCCCGCTCGGCCCGCATGAGGTCCTTGGCGTACACGATGCCCACGATGTCGTCGGTCCCTTCGTCGTAGGCGGGGAGGCGGCTGTAGCCGTTGAGGATGGCCACCTCCATCACGTCGGCCACCCGGAACGAGGCCGGCACCGCCACCATGTCGGTGCGGGGCACCATCACCTCGCGCACCACCGTGTCGCCGAACTCGATGATCTGCTCGATCAGCTCGCGCTCGGCCTCCTCGATCACGTTGGTCTCGACCGCCACGTCGGCGAGGGCCAGCAGCTCCTCCTCCGACACGAACGGGCCGTCCTTGAGCCCCTTGCCGGGGAGGATCACGTTGGCCAGGCCGATGAGGCCCCGGGACAGGAGCCGCAGCGGGGTGAAACGCACCAGCCAGGCCACCGGCGGGGCCGAGATGAGGGCGGCGAGGTCGGGGTGCTGCAGGGCCCAGGTCTTCGGGGCCGACTCGGCGATCACGAACATCACCCCGACGTTGATCACGGTGGCGACGAACACCCCCCAGGCACCGAACAGGTTGCCCGACACCACGCCGATCAGGGTGGCCTGTACGAGCTGGCACACCAGCACCACGAGCAGGACGGGGTTCAGGAAGCGCTTCGGGTCGTTGACCAGCTCGACGAGCTCCTTGGCCCCGCGGCGCCCCTCTTCGGCCAGCGCCATGGCCCGGGCCCGGCTCACGCGGGTGAGCGCCGTCTCGGCCATGGCCAGGAAGGTCGACACCACGAGCAGCACCAGCACGGCCACCAGCGAGAGGGTGTCGGCGCTGGAGAGCTCAGCCGCGGTCACGGGGCCTCCTCCAGGTGGGCCGACTGCCACGGGTCGGCGGCGAGCGGCCCGTGGAGGGCGGCGAGCAGGCGACGCTCCTCGGCCTGCATGGCCGCCTGCTCGGTCGGCTCGGCGTGGTCGTGGCCGGCGAGGTGGAGGGCGGCGTGCACGATCAGGAGGGCCAGCTCGTCGTCGAGGGAGCCGGCGTGGGTGGGGGCTTGGGCCGCGGCCACGGCGGGGCACACCACGATGTCGCCGAGCAGGGGCGGCGGGCCGTCACCTGCCGCGGCGGCGCCGATCTCGTCCATCGGGAAGGCGAGGACGTCGGTGGGGGCGCCGTCGCCGTCGAGGTGCTCGGCCTTGAGGGTGGCGATCTCCTCGGCCGGCACGAACGAGAGCGACACCTCCATGCCGGAACCGCCGAGGGCGGCGACGACGCGGGCGGCGAAGCCGGCCCAGCGGTCGGGGTCGAGCTCGACGTCGTGCTGGTCGTCGGCCACGAGGACGTGCACCGCGGCGGGGGCGTCGACGGAGGGATCGGCTGGGGGGTCGTCGGCCATGGATCAGCGGGGCTGGTTCGACGCCCGCTCGTAGGCGTCGACGATCTCCTGGACGATCCGGTGCCGCACGACGTCCTTGCTGGTGAGGTGGACGAAGGCGAGCCCGTCGATGCCCGAGAGGATGTCCTCGATGTGGCCGAGGCCGCTGCGCCCGCCGGCGACGTCGACCTGGGTGGTGTCGCCGGTGACGACGACCCTCGACCCGAAGCCGATGCGGGTGAGGAACATCTTCATCTGCTCGGGGGTGGTGTTCTGGGCCTCGTCGAGGATGATGAAGCTGTCGTTGAGCGTGCGGCCCCGCATGAAGGCGAGGGGGGCGACCTCCACGGTGCCCCGCTCCACCATGCGGGCCGCGCCCTCGAGGCCGACCATGTCGTTGAGGGCGTCGTAGAGGGGGCGGAGGTACGGGTCGATCTTGGCCATGAGGTCGCCGGGGAGGAAGCCGAGGCGCTCCCCCGCCTCCACGGCCGGGCGGGTGAGGATGATGCGGTTGACCTGCTTGGCCTGGAGGGCCTGCACGGCACACGCCACGGCCAGCCAGCTCTTGCCGGTGCCGGCCGGGCCGAGGGCGAAGGTGACGACGTTCTCGCGGATGGCGTCGACGTAGCGCTTCTGGCCGGCCGATTTGGGGCGCACGCCCCGGCCGCGGCCACCGCGGAGCACCTCGTCGGTGAGCACCTCGCTCGGGCGCTCGTCGGCCCGCACCATGTCGATGGTGCGCAGCAGGCTGGCCGGCTCGATGGCGTGGCCGCGCTGGACGAGGACCACGAGCTCCTCGAAGAGCTTGGCCACGTGGTCGGCGTCGGGGCCCGAGGCCGAGACCTCGTTGCCGCGCACTTGGACGGTCGTGTCCGGGAAGGCGCCCTCGATGAGCCGGAGGTGCTCGTCGCGCTGCCCGAGGAGCGACACCATCAGGTGGTTGCCGGGGATGTTCAGGGTGATCTGGGTGTCGGTCATCGGGAAACGTCGGGCGACGCCGCAGGACAGGACGGTCCGGCACGGCGGGTCCCCGGCAGCGTACCGGCCCGGCCCGCCGGCCCGGGCGTGGTTACGGTGGCGCCGTGCCCGACGACCCCCGCTCGCCCGACGCGCCCCTGTCCGATCCCTCGGCCGCTGACGCCTGGCTGGCCGACGTCCGCGCCGACGACGCCGCCCGTCGGCGCCAACGGGCGGCGTGGCTGGCCCGGCAGGGCAGCGAATCCAGCTCCCTGGCCGGCACGCTGCTGGAGCTGGCCGAACGGGGGGTGCCGGTCCACCTGCGGCTGCGGGGCGGGGCCGAGGTCCGGGGCACGATCCGCGCCGCCGGGGCCGACGTGCTGGTGCTGCGCCCGCCACGGGGCGGCACGGCGGTGGTGGCGATGGACGCGGTGGCCACGGTGGCGGCCGGCCCGGCCACCGGCGAGGTGTGGAGCGAGCGCTCCCCGCTGCTGCTCACCTCGCTCGGGGAGGTGCTGGCGGCCTGGGCGGCCGAACGGCCGGAGGTGACGGTGCACGCCGACGGGGGCACCGTGCCCGGCGAGCTGGCCGCGGCCGGCACCGACGTGGTGGTGGTGCGCGGTGCTCCGCCGGCCCGGGAGCGGACGTGGGTGGCGCTCGCCGCGGTGGTGCTCGTGACGAGCCCCCACGACCTGGCCCTCTGATCGGGCTCAGGCGCCCTGGGCCCCCGAATCGGGGTAGAGGTGCTCGAGGGTGCCGGGCTCGATGCGGCACGACTCGATGAAGGCGTCGACCTCGACGGTCTTGAGCCGGATGACCCGGCCGAACCGGTAGGCCGGGAGCTGCCCCTCGTCGATGAAGCGGTAGAGGGTGCGGGGGGTGATCCCCAGGCGATTGGCCGCCTCCGCCGTGCTGAGCCACCGGATGGCGTCGGCGTCGTTGGTGTCGGGGGAGCTCATTGCGGGCCAGCCTAGCCCTTGTCGGTCACTTTGCGGTAGTTTCGGTGCCGCCTGGAGGAGGAGTCGGGCGACGGTAGTGATCCGTCTCGCCCCTGGGTGACGTATCTGGGATGCGCCGGGCCTGACGGCTGCCCGGCACCTGGGAGACACGGTGCACACCTCGTGCACCGCCACAAAGGAGAACCATGACCACCATCACCACGAGGGAGCGTCGACGCGCCCGGACCCGCTGGTCCGTCGCCGCCGCCGTCGTTCCCCTGAGCCTCGCCGGCATCGCCGCCGGCTGCAGCTCGACGTCCACCGACACCGCCACCAACGGCACCAAGGCGCCGGCGGGCACCACGGCCGGCGGTGGCACGGCGGGGAGCAGCGCCCCGAAGGCCACCACGCCCGGCACCACCGCGTCGGGCTCGGGCAGCGCCATGAAGGGCGTGCAGAGCCTGAAGGTGTCCGTCAAGGAGGACGGCGACAAGTACACCTTCGACTCGCCCGACACCCTCGAGACCGGCTGGGTCGACGTCACCCTCGACAACTCCAAGGGCAAGCTCGTCCACCAGGTCAACATCGCCATGGTCAAGAGCGAGGAAGACAAGGCCAAGGTCGAGCAGATCCTCAAGACCGAGCACCCCGAGATGGCAGCGGCGCTGGCCGGTGCGTTCATCGGTGGGCCCAACGGCGTGGGTGCCGGCGAGAGCGGCGAGGCCATCGTCAACTTCGACAAGCCCGGCCTCTACGTGATGCTGTGCTTCTTCCAGTCGCCGCCCGACATGAAGATGCACGTCACCCACGGCATGGCCAAGTGGCTCACGGTGAAGGAAGCCAAGACCAAGGTCGAAGCCGAGCTGCCCAAGGCCGCCGGGGAGATCGAGATGAAGGAGTACGAGTGGCTCCTTCCCGACAACTTCACCGGCAAGGGCTGGTACAAGATGGTCGACAAGGGCGAGCAGCCCCATGAGATGGGCATCCTCAAGCTGGCCGAGGGCAAGACCGTCGCCGACGTGAAGGCCTTCCTCAGCACGCCGCCCGGCACCGCCCCGTCCGGCCCGCCGCCTTTCAGCGAGGACGGCGGTGGCATCGGCGCCATCGACCCGGCCCACCCGGCGTACATCAAGCTCGACCTCAAGCCGGGCAAGTACGTCTTCGTGTGCTTCCTCCCCGATGCGCCCCCGCCGGCCCACGACCTCCAGCCGCACTTCGTGCACGGCATGATCAAGGAAGTCACCATCAAGTAGGTCCGCCACGGCGAACCATCCGAACGCAGACGGGGCCCGCCGGCAACGGCGGGCCCCGTCCCGCGTCCGTTGGCCCTGTGGGGGCGAATTGTTCGCGGTCGCGAACCAGTCGCCCCCCCAGGGCCATCGACCACGCCCAGGGCCGCGGGT
>JAKOVR010000120.1 GCA_029782025.1 Actinomycetes bacterium | reverse complement strand
CGTGGACGGCACCCACCCCTACCTGCACGGCGAGAAGGTCGCCTTCGGGCTGCTCGTGCAGCTGCTGGTCGAGGGCCGACCCGAGACCGAGATCGACGAGGTGGTCACGTTCAGCCGGTCGGTCGGGCTCCCGGTCACGCTGGCCGAGGTCGGGCTCACCGACCCGCCGGCCGACGTGATCGAGACGATCGCCGCCCGCAGCGTGGCCGAGGGCGAGACGGCCCACCACGAACCGTTCCCCGTCACCGCCGACCTCATCGCCGACGGCATCCGGGCCGCCGACGCGCGGGGCCGCCGGGTCGGCTGAGCCGCCGGGTCGGTCAGCCGGCGGTGGGCCGACGGCGGTGGGCCGCGGCCCGTCGTCGCTCAGCCCAGCTCGTAGCTGGTGACGCCGTAGATCTCGTCCCACGGCACCGCCGGCGGCGGGCCGTAGGTCATGCGGGCGCATCCGAACACCTCGACCATGCCGTGGCGGGCGGCCAGCGCCATGGCGTCGGCGTTGCGTTCGGGGACGTCGAGGAACACCTCGGCGCCCTCGACCCTCGCCGTGACCTCGGCGAAAAGGGCCTCGGCGATGGTGGCGTCGTCGGCGAACAGCGGGCCGATGCGGTAGCCGACCGCGGCGGGCCGGATGACCGCGTAGCCGCGGCACCGGTCGCCGTCGACCACCCCCACGGCATGGCCACCGGGGCGAGCGATCCAGCGGCGCAGGAACTCGGGGCGGGGCCCGGGGAAGTGGGCGCGGTCGTAGGCCTCGACCACGGCGAACGGCACGTCGGCGAGGTCGACCACCTCGATGCCGGCGGCCGCGTCCCCGGCGTCACGGTCCGCCCCGGTGCCCGGCATCTCCCCTGCCACTCCGGTGAGGCGGAGGTCGCGGTGCTGCACGACGAACCCGCCGGCGGCGTAGAAGTGCTCCATGGCGAACACGCCGTCCATCTCGATCGCCGCGCCGGGCTCGAGCCGGTCGAGCAACAGGCCGCGCCGGGTGTACCAGAGCTCGCGACCGAGGCCTTGCCCGCGCCGCTCGGGGCGCACGATGAAGAAGCCCATGAACCCGAACACGCCGCCGTAGGACACGATCGACCCGCCACCGACGATCTCGTCGTCCACCACGGCCGCCACGAACCCGTCGGGGTCGGTGGCCCAGAAGACCTCGGCGTCGTCCCGACCGGGGTTCCACCCCTCGGCCTCCGCCCACGTCACGAGCATGTCCACCTCGTCGCGCACCATGGGACGAATCTGCATCGCGCTCCTCTCGGGGTCGAGGCTGGCATCGGCCCGCGGTCGGGCGGCGTGAGGCTACGTCACCGGGTTTGGACGGGTGAGCGGAAGGGGCGCTCCGGCGCTGGCGCCTCGGGCCGTCAGCCCTCGGGGACGAGTGCTTCCATCCACTCCTGGATCCACCAACGCCCCACCAGCCCCTCCGTGACGAACGGATCGGTGGCGGCGAAGTCCCGCGCCGCGCCCTCGGTGGTGAACACCGCCAGGGCGCCGGAACGATCGGTGAACGGGCCGATCATCAGCAGTGTGCCTTCGTCACGGAAGGCGGACCACCGTTCCTTGTGGGCGGGGAAGTGCGCTGCGAGCTGGTCCGGCGTCACGCCGTCGGCCGTCTGGTACGACAGCAGGTACTTCATGGTCGACCTCCGCACTCTCGCTCGTCGTCCCGCGATCCTTCAGCCTCTCATGGTCCGCCCAGCGATGCCGGGTGTACGGGCAGGGGTGCGGGGTCAGCCGGTGAACACAGGCCTCACCGTCACGGCGACGGCCGAGGTGGACGTCGAAGGGGCGGCCGACGTCGACGTCGGGCCGGCAAGGACGGTGAGGTCTGAAACGGCGGTGGCGACGAAGGTGCGGGCGCCGAATCCGGCGGTCCATGTCGCTGTGCTCACGACATTCGTGTGGGCCACGCGGGGACCGCCGAAGCCGGAGTAGAGGGTGGCACCGGCGGGCAGGTCGTAGGAGAAGTTCGTCAAGAGGGGGCCGTACGCCGACTCGCTCAGGCTGTGGATGTGCAGCACGGAGGCGGTGTGGTTGGTGAAGCCGTAGCAGGTCCACACGCTCTCCCCTTCGGGCACCGTGAGCGAAGGCGACATGGTGCTGTTGCAGTCGTTGGCCGTCTTCAGCGAAACGGTGAGCTCGATCACCTCCGCCGGAAGGACGGTGAGAGTGACAGTCGGTTCGCCGCAGCCGGGAACGGGAAACGTGTATTCGCCAGCCGGGGTGTCCAGCGGCAGGGTGAAATGGGCCGCCCACTGCGTCCCGCTGTTGACCGCCAACTGCGACGCCTTGAGGGCGGGGATGCTGACGGAGAAGGGACCGGTCGGAATGCAGTCGTCGACCGGGCCACCCACGGCGAACTCCGCGCCCGGAGGCACGATCGAGGGCGAGACGTACGGGCCGGGGTCCGCCGCCGCGACGGGACCGACCTCCAGGAACGTGCACCACAGCGCGATCAGTGCGCCGACGACGGCCAGATGTCGTTTTCGATCGTTCAACGCCACCCTCTCTTCGCCGGTCAGCGTACTTGGTCGGCCCCGGCTCGTCGGCGTGACGAGCTTGCGGAGGTCGTGAAGCCAGGGGCTCGGCCTTCGGTCGTCTCCGCGCCGGCGTCGACGCCGTGGCCCGGCAGGGGCCGCTGGCCAGCTGTCGTCGATGGGCGCGCAGATCCAGCGGGTCAGGCGTAGCCGGGGAGGAAGTCGGCCTCGGCCTCGAAGAGTTCGAGGGTCATGGCCTTGATCTCGGCCGGGGAACACACGGCGGCGGTGAGCGGATCGAGGAGGAGGGCATGGATGGCCGCCTCCTTGCTGCGCTCGATGGCGGCGGTGGCGGCGAGGTCGTAGACGGCCATGTTGGCGGCGCAGATGGCCGCCATCTGCGGGGGCAGCGCGCCGTATCGGGTGGGCGAGATGCCGTTGTGGTCGACGAGACAGGCCACCTCCACGATGCCGTCGTGGGGGAGGTTCGAGATCAGTCCTCCGGCGTTGGGCACGTTGCCGTGGATCCGGTAGGGCGAGGACTTCTCCCGCGCCTCGATGATCCAGGAGGCGTATTCCCAGCTCCGCTTGGCGTCGAAGGGGACCTCGCCGGCGATCATCGCCTCGCGGGTGCGGTCGGCGTCGGCCCGCCACGTCGGCCAGTGGTCGGCGTAGAACGACGAGCCGCCCTCGTAGCCCGGGCGGCAGTACCGCTCCATCAGGTCGGCCCGCTTGCGGTAGTAGGGCACGTACTCGGAGAGGTGGCCGCTCGACTCGGTGATGAAGGCGCCGAAGTGGCGCATCATGTCCTTGCGGACGAGGTCCGGGACGTCGTGCTCCCGCAACGGCTCGCCGTCCAGCTCGCGTTCGGCCTGCTCGAACAGCACGGGGTACAGGTCCTGCCCGTGGTGCTCGAGCGTGGTGAACCAGCTGAGGTGGTTGATGCCCGCACACTCCCAGGTGAGGTCGCGGTACCGGACGCCGGCCCGGTAGGCCAGCAGCCGGCTCGTCCCCTGCACGGAATGGCACAGGCCCACGACGTCCATCGACGATGCCCGCGCCGCGGCGAGGCACATCATGCTCATCGGGTTCGTGTAGTTGAGCACCAGCGCGTCGGGGCACAGCTCCTCGGCGTCGCGCAGGACATCGAGCCACACGGGGATGGTGCGCAGGCCCTTGAACAGGCCCCCGGGGCCGACCGTGTCGCCGATGCACTGGTCGACGCCGTACTTCGCCGGGATGTCGTTGTCGAAGCGGACGCACTCCGTGCCCGACACCTCGATGCAGTTCACGACGTAGTGGCTGCCCGGGAGGGCGGCCCGCCGATCGGTGTGCGCCTCGATGGCCCAGCGGTCGGCCACGCCGAGCTCGGCGACCTGGCGACGCAACAGTCGGTGCATGGCGTCCAACCGGTCGGCGGCGATGTCGACGAGGGCGATCGTCCCGCCGGCGTTGTCGGGGATGAGGAACAGGTCCTTGGCCAGCTCGGGTGTGAACATGCTGCCGGCGCCCATCATCGTGACCCGGATCGGGCGGGTCATCTCGCCGGCCAACCCCCTGGCGTCGGACCGGCGGATGTGGGCCGAGTGGCCGACGTTCTCGGCGGTGTCGGCGGTGTCGGCGGTGTCGGCGGTGTCGGCGGTGTCGGCGGTGTCGGCGGTGTCGGCGGCATCGTCGCCGTTCTGATCGTCCACGGCGGAGCTCATCGGCGGGTTCTACACCACCCGCCACAGATTCGTCGGCTCGCCGCACGCACCTCTGCCGGCCGGTCCCCCGCCGAACCGGGTCGGGCGCGGTGGCGCACCCCGTGCCGCCCGTCCGGCCCCAACCGACGCGAGTGCGCCGGAACGCACCCCATCACCATGGCCATCAGGAGCGGGGAAGGTCAGCTCAATGCAGTGATCGGGCCGAACGCCAGCGGTGAGGGTCGCGAGCGGGCTCCCGGCAGACTGAGCGTCGTGGACCATCCCGCCGCCGACCCTGCACCCGATCACGGCGCCGACGGGGCTTCGCGCCGGGCCGGCGCTGGGGCTGGGGCTGGGGCTGGGGCTGGGGCTTGGGCTGACGCAGCGTCGAATGGAACGGGGCTCATCCGGTCGACGTTCGACTGGTGCTTCCGGAGCCGGACCACCGGCCAGATCACCATCGCCCAGTTCCCCAACGTCCCGCTCTGGATCTTCCTCGCCACCGTCGTCCTGCGCCAGGTGGTGTCCCAGGGAACATCCGCCTACTCGACGGTCGCCTGGTTCGGCGCCTTGGCCCTGGGCTGGTGGGCGCTCGACGAGCTGATCCGAGGCGTCAACCCGTGGCGACGCCTGCTCGGCCTCGTTGGCTGCGTGTTCGCCCTTCTCGACGTGGCGGCGCTCCTCCACTGAGAAGGGCCGGTGGCCTCTGCTCACCGCACAGCACGCCCCCGCACCACCGCCAGCGCGTCTCCCTCAGCCCGGGATCTCGCCTGGCCCCGAACACCGGCGTCGCCACGGCGCCCTTCCCGCCCGTACGACGTCTTCGTCGGTTTCCGAGGTCGGAACAGTGCCGGCACGTCGCCCATCGGCGAGACTGCCACATGGCCTTCGGACAACAGGCAGGTCCGCCCGCGACCTCGCGACAGATCAAGGAGTTGCTGGATCTCCTGCGCGACGCCGGACACAGCGACTTCCGAGACGCTCGCGGCCCGATGGGGTTGACGCAACGCCAGGCTGGCGGCCGGTTCACCCGCGACGAGGCCGACGCGCTCATGACCCAACTCCGCGACGCCGCCGACGCCGACGCCGCGGAGGAGGGTGGGGCAGGGTTCGACGCACAGACGCCAGGATCAGCCCCGGCGCCGCGGCGGACCAAGGCCGAGTTGGCCCTGGCCCAGGTCCCCGACGGGCTGCTCGCCGCGGAATTGCAGCGACGCGGGTGGATCGTCGTCGAACCGGAGTGAACCCGCTGCGTCGTCAGGTCGCCCGGGGACCGCCAGCGACCGCACGATGCGGGCGCGTCCCTGCGAGTTGCCTCGGCCAGGCCGGCGAGAAGGGCAGGGCGCATCCTGCGGATACCACGATCGCAGGACGGCGCGCCTCCGATGCCGCGTACCCTTGTGACCGTGGGAGGAGCCGCCGATTCGCTTTCCGGGGCGATCGCGTTCCTGGGCGCATGGGGCGAGGATCTCGAGAACACGCGGGTGGGTGCCGTGTTGGATGGCCTCGATCCTGCGGCACGAGAGATCTGTGTTCGCTCGGGAGGAACGCCCTTGGCGGCCGAGGAGCTCGTCGGGTTCCTCCGGGCGGTCCTGGCTGGGGTGTTGATCGAGGTCGAGAACGGTCCCGCGATCGAGGGCCGGGTGGACC
>JAKOVR010000116.1 GCA_029782025.1 Actinomycetes bacterium | reverse complement strand
GCGACACCGAGCTCTTCGCCACGCCGAGCTCGGCCGCGATCTCCATCAGCGTCCACGAGCAGGCCCGCAGCTCCCTTGCCCGCTCCTGCTCGACAACCTTTCCCCGATACCCCATCGTGACCTCCATCCCTTGCCGCGGACTCCGTCGAGCGGCGACCGTACCGACGGGGTATGACACCGAAGTGGGGCGCATGCGGCTAGAACGGCAGGCATGCGATGGAAGTTCTGGCTCGGTACCGGCTTCGCCCTCGGCTACTACTTCGGCACCAAGGCCGGCCGGGAGCGCTATCACCAGATCGAGGACCTCCTCGACAAGGTGCGGGATCACCCGCTGATCACCAAGGCGGTCGACTCGGCCAAGGACCTCGCCGGCGACGCCCGGGACCTGGCCCGCGACGCCATCGACAGCCGCGTCGCCGGCGCCACGCCCACCGCCCCGGGCTCGGCCGACGACACGGCCGAGCACCAGCTCTTCAGCGACCCCACCTTCAACTGACGGCGCCAGCGCCGAGGGTCCGCCGTGCCGAGGGCGGGCCGGCACCGCCGAGCGGAGGGACCGGCGCTACTCGCCTTCGAGGTAGTCGCGCAGCTTCTGGCTGCGGTGGGGGTGGCGGAGCTTGGCCAGCGTCTTGCTCTCGATCTGACGGATCCGCTCGCGGGTGACGCCGAACTCCTTGCCCACCTCCTCGAGGGTGCGGGCCTGGCCGTCGTCGAGGCCGAAGCGCAGCCGCACGACCGCCTTCTCCCGGTCGGTGAGCTCGTCGAGGGCCTCGAGCACGGCCGACGAGAGCATCATCCGGGCCGCGATCTCCGCGGGCGCCTCCACGTTGTGGTCCTCGATGAAGTCGGCCAGGTTGGAGTCGTCCTCCTCCCCCACCGGCGAGTCGAGTGAGAGCGGATCCTGGGAGATGCGGAGGATCTCCCGGACGCGGGCCGGCGTGAGATCGACCCGGTCGGCCAGCTCCTCGATCGTGGGCTCCCGCTCGAGCTCCTGGAGCATCTGGCGTTGTACCCGGTGGACCTTGTTGATGGACTCCACCATGTGGACCGGGATCCGGATGGTGCGGGCCTGATCGGCGATGGCCCGGGTGATGGCCTGGCGGATCCACCACGTGGCGTAGGTGGAGAACTTGAAGCCCTTCGTGTAGTCGAACTTCTCCACCGCCCGCATGAGGCCGAGGTTGCCCTCCTGCACGAGGTCGAGGAGCTGCATGCCGCGCCCCACGTACCGCTTGGCGATCGACACCACCAGGCGCAGGTTGGCCTGGGTGAGCTCGTGCTTGGCCTGGTCGCCGTCGCGGGCGAGGCGCTTCAGGCTCACCTTCTCCTCGGCCGAGAGCGAGTCGAGCTGATCGGCCGCCGACAGATCGGCCAGCCGCTCGGCCGCCTCGGTGCCGGCCTCGATCCGCTTCGCCAGCTGCACCTCTTCCTCGCCGGTGAGGAGCGGCACCCGGCCGATCTCCTTGAGGTACATGCGCACCGGATCGGACGTACCGCCGCCGGTGTCGCGGGGCGCAGGCTTGGCCTTGGCCCGCGGCTTGCGCGCCGCCGGCTCGGCCGGCGCGGCGGCGGACGACGGCGCGGCGTCCACCGTGGGGACATCGTCGACCGCGGGCTGGGCCAGCACCTCGGCGAACTCGGCCTCGATCTCGGCTGCGACCGCAGGATCGATCAGGTCCTCGTCGGCGACGCCGAGCGCCGCGGCCGGGGCGGCGATGCGAGTCATGGTGAGCTCGATGTCGTGGACGGCCAGCTCCCGAGCCAACACCGCGAGGTCCGCCTCGTCGAGGACGACGTGATCGAGGAGATCGTCGATCTCCTGGATCGTGAGCGCCCCCCGGCGATGGCCCTGCTCGATGACGCGCTGCCACGTGGCAGCAGGAACCCCCGCCAGCGGCGACAGCATGGGTGCGGTATCACTCACGCGGCGTCCTCCGGCTGGTCAGTGAGCCACGTTAGCAATCCTTCGACCACTTCGAAGCCGCTGTGCTCGTCGTGCAGACGCTCGAGCTCCCGCTTCAACCACACGATCACATCGTTGTAGGCGAGGGGGTCTTCGGCCACACGCGCCTCCGCTTCGGTCTCGCGCAGCACCCGTCGGGCGGCCTCCTCCACCAGTCGAGCCACCACGTCGGCGGCGTCGGCGTCGCTGTCGGCGGCGGCCGCCTGGCGGAGGACCTCGGCCAGGCCCGGGTCGGCCTCGTCGGCCCAGGTGACGGCGTCACGAACCGACCCGCAGGCCTCGAAGGCCTCGACCGCGGCCCGGATCGTCTCGTCGGCGAAGAGGGCGGGGCGGAGCCACCCGGCGATGTCGTCCGGCCGAGCGACCAGCACCCGCAGGGCCTCGGCCTCCGGGCCCGTGCGCACGGCCGGCGGGCGGACCCGGCGGGTCGGCCGGTCGTCCCGGCCGCCGCCGGACGGCCGGGCCGCGTCGGCCCGGCGCTTGGGGTCGCGGGCGAGAGCGCGGAGCTGTTCGACGTCGAGGCGGGTGCGGGCGGCCACGTCGAGCAGGTACTGGTCGCGCACCAGGTCGCTCGGGTGCTCCGCGATCACCGCCACCGCCGCCTCGGCCGCCCGGGCCCGTTGCTCGGCCGACCCGAGCGGGAGCTTCTCGAGCACCCGGTTGACGCGGAACTGGAGGAACGGCACCGCGCCCGCGACCGCGGCCGCCAAGGCCTCGGGGTCCTCGCGGCTGAGGTCGCCGGGGTCGACGCCGGCCGGAAGGGCGGCGACGGCGACGTCGAGGTCGTGGGTGCGCTCCCATGCGTAGAACCGCTCGGCCGCGTTCTGCCCGGCCGAGTCGGCGTCGAAGGCCAGCACCACGCGGCGGGCGAAGCTCCGCAGCAGCTTCACGTGCTCGTCGGTCAGGGCGGTACCGCAGGTGGCCACGGCCCGGGGCACGCCGGCGGCCGCGAAGCCGATCACGTCGGTGTAGCCCTCGCACACCACCACCTCGTCGGCCTCGACGATGGCGGTCTTGGCCCAGTTGAGGCCGTAGAGCACCTTGGACTTGTTGTAGACGCGACTGTCGGCCGAGTTCTTGTACTTCGGCCCGTCGGCCCCGGGCAGGATGCGGCCACCGAAACCCAGCGGCGCACCCTGCGGATCGAAGATCGGGAACAGCACCCGCCCGCGGAAGAAGTCGGTGACCTTGCCGTTGCGGTTCAGGAACCCGAGCCCGGCGTCGACGAGCTCCTGGGGCGGGAGGCGGAGCGCCTTGGCCAGCTCGTCCCAGGCGTCAGGGGCCCACCCGATCTTGTAGTGCCGCACCTCGTCGGCTGTGAGGCCCCGCGACCGGAGGTAGCCGCGGGCCTTCGCCGCGTCGGGGGCCGACAGCAGGCGTTGGTGGTAGAAGTCGACAGCCTGCTCGAGGGCGGCGAGGAGCCGGGCCCGCTGCTTGCGGCCCTCCCCCTCGTTGCGGTCGGTGTAGCGGAGGGTGAGGCCGGCCTTCGACGCCAGCTTCTCCACCGCACCGACGAAGTCGAGGTGCTCGATCTCACGGACGAAGGTGATGGCGTCGCCCTTGGCCCCGCATCCGAAGCAGTAGTACAGGCCCTCCTCGGCGTTCACCGAGAACGACGGCGACTTCTCGCTGTGGAACGGGCAGAGCCCCTGCCAGCGCCGGCCGGCCCGCTTGAGCGGCACGTGCTCGGACACGACGGCGACCATGTCGACCTCGCTGCGTACGCGCTCGATGTCCTCGTCGACGATGCCCATGGTGCCCTCGGAAGGTAGCAGCGTGCCCGCCCCCTGCCACCCGCCCGGCCTGCAACCTGCCACCATGGGGGGATGCCGCCTGCCCGTCCCCTCGCCGTGGCCGCCCTCGCCGCCGCCCTCCTGACCGGCTGCGCCGCCGGCACCACGACCACCACCTCCGAGCTCGGCTCCGGCGGTGGCGGTGGGGGCTCCACCCCGGGCACCGCCGCTGCCGACGCCGCCACGGGCACCACCGGCCCGAGCGGACTGGGGGGCACCGCCTCCACCCGGCGGGCCGGCAGCACCACCTCCACCCGCGGCAACGGCACCAGCACGTCCTCCACGCGGCGCCCCTCGTCGAGCACCTCGACCACCGACAAGACGGCCACCACCCTGGCCCCGCCCAACGACGAGTATCTGACCTGGTGCACCACCTTCAAGGCCGGGATCGTGAAGATGGGCAAGGCGTCGCCAAAGACCGAGGCCGACATGCGGGCGTTCCTGGCCGAGGTGCGGGCGTTGTTCGCCACGCTCTACGAGACGGCGCCCGACGCCATCAAGGCCGACTGGAAGATCCTCAAGGACGCCATCCAGGACATCACCGACATCACCCAGGCGAACAAGAACCCCGAGGCCGACGCCGCGTCGAAGCGCATCACCGAATGGACCATCGCCAACTGCGGGTTCGACCCGGACAAGATCTGATCAGTGGCGGCCACGCCGCCGGGCCCGGTCAGGCCGAGGCGTGCGGGCCGCCCACGTCGAGCACGGAGAGGGCGGCGGCGAGGCGGGCGATCGGCACCCGGAAGGGCGAGCACGACACGTAGTGCAGGCCGACCTTGTAGAAGAAGGCGATCGAGTCGGGGTCGCCACCGTGCTCGCCGCACACGCCCAGCTTGAGCTTGGGGTTGGTGGAGAGCCCACGGGCGACGCCCATCTCCACCAGCTCGCCCACCCCCCGCTGATCGATCGACTCGAACGGGTCGACCTTCAGCAGGCCCTCGGCCAGGTAGGCCTCGAGGATCGGGGCGACATCGTCGCGGGAGAACCCGAAGGTCATCTGGGTGAGGTCGTTGGTGCCGAAGGAGAAGAACTCGGCGGCCTCGGCGATCTCGTCGGCCCGCACCGCGGCGCGGGGGGTCTCGATCATGGTGCCGATCATCACGTCGATGTCGACGCCCTGCTCGGCGCACACGGTGGCCACCTCGTCCTGGACCCAGCCGCGGCACAGGTCGAGCTCGGGGAAGGTGACGACGAGCGGGATCATGATCTCGATGATCGGGTTGCCCCCGGCCTTCTTCAGTTCGCAGGCCGCCTCCATCAGCGCCCGCACCTGCATGCGGTACAGGCCGTCCTTGATGATGCCGAGCCGCACCCCGCGGGTGCCGAGCATCGGGTTCTGCTCCTGCCACTTGCGGGCGGCCTTCAGCAGCTCCATGCCCTCGGTGTCGAGCCTCCCGGTGGCCTCCTCCACGAGGAGCTCCTCCACCGACGGGAGGAACTCGTGGAGCGGCGGGTCGAGCAGGCGGATGGTGACGGGCAGGCCGTCCATGGCCTTCAGCACGTCGGCGAAGTCGGCCTTCTGCACCACCCGCAGCTCGGCCAGAGCCTCGTGCTCGGCGTCGGGCGTGTTGGCCAGGATCATCTTGCGGACCACCGGCAGGCGATCACCGAGGAACATGTGCTCGGTGCGGCACAGGCCGATGCCCTCGGCCCCGAACGCCCGGGCCCGGGCGGCGTCCTCGCCGGTGTCGGCGTTGGCCCGCACCCCGAGCTTGCCCTTCCGGATGACGTCGGCCCAGCCGAGGATCACCTCGAACTCGTCGGGCACGGAGCCCTCGGCCAGCGGCACCGCGCCGAGGTACACCTTGCCGGTGGAGCCGTCGATCGAGATCACGTCGCCCTCGTTGACGACGGTGCCGTCGGCGGTGGTGAACGACGAGGCACCGATGTCGAGGCTCTCGGCCCCGCACACCGCCGGCTTGCCCCAACCCCGGGCCACCACGGCGGCGTGGGACACGAGGCCGCCGCGCGACGTGAGGATGGCCTCGGCCACCACCATGCCGTGGACGTCCTCGGGAGAGGTCTCCTGGCGCACGAGGACGACCTGCTCACCCCGGTCGGCGGCGTCGGCGCAGCGGTCGGCGTCGAAGTAGGCCTTGCCCACGCCGGCCCCGGGCGAGGCGGCGAGCCCGGTGCCCAGGACGGCGGCGTCGGTCTTCTGGAACTGCGGGTGCAGCACCTGGTCGAGGTGCTCGGGCGACACCCGCTGCACCGCCTCCTCGTGGCTGAGGTTGATCGTGGGGTCCTCGGTGAGGGCCACGGCGATCCGCAGCGCCGCCGCGCCGGTGCGCTTGCCGACGCGGGTCTGGAGCATCCAGAGCTTGCCCTGCTCGATGGTGAACTCGGTGTCGAGCATGTCGCGGTAGTGCAGCTCGAGGCGCTCGAAGATCCCCATCAGCTCGGTGTGGACCGCCGGCATGGTGTCGGCGATGGCCGAGAGCGGCAGGGTGTTGCGGATGCCGGCCACGACGTCCTCACCCTGGGCGTTGATGAGGAAGTCGCCGTAGGCGCCGGCCTCACCGGTGGCGGGGTTGCGGGTGAAGCCCACGCCCGTGCCCGAGTTGTTGTCGCGGTTGCCGAACACCATGGCCTGCACGTTGACGGCCGTGCCGAGATCGTCCGGGATGCGCTCCCGCTGGCGGTAGGCCTTGGCCCGGGGCGAGTTCCACGAACGGAACACGGCCTCGATGGCGCCGGCGAGCTGGTCGGCCGCGGCCTGCGGGAACGGCGCCCCGGTGGCCTCGAGCACGATGCCCTTGTAGGCCTCGATGACCTCGCCCAGCACCGAGGCGGGGATGTCGGCGTCGGACGCCGCACCGCACTCGGCCCGCTTGGCCTCGAAGACGTGGTCGAACTTCTCGGCCGGGATGTCGAGCACGATCTTGCCGTACATCTGGATGAAGCGGCGGTAGGAGTCGTTGGCGAAGCGCTCGTCGGACGTCTGCGCGGCCAGGCCCTTCACCGACTCGTCGTTGAGCCCGAGGTTGAGGACGGTGTCCATCATGCCGGGCATCGAGAACTTGGCGCCGGAGCGCACCGACACGAGGAGCGGATCGGTGGGGTCGCCGATGGTCTTGCCCATGGTGGCCTCGAGGCGGGCCCGGTGCTCGGCCACCTCGGCGTCGAGCCCCTCGGGCCAGGCCCCGCCGGCGGCGAGGTAGCCCCGGCAGGCGTCGGTGGAGATGGTGAAGCCGGGCGGGACGGGCAGGCCGAGGACGGACGTCATCTCGGCCAGGTTGGCGCCCTTGCCGCCGAGGAGGTCCTTGAGCTCCATCGGGGGGCGGGGATGCACGTGGTCGAAGTCGTAGACGTAGGTCATCGGGTCTCCTCGGGGGCGGGTCCGTACCCGCCGGTCGGTGGGGCGACGGGGCGAAGCGCGCCGCAGCCTAGTGGGCGTGCGGGGGCGGTCCCGCAGCGAGGCCCGGCCCGGGTGGGGCAGACTCTCGGCGTGACCGATGTGTTGGGTCCCGGGTCGTCACCTTCCGCCGCCGAGCTGGCCGCGGCGATGGTGGCCATGAAGGACGGGGTGGTGCTCCTCGGCCCCGATCTGCACATCCGGTGGGGCAACCCCGCCCTGTGCCGCATGCTGGGCTACGACCTGCCCGACATCGTCGGCGAGAACATCGTGCCGTTCCTCCACCCCGACGAGGTGCAGTTCGCCTTCCACGCCGTGACCATCGCCAGCGCCGAGCCCGACCGCCAGGTCCCCGGCACCTACCGGCTGCGCCACCGCGACGGTTCCTGGCTGAGCGCCGAACTCTCGGCCTCGTTCGCCCCGGCGACGCACATCGGCGACGGCGACGGGTCCCTCACCGTGATCACCGTGCGCCCCACCGCCCACCGCGACGTGCTCACCAACGGGTATCTCGACCTCACCCGGGGCGAGCCGATCCGTGCGGTGGTGGAGGACGCCCTCACCTGGTACCGGGAACGGGCCCAGCGCTACCGGATCGGCCTCAGCTTCCTCGACCCCAATGGCGACGAGTGGCACCACATCGGCGACCAGCTCCCGGCCGAGCTGCGGGGCCTGCCGCCCCACCTCGACGACCCGCGCTCACCGTGGGCCAAGGTGCTGGGCGGCACCGACCACGTCGTGGCTGACCTGCCCGACCTGCCCGACGAGATCGCCGAGGCGGCCCGACGGGCCGGCGTGCGGGCCACGATGGTGCTCTCGGTGCCCGATCCGGTGGGCACGCCGGCCCTGCTCACGTTCTGGATCGACGCCGACCCGACCCTGTTCCCGCAGGGCTACACGGTGAAGACCCCGGCCCTCGTGCTGATCGAGTTGGCCCTGGAGCGGCGCTTCCACCAGGCCCAGCTCGAGCTCGCCGCCAGCACCGACCCGCTCACCCACCTCGCCAACCGTCGCGCCTTCTTCGACCGCCTCGCCTCGCTGGGGACGGGCGGGCCGGCACCGAGCGGGCCCGCCCCGGCCAGTGGCGTCCCCGTCACCGTCCTCTACCTCGACCTCGACGGCTTCAAGGCCGTGAACGACGCCCACGGCCACGCCGCGGGCGACGCCCTCCTCGTGGCCGTGGCCGATCGGCTCCGGACCTGCCTGCGCCCCGGCGACGTGCTCGCCCGCCTCGGAGGCGACGAGTTCGCCGCCGTCTGCCCCGGGGTGGCCACCGAGGCCGAGGCCACCGCTGTAGCCGACCGCCTGCTCGCCGCCGTCCACCGCCCCGCCGACCTCGGCGCCGTCACCCTCACCCCCGGCATCAGCATCGGCATCGCCGTCGACCCGTCCGGCGCGGTGGGCGAGCAGGCCCTCCTCGCCGCCGCCGATGCGGCCATGTACGACGCCAAGCGCGCCGGCAAGGGCCGCTGGATGCTCGCCGCCACCTGACCGACTCGACCGGATCCGGCCCCATCGCCGGTGCACTTACCCGTGCCGGCGACATCGCCGGTGCAATCACGCGGTCATAGACCGAGGAACTGCACCGGCGATGTCGCCGGGCCCAGAAGGTGCACCGGCGATCGACGGTCAGGCGATGGTCAGGCGAGGGTCAAGCGGCGGGTTTGCGGGCCCGGAGGGAGTACATCAACGGGAGGCTCGGACGGTCGGGGGGCAGGTGCCAGGTGAAGCCGCGCTGCTCCAGGAACGGCCAGCGGGGCCACAGGGTGAAGTCGAACTCGTGCAGGAGCTCGACGGTGAGGCCGGCGTCGATCACGGCGCTGACGACCGAGCCGATCGGGTGGGTCCAGTTCCAGGTGCCGTTGTGTTCGGTGACGGTGCCGTCGGGGACGTCGGTGTAGGTGCCGTCGTCGTCGAAGCGCATGCCGTCGGGGTTGAAGTAGGGCCAGTTGGCGCGGAGGTCGTCGTCGTCGAACACGTCGGCCACCGGGTGGAACTCGGCCACGTAGAGGATGCCGCCGGGGGCGACGAGGTCGGCCACCACCCCGGCCCAGCGCACGATGTCGGGGAGCCACACCAGGGCGCCCAGCCCCGTGTAGACGACGTCGAACTGTCGGCCGCCGACGGCGGCGACGGCGTCGTAGACGTCGGCGCACAGGAACTCGGCCCGGTCGGCCAGCCCGGCCCTCGACGCCAGGTCGATGGCGGCGGTGATGGCGGTGTCGGAGAAGTCGAGCCCCACCACGGAGGCCCCGAGCCGGGCCCAGGAGAGGGTGTCCTGCCCGAAGTGGCACTGCAGGTGGAGGAGGGTCGCACCGTCGACCGGGCCGACCTCGGCCGGTTCGAAGTCACGCAGCGAGCTCCGTCCGGCCAGGAACCCCTCGACGTCGTAGAACGCCGACGCGGTGTGGATCGGGACCCGCTCGTTCCAGGCCCGGCGGTTGAGGTCGCGCCACTCGCCGGCGCCCCCGACCTCGTCGCCCCACCGCCCCGGCACGGCTCAGCCCCGGAGCCGCTCGCTCAGCGTGGCGACCAGCGCATCGATGGGGACCCGCTCCTGGTTCATCGAGTCGCGGTCGCGGATGGTCACGGCCCGGTCGTCGAGCGTGTCGAAGTCGACGGTGACGCAGTAGGGGGTGCCGAGCTCGTCCTGACGGCGGTAGCGCCGGCCGATGGCCTGGGTCTCGTCGTAGTCGCACATCATGTGCGGCTGCAGGAGGCCGAGGACCTCCTCGGCCACGGGCGTGAGCGTGTCCTTCTTCGACAGCGGGAGCACCGCCACCTTGTAGGGCGCGATGCGGGGGTGGAGGCGCAGCACGATCCGCTCCTCGCCCCGCACCAGCTCCTCGTCGTAGGCGGCGAGGAGGAAGGCCATCATCGTGCGGGTGGCTCCGGCCGCCGGCTCGATCACGTGGGGCGTGTAGCGCTCGTTGGCGGCCTGGTCGTAGTACTCGAGCCGCTCCCCCGAGTGGGTGGCGTGCTGCGTGAGGTCGTAGTCGCCCCGGTTGGCGATGCCCTCGAGTTCGCCCCAGCCCCACGGGAAGAGGAACTCCACGTCGGAGGTGCCGCTCGAGTAGTGGCTGAGCTCGTCGGTGTCGTGGGGGCGCAGCCGCAGCTTCTCGGTCGGGATGCCGAGGTCGACGTACCACTGGTGTCGCTCGGCGCACCAGTACTCGTACCACTGCTGGGCTTCGGCCGGCGGCACGAAGAACTCCATCTCCATCTGCTCGAACTCGCGGGTGCGGAAGACGAAGTTGCCGGGCGTGATCTCGTTGCGGAAGGACTTGCCGATCTG
>JAKOVR010000105.1 GCA_029782025.1 Actinomycetes bacterium | reverse complement strand
CGCGGACGCGGCATCGAAGCAGCCCACCCCGGCGGCGCCGGTGTCGCCGGTGAGGACGTTGCCGGCCACGGTGGAGCGCAGCAGGTTGACCCCACCGCTGAGGGCGCGGATCCCGGCGCCGCACTGGCCGTAGCAGTCCGCCCCGCCGTGGTTGTCGCTCACCGAGCTGTCGGTGATGTCGAGGATGGTCGACGAGGCGCGGATCCCTCCCCAGGTGCCGCTGGCGCCGTTGCGGTCCACGGTCGATCGGTCGAGGTGCAGCCGTCCGATGGCGTCGGCGGCGTACCCCTGGTACCAGAGGCCGACCTGACGGTTGTCGTCGATGTGGGAGCCGGCCACGGTGAGGTCGAAGGCGTGGGTGAACTCGACGTCGAGCCCGCGCTCGTTGCCGCTGACCGTCGAGCCGGTGATCGACAGGGCGGTCGACGGTGCTGTCGTGCCCTGGTACTGGCACTGGAAGACGAGCCCGGCCGCGGTGCCCGTCCCGGAGGCCGTGCCGTTGGAGAACGACGAATCGGTGATCGTCTTCGGAAACCCGTCGCACCCCAACCCGAGCGCGACCGAGGTCCCGAGGGACAGGGACCCGGGCAGGGACCCGTCGACGTGGCTGCGGGTGATGGTGGCGGGGCCGACGATGCCGAGGACGAAGCCCGTGTTGCCGTTGGCGGTGCTGTCGGTGATCGTGGCCGTGCCCCAGACCCGCCCGACCGACCAGAAGGCCCCGGCGTTGCCGTCGAAATGGGAGCGCAGGGCCGTGAGGTCGCCGGCGGCGTCGCCCAAGGCGCCCCCGCTGTTGCGGCTGATCGAGCTGTCGGTGGCGGTGACGTCGACCTCGTGGTCGAGGCCGGAGAGGCCGGCGCGGACGTTGTCGTCGATGGCCGCGTTGGTGAGGGTGAGGGTCGAAGGCCCGATGGCGAAGTCGGACACGTCGATCGCCGCTCCCGGCGCCGGGGCGCCGCCGGTGGCGGTGATGGTGGAACCGGCGAGGGCGATGCTGCGGTTGGCCGGCGCGCCCCGGAGCACAAGGCCCTTCTGGGCATCGCGGAGCGTGACCTGATCGAGGTGGATTGCCGGGCCGGTGGCGGTGATCAGGGCGTCGACCAGGGTGGCGGGGGCGGCGCACCCGGCGATGGTGGCGCCGTGGCCGTCGATGGTGAGCCCACCGGTCGCGTCGGTGTGGTCGAAGCTGCCGGAGGCGTTGGCGGTCTCGGTGGCGGTGCTCCCGCAGCCGAGGGCCACGGAGTAGGTCTGGCCGGCGGCGAGCACGATGGTGTCGTCGCCGGCATCGGCGTTGGCCTGATCGAACGCCTCGCGCAGGCTCACCAGCCCGTCGCCGCCGTCGACCACGTCAGCGGCGGTGGTGACGGTGATGGTGGCGGCGCGGGCCGGCGGAGCCAGCACCACCGCGACGCCCGAACTGGCGAGCAGGAGCGTGGCGGCGCCCACCGCCCTCGGCCACTGCCGTCGCCGCACCGAACCCATGGCCCCACGGTACCGCGCTCCGGCGTCGCCGCCCGGGCCGTCTGGGCAGCGGAGGACACCGCGCCCGTATCATGCGCCATGGCTGAAGTCACGGTCGGCATCGACATCGGGACGACATCGGTGAAGGCGGTGGCCGCCGACGCCGACGGCAACGTGGTGGCCCGGGCGCGGATCCCTCACGAGGTCCACGCCGACGCACCCGAGGAGTTCACTCACGAACCGGACCAGGCGTGGCGGGCCAACGTGTTGAAGGCCTTCGCCCGCGTGCAGGAGGGCCACGACGTCAAGGGCGTCAACGTCGCCGCCATGGTGCCCTCGCTCTGCGCCGTCGACGCCAAGGGCAAGGCCTGCACCCCCGGCCTCCTCTACGGCGACCGTCGGGGCGGCACGGTCACCGGCAAGAACCCGAGCGAGAGCGGTGAGTTCGTCAACTTCCTGGCCTGGTGCGCGGCGGAGGCGCCCGAGGCCCACGGCTACTGGCCGGCCCAGGCCGTGGCCAACCACACCCTCACCGGCGTGGGCGGCATCGACACCGTCACGGCCATGACCACGCTGCCGCTGTTCGACTTCACCGGCTGGGATGCCGACGTGGCATCCGAGGCCGGCGCGTCGGTCGACCAGCTCCCGGCCATCGTCGCCGGCACCGACCCGGTCGGCACCACCACGCCCGCCACCGGCAAGGCCGGCATCCCGGTGGGCGGCGGCACCATCGACGCCTTCGGCGAGCAGCTGGTGTCGGGCGCGGTCCACGACGGTGACGTGCTGGTGATCTGCGGCACCACGCTGGTGATCTGGATGGTGGTGCCGGAGTGGCGAGAGGTGCCGGGCCTCTGGACGGTGCCCCACACCGTGCCGGGCAAGACCCTGATCGGCGGCGCCAGCAACGCCGGTGGACTCTTCCTCGGGTGGGCCACCGCGCTGGTGCCGCCCGCTGAGGAGGACGAGCTCGTCCCCGGCCGGGTCCCGATCTGGGAGCCGTACATCCGGGGCGAGCGCACGCCGCTGCACGACCCCGACCGCCGGGCCGCGCTGCACTTCCTCGACCGGACCATGGGCCCGGCCGCCGTCCGCCGAGCCGCCTACGAGGCCAGCGGGTTCGTGCTCAAGCACCACATCGATCTCGCCGGGGTGGACGCCAAGCGGCTCGTGGTCACCGGCGGCGGCGCCCACGTGCCCGAGTGGGTGCAGGGGCTGGTCGACGGCACGGGCCTGCCGGCCGACGTCGTCGCCGTGCCCGAAGGGGCGGCGCTGGGTGCCGCGTACCTCGCCCGGGCCACCGCCGGGCTGGAGATCGACGCCAACGATGCCGGCCGGTGGGCCAAGATCGACCACCGCGTCGAGCCCGACGCAGCGTGGGCCGGCCCCGTGGCCGAGCGCTACCGGGAGTACCGCATCCTGGCCGACGGTCCCGGCACCACCATCGGCGGGTAGCCTCGCCCGCCATGCCCCGGCCCGAGCCCTCCCACCGCCGCGCCCTCGTCGCGGCCCTGCTCGGCCTGCTGGCGGCCTCGGCCTGCGGCGGGCCCGGCGGGCCACCGCTGCCCACGTGGGTGCGGTCGGCCGACGACATCTGCCGCGAGGTGCAGAAGGAGGCGGAGGAGACGCGGCCGGTGCTCACCACCCCCACGCTGGTCGACTCGCTCAAGCGCAGCGCCGAGCTGTCCCGCAAGGAGGTCAACCAGCTGCGCGACCTGGAGCGGCCGGTCGAGCGGCGCGACGACGTGCGGAGCTACCTCGCCGCCCTCGACGACCGGGTGCGGGCCATCGACACCTATGCCACGGAGCTCCAGGCCGGGCCGGGCGGCGCGGCCGACAGCACCGGCACCGGCCTCGAGCTGTTCTCCGACGCCACGAAGAAGGCCGCCGACCTCGCCCTGTCGCTGGGGCTGCAGACCTGCCGGGCCGGCATCGACATGAGCGTCGGCGGCGCCGGCGGGGTCACGAGCGGCACCAGCCCGCTGGGTGAGACCAACGGCGGGATCAACGTGCCGCTGTCGATCCCGGGGGACACGGGCCCCGCGCCCACCTCGCCCCAGCCGGTGGAGGGCAAGGAGTTCGGCACCGAGGACGGCGCCGGCTGAGTTCAACCGCCGATGAAGGCGGCGAGGAGACGGGCCAGCTCGAGTGGTTGGTCGCCCTGGATCGAGTGGCCGGCGTCCTCCACCACCACGATCTCCACGTCGGGCTTGCGGCGCCGCAATTCGGCCAGGTCGTCGTCGTCGACCACGGGTGACCGGGCGCCCTTGAGGAACAGCATCGGGTGGCCGAGGGCCTCGAAGGCCTCCCAGAGGTCGGCGAAGCGCACGTCGATCTGCTCTACCCGCTCGGGCATGACCAGGTCGTAGCGCCACACCCAGGTGCCGTCGTCCTGCTCGCGGGCGTTGTGCAGGATGCCGCGGCGCAGCGACGCCTCCGACCGGGTGGGGTTGAACAGGACGGTGCGCTCGAGGATGGCCTCGAACGAATCGAACACCTCCGGCCCGCTGATGAAGGCGGCGATGTCGGCGGCCTTGTCGCCGTTGACGCCCGGCGTGACGTCGACGACGGCGATGCGCTCGACGAGGTCCGGGTGGGCGGCCAGCGTGCCGACGGCGGTCAGGCCACCGAGCGACATGCCCACGATGGTGTGGGCCTCGGGCGCCAGCGTCCGGATGGTGTGGGCCACGTCGTCGATGACGGCCTGCGGACGGTAGTCACGCCCTTCACGCCAGTCGCTGTGGCCGTGTCCGGGGAGGTCGATGGCGACGAGCGGCCGATCGAGGGCCAGCGCGACGGTGTCCCAGGTGTGGGCGTTCTGGGCCCCGCCGTGGAGGAACACCAGCTCGGGTGGGCCCTCGCCCCACACCAGCGCACTGATGCCGTACCCGCTCGGGCCCACCACCCGGTGGCGGCGCACGGTGGGTGGGGCGGCCGGGTCGTAAGGCAGGCCCGCCTCGGCCGCGTTCTCGTGGAACAGCCCGAACTCGTCGTAGTCGATCGGCATGGGGGGATCCTCTCACCCCAGGCCGTAGAGGCGGGCGGCGTTGCCACCGAGGACGGCGGCGGTGTCGTCGGCCGTGAGGTCGGCCGCCGCGCACTTGTCGCGGCACTCCTCGACCGTGCCCGGGAAGTCGGAGTCCCAATGGGGGTAGTCGCTGGCGTAGACCCAGGGGCCGGCACCGAGCTCGTCGACGCAGGTGCCGAGGAGGGGCTCCTCGGCCTCGAACGAGAAGAAGCACTGCCCCCGGGCCAGCAGGTCGCGGGGATCGCTGATGCCGGGCAGCAGGTGCGGCAGCTTCTCGACGTGCTCGTGCAGCCGGTGGACGAAGTAGGGGACCCAGCCGATGCCGCTCTCCATGAATCCGACGCGCAGACGGGGAAACCGGTCGAGCACACCGCCGAGGGCGAGGGCGGTGAGGGCGGTCATCTGGTCGGCCGGGAACGACAGGCAGTGGACCTGGGCGTAGTTGGCGAACCGGCCGGCCGCCGGCAGCGGCACGTTCATCCCCGGCGCCGAGTGGATGCACACGGCGAGGTCCTCGCTCTCGGCCGCTTCGAAGAAGGGGAGGAGGGATGGATCGTCGAGGTTGCGCGACTCGTCGAGCACCGGGGGGATCGTGACGGCCACGGCGCCGAGGCCGGCGGCGCGCCGGAGCTCCTCGACGGCGAGGTCGACGGCTTGGACGGGGACCACGGCCACGCCCTTCAGGCGTTCGGGGGCGTGGGCGCAGATCTTGGCCAGCAGCCAGTCGTTGTAGGAGCGGGCGAAGTCGAGGGCGAAACCGTGGTCGTCGAAGGTGGGTAGGCCGATGGCGAGGCCACCGAAGAGGACCTGCACGTCGATCCCCTCGGCGTCCATGTCGGCCAGCCGCTGGTCGAGGTCGGCGGCGCCGGCGGCGCAGGCCGGGGAGGTCGAGGCGTCGATGGCCACGCCGCAGCCCGGCCCTTCCTGCACCGGGTACAGCTTCCCGCCGATCGACGCCACCCACCGGTCGCCGGACCGGCCGGCCGACAACCAGCCCGGGTGGCGGTCCTCCAGCTCGGTCCAGCCCAACGCGTCCTCGTTGACGTGGGCGTCGGCATCGATGACCCGTACCCCCATGGCGACCCCCTTGGCTTGCGTTCCGGTCCGGCATTGTATGACACGATTGTCAGGTACAGGTCGGCCGCCTCGGGCCACCGACGGAGGGGGAGCGCGTGACCGACCTCGGCACCATCGGCATCACCGACGAGCACCGCGAGCTGCACGCCACGGCCCGGCGATGGGTCGAGGCCCACGTCGATCCGGCCGCGACCCGGGCCCTGCTCGACCTCGAGGAGCCAGCGCTGCCGGCCTGCTGGCCCGGGCTGGAGGCCACGGGGTGGCTGGGCCTCGCCGTGCCCGAGGCGACCGGGGGCGAGGGCTTCGGCCTGCTGGAGCTGGCCGTCGTGCTCGAGGAGCTGGGGCGGGCGGCCACCCCCGGCCCGTTCCTTCCCACCGCGCTGGTCGCGACCGTGCTCGGCCGCCCGGTCGACGGTGTGGGCGGGGTCGGGCTCCTCGCCGCCGGGGCCCGCCCGTCGGTCACCGGCCGAACCGCCGACGGCGCCACGGTGCTCGACGGTGGGCACCAGCCCGTGCTCGGCGGCGGCCTGGCCGACCGCGTGCTCGTGCCCTACGCGCCCGAGGGGGAACCGTCGTCGGTGCGCTGGGCCGTCGTCGACCGCGGCGCCCCGGGCGTCGACCTCCGGTCCCTGCCCTCGACCGACGCCACCCGACCGGTGGGCCGGCTCGAGCTGTCCGGCGCGGCGGTGGTGGAGGTGGTCCCGGCCACCGACGCCGACCGGGTGGGAGCGCTGGCCCAGATCCTCCTCGGGGCCGAGGCCGTGGGCAGCATGGCCTGGTGCGTCGCCACCGCGGCCGAGTACGCCGCCGTCCGCGAGCAGTTCGGTCGGCCCATCGGCCAGTTCCAGGCCGTGAAGCACCGCTGCGCCGAGATGGCGCTGCGGCTCGAGCAGGCGCGGGGGCTCGTGTGGGACGCGGCCCGTGCCGCCGACGAGGGTGACGCCACGGCCCTGGCCTTCACCGCCGCCGCCGTCGGCGCCATCGTCCCCGACGCCGCCCTGGAGGTGGCCAAGGACTGCATCCAGGTGCTGGGCGGCATCGGCTACACGTGGGAGCACGACGCCCACGTCCACGCCAAGCGGGCGCTGGCCGACCGCCAGCTCCTCGGGCGGGGAGCGGGGTGGGCCGCCGCGCTGGCCGAGTTGAGCGCGGCCGGGGTGCGCCGGTCGCTCCGGGCCGCGCTGCCGCCCGAGGCCGAGCCCATCCGGGCCGAGGTGCGGGCCTTCATCGCAGAGACCCAGGCCCGACCCAAGGCGGAGTGGAACCGCCACGTCGCCGACCACGGCTACCTCGTGCCCAACTGGCCCCGGCCGTGGGGCCGGGAGGCCTCGCCCGTCGAGCAGCTGGTGATCGACGAGGAGTTCGAGGCGGCCCGGCTGCGCCGCCCCCACCTGCAGGTCGCGGCGTGGGTGCTCCCGACCATCATCAACCACGGCACCATGGCCCAGCAGGAGCGGTGGGTCCGGCCCACGTTGCGGGGCGAGCTGCTTTGGTGCCAGCTCTTCAGCGAGCCCGGCGCCGGCTCCGACCTGGCGTCGCTGCAGATGCGGGCCGAGCGGGTGGCGGGCGGCTGGTCGCTCACCGGCCAGAAGGTGTGGACGACGATGGCCCACCTGGCCCAGTGGGGGCTGTGCCTGGCCCGCACCAGCCCGGACAAGCCCAAGCACGAGGGCATCACCGCCTTCGTCGTCGACATGGCGTCGCCCGGCATCGAGTGCCGGCCGCTCCGGGAGCTCACCGGTGCGGCCCTCTTCAACGAGGTGTTCTTCGACGCCGTGTTCGTGCCCGACGACGCCGTGATCGGTGCGGTCGACGAGGGGTGGGAGGCGGCCCGCACCACCCTCGGCAACGAGCGGGTGTCGATGGGGTCGGGGTCGAGCTTCGGGCCCCGCCTGGAGAGCCTCGTCGACCTGTGGTCCCGGCGGGGCCGCGAGGACAGCGGCGTCGGCGGGAGCGAGATCGGACGGCAGGTGGCCGAGGGGCACGCGGTGGCGGCGCTCGGGTTGCGGGCCACCCTCCTCGCCCTGGCCGGGGTGGCGCCCGGGGCCACGGCCAGCGTCCGTAAGCTGCTCGGCGTGGAGCACGAGCAGGCGGTGCAGGAGGTCGCCCTCGACGTGCTCGGGCCCGACGCCGCCGCCGTCGACGGCGAGGCGGCACTCTGGGTCAACGGGTTCCTCGGCAATCGGGCGCTGTCCATCGCCGGGGGCACGTCCGACATCCAGCGCAACATCGTCGCCGAACGCCTGCTCGGCCTGCCGAAGGACCCATGAGCCGGAGGCGCCGACGAACGACCGCCCTGGCGCTCGTCCTGCTCGTGGTGCCCGCCGCGGCGTGCGGCGCGTCGTCGCCCGACGGAGGTCCGGCCACCACCGTCCGGCGCTCTGACGGGGGCGAGGCCGGCCAGGCCGACGCCCGGGCCTCCCTCCGGGCGGACATGCGGGCGCGAGTGGCCGGGAACGGGAGCGTGCTCGCCGTCCTCGCCGACCTGCCGGCGTCGGCCGTGCTCTGGCGGGACCCGACCGGGCGCGATCGGCTCACCGTGGTGGCGCCCGGGAAGGGCGCGCTGGAACTGGTGAGCACCCAACCGGCCGGTGGGGCGGGGCCCGGCACCGGCGCGGTGCCGACCACCGATCGGACCCGAGAGGAGCTGGCCGCCAACGCCGCGCTCGTGCGCCAGTTCTACCGGCGCGTGCTCGACGACGGGGAGGTGGCCGCCGTGGCCGAGCTGGTCGACGCCGCCTACGTGCAGCACAACCCGGCGGTGGCCCCGGGCCGCACCGGGGTGGAGCAGCTCGCCGCCCTCGTGGGCGTCCAGCCCTCGCACGGCGCCAATCGAACCGAGGAGCTGCTCCTCGCCGACGGCGACCTGGTGCTGGTCCTCAACCGGCTGGCGCCGTCGGGGGCCCTGCTGGCCGACCTGTTCCGCGTGCGCGGCGACCGCCTGGTCGAGCACTGGGACTTCACCGAGGCCCCCGCGCCGGAGCCTCCCGCCACGCCGCCCCTGGCCACCGCGCCCCCCGGCACGGCGGTGCCCGCCGCCCCGTAGGGTCAGCCCTGCTCGTGGTGGATGCGCTCGACGAGCTGGTTGACGATGCGGGTGATGGACGGGTCGATCTCGTCGGCCTCGATCGTGTCGGTGCCGGCGAACAGGAGGCCCTTGACCTCGCACGAGGGGCAGGCCATGGCGAAGACGTGGCCGATGCCACCGTCCTCCTGGCCGAAGGTGAGCATGGCGTCGATGCGCACGGCGCCGGCCTCGGAGAGGGTGTCGCACTCGAGGCACAGGATGAAGCCGTCCTCGATGGAGAACCCCTGGGAGTCGTAGCCGGCGGCGTCGAGCTGGGCGACGGCGCTGGTGAAGGTGAGCGCCTCCTGCTCGGTGGTCTCGTCCATGGGGTCCTCCTGCGATCGTCGCTCGGCCGGGTGGCCGAACGGTACTCCCTCACCCGACCCCGTGCAGGGTCCCTCGAACCTGACCCGCGTTCCGCTTTCAGCGAGTACGATCCCGCCCGGCGGGCAGCAACGTTCACCGATTCCCGGGGGCAACATGGATCGAGGCATGACCGGCCGGGAGGTCTGGGTGCGCACGCCGTTCGGCGTGCCCTCGGTGCCGATCGCCGTCGCCGCCGCCCGGGCCGGCGCGCTGCCCATCCTCGACCTCGGCCGGGACCCGGGGTCGTCCGCGGTCGTCGCCGCCGTCTCGGCGCGAGCCGACGGCCCCCTCGGGGTGGCCGTCGACCATCGGGTCGCGCCGCCCGACCGCCTGCCGGCGACCGACGCCGTCGACCTCGTGGTGGTGCCCTGCCCCGATCTCCTCCCCGCCGTCCATCCCGCCGTCCGCCCCTGGGTCGAGCGGGCCGGCGCCGTGGTCGCCGAGGTGGTGTCGATCGAGGAGCTCCGCGCCGTCCTCGATGCCACCGCCACCGGTGTGATCGAAGGTCGCCCCCTCGCCGCCGTGGTGCTGCGGGGGGCCGAGACCGGCGGCCGCGTGGGATCGACCGGGGCGTTCGTCCTGCTGCAACAAGCTGTCCGGGAGCTGGCCGTTCGCCAGCGGACGGTGCCCCTCGTCCTCCAGGGCGGCATCGGCACGGCCACCGCCCCCGCCGCGCTGGTGGGGGGCGCGGCCGGCGTCGTGCTCGACTCGCAGCTCGGCCTGACCCGCGAGGCCCGGACCCCGGCGCCGCTGGCGGCGGCGCTGACGGCGATGGACGGGTCCGAGACCGCGGTGGTCGACGGCTGGCGCGTGTTCACCCGACCCGACCTCCCCACCATCGGGCCGGTCGGCGGCACCGATCTGCACACCGTCCTCGTGCCCGTCGGGCAGGACGCGGCGCTGGCCGCCGACCTCGCCGCCCACCACGTCACCGTGGGCGGCGTCGTGCAGGCGGTGCAGCGGGCCCTGCGCGACCACCCCCGGCGCGCCGCCGGGCACGGCCGTCCGGCGCGCGTCCTGCAGGGCCCCATGACCCGGGTGAGCGACCGGGCCGCGTTCGCGGCGTCGGTGGCCGGCGCCGGGGGCCTGCCCTTCCTGGCGCTCGCCCTCCTCCGAGGGCCGGAGGTGCGGGCGCTGCTGGAGGACGCGGCCGACCGCCTGGCCGGCCTCCCCTGGGGGGTCGGCATCCTCGGGTTCGTGCCGCCCGAGTTGCGGGCCGAGCAGCTCGAGGTCGTCCACGACGTGCGCCCTCCCTGCGCCCTCATCGCCGGTGGGCGCCCGTCGCAGGCCGCCCCGCTGGAGGAGGCCGGCATCACCACCTACCTCCACGTGCCCTCGCCCGGCCTCCTCGACCGCTTCGTCCGTGACGGGGCCCGGCGCCTGGTGTTCGAGGGCCGGGAGTGCGGGGGCCACGTGGGGCCGCGCCACAGCTTCGCCCTGTGGGACCTGCAGGTCCAGCGTCTGGTGCGGTTCGCCGCGGCCGGCGGGACCGACGGCAAGGGCTCGCTGGCCGGCCTCGAGATCGTGTTCGCCGGCGGGGTGCACGACGCCGCCAGCGCGGCCATGGTCGCCACCATCGGCGCCCCGCTGGCCGAGCGCGGGGCCGAGGTGTCGGTGCTGATGGGCACGGCCTACCTGTTCACCGCCGAGGCGGTGGACGGCGGCGCCATCGTGCCGGCCTTCCAGGACGCCGCCGTGGCCTGCGCTTCGACCGTGCTGCTCGAGACGTCGCCCGGGCACGCCACCCGCTGCGTCGACTCCACCTACGTGCGGGCCTTCGAGGCGGAGCGGCGGCGCCTGCAGGACGCGGGGGCCACCACCCAGGAGCAGTGGGCCACCCTCGAGCAGCTCAACCTCGGCCGGTTGCGGATCGCGGCGAAGGGGGTCGTGCGCGAGGGCGAGGCCCTGGTCGAGGTCGACGAGGCGACGCAGCAGCGCGACGGCATGTACATGATCGGCGACGTCGCCACCCTCCGCCACGAGCGCACCACGGTGGCCGAACTGCACCGCGAGGTCACCGACGGGGCGGCCGACCACCTCGCCCGTTGGGTGGCCGACCACGACGTCGTTGCCGTGACGCCGCCGGCCGCGCCCGTCGACGTGGCCATCGTGGGCATGGCCGGGGTGTTCCCGGGGGCGCCGGATCTCGCCACCTTTTGGAGCAACATCGTGGGCGGGGTCGACGCGGTCACCGAGGTCCCGGCCGCCCGCTGGGACGCCGACCGCTACTACGACGAGCACGCCTTCACGGAGCGGGCGGGGGAGCGCACCCCGTCGAAGTGGGGCGGGTTCCTCCCCGACGTCCCCTTCGACGCGCTGGCCTACGGCATCCCGCCCCGCTCGCTGGCCTCGATCGAACCGGTGCAGCTGCTGGCCCTCGAGGTGGCCCGACGGGCCCTCGACGACGCCGGCTACGCCGTGCGGACGTTCGACCGCTCGCGCACCTCGGTGATCTTCGGGGCCGAGGCCGGCACCGACCTGTCCGCCGCCTACGGGTTGCGCTCGATGCTCCCGACCTTCACCGGGCACGACCTCGACGGGGCCATCGACGAGTTCCTGCCCCGCCTCACCGAGGACTCCTTCCCCGGCCTCCTGGCCAACGTCATCGCCGGCCGGATCGCCAACCGCCTGGATCTCGGCGGGGTCAACTACACCGTGGATGCCGCCTGCGCCGCTTCGCTCGCCGCCCTCGACCTGGCCTGCAAGGAGCTGGTCCTCGGGACGTCGGACATGGTGCTGTGCGGCGGGGCCGATCTCCACAACGGCATCAACGACTACCTCCTGTTCGCTTCCGTCCACGCGCTGTCGCCCTCGGGGCGGTGCCGCACCTTCGACGCCGACGCCGACGGGATCGCCCTCGGCGAGGGTGTGGCCTGCATCGTGCTCAAGCGCCGGGCCGACGCCGAGCGTGACGGCGACCGCATCTACGCCGTGATCGAGGGCATCGCCGGCTCCTCCGACGGCCGCCACCTCGGGCTGACGGCCCCTCGGAAGGAAGGCCAGGAGCTGGCCCTCGAGCGGGCCTACGCCCGGGCCGGGATCGATCCCGCCACCGTCGGGCTGGTCGAGGCGCATGGCACCGGCACCGTGGTGGGGGACCGCACCGAGCTGGCCACCCTCACCGAGGTGTTCTCGGCCGCAGGCGCGCCGGTGGGGCGGGCCACGGTCGGCTCGGTCAAGAGCAACATCGGGCACACGAAGTGCGCGGCGGGGCTGGCCGGCGTGATCAAGGCCGCGTTCGCCCTCCACCATGGCGTGCGGCCGCCCACGCTGCACGTCCGCACCCCCAACCCGGGGTACGACCCCGAGCGGAGTCCCTTCCGCATCGACGCCGCCGCCGTCCCCTGGGTGGAGGACCGACGGGTGGCGGGCGTCAGCGCCTTCGGCTTCGGGGGCACCAACTTCCACGCCGTGCTCTCCGCCCACCGCGACGACCCGGAGCCCGAGGCCGGGCTCCTCGCCTGGCCGGCCGAGGTCGTGCTCGTCCGCGGGCAGGACCGGGCCGACGCCGCGGCGCGGATCGACGCCGTGCTCGACTGGCTCGACCGGGCCCACCACGACGGGGCCACCCCCGCCCTCCGCGACGTCGCCGCCGCCATCTCCCTCGAGGGGTCCGGCCCGGTGCAGGTCGCCGTGGTGGCCGACGACCTCGCCGACCTGCGCACCAAGCTGGCGGTGGCGGGATCGTTCACGCCGGAGCGGGGCGCGGTGTGGGTGGCGGGTGACGAGCCCGAGGCGGTGGGCGGTCGCCTCGCCCTGCTCTTCCCGGGCCAGGGCAGCCAGCGGCCGGGCATGCTGGCCGACCTCTTCGTCGCCTTCCCGTGGTTGCGGCACCACCTGGTGGCGGGGGCCGAGTGGCTCCCACTCCTGTACCCGCCCACCGCCTTCGACCGCGACACCGCGGCCGCCCAGCGCGACGCCATCACCGACACCCGGGTGGCGCAACCGGTGCTGGGGATGGCCGGGATGGCCATGGCCGAGCTCCTCGGCGCCCTCGGGGTCCACCCCGACGCGGTGGCAGGGCACAGCTACGGCGAACTGGTCGCCCTGGCCGTGGCCGGCGCCCTGCCGGGGGCCGACCTGCTCCCGCTCAGCCGGTTGCGGGGCGAGGCCATCCTCGCCGCGGCCGGCGACGATCCCGGCACGATGGTGGCGGTGGCGGCACCGCCGGCCGAGGTCGACGCGGTGCTGGCGGACGCGGGGGTGGCCGACGTGGTGGTGGCCAACCGGAACGCGCCCAACCAGGCCGTCATCTCCGGCCCGACCCCGGCCATCGACCGGGCCGTGGCGGCGGTGGGCGAAGCGGGGATGGCGGCCAAGCGGTTGCCCGTCGCCTGTGCCTTCCACTCCGCCGTCGTCGGCGCCGCCCGGACCGCGCTGCGCCAGCGGCTCGACGCCCTCGCCGTCGCCCCGCCCGAGGTGGAGGTCTGGAGCAACACCACGGCGTCCCCGTACGAGCCCTCGGCCGAGGCGGTGCGGGCGACGCTGGCCCGCCAGGTGGCCGAGCCGGTCCGCTGGATCGAGCAGATCGAGGCCATGTACGAGGCCGGCGTGCGGGTGTTCGTGGAGTGCGGGCCGGGCCGCGTGCTCGGCCAGCTCGTCGACCGCATCCTCGGCGACCGGCCCCACACCACCATCGCCACCGACGTCAGCGGTGAGCACGGCCTGCGTCGGCTGGTCCACGCCGTGGCCGAGCTGGCGGTCGCCGGTGTCGACGTCGACCCGACGGTGCTGTACCGGGACCGCGCCGTGCCCGTCGACCTTCGGACGCCCGTGCCGGCGGCCCCCCAGTGGATCGTCAACGGCCACCTGGTCCGCACCCGCGACGGGGCGGTGGTGCCCGGAGGCCTGCGGCCCATGGACGAGGCCCCGCGCCTCGAGGGGATCGGCGCCACCGCCCTGCGCACGCCCGAACGCGACGGTGCGGTGGTGGAGTACCTGCGGGGCATGCGGGAGCTGGTGGCCACCCAGCGCGAGGTCATGCTCCGCTACCTCGGCGGGCCCGTCCCGGGCGCGCCGGTCCTCGACGTCCGCGAGGTCGCGACACCGGTCGCCGCCCCGACGGCCGCGGCTGCCGTCCCGTCGGCGCCGGTCCCGCCGACCGAGAAGGAGGCCCGGGCGGTCCTCGGCCCCGACGAGCTGCGCACCGCGGTCCTGGCCATCGTGGCCGACCGCACCGGCTACCCCCTCGACATGCTCGACCCCGCCCTCGACCTCGAGGCCGACCTGAGCATCGACTCCATCAAGCGGATCGAGATCCTCGGCGAGCTGGCCGAGCGGGTCGGCCTCCCCGGCGCCGACGGCGACACCATCGACGAGGCCGTCGTGGAGGAGCTGGCCCAGATCAAGACGGTCGACGGGATCGTGGCCTGGATCGTGGACCACCAGGACGGCGCCGACCACCAGGAGCGCCGCGACCACCAGGACGGCCTCGACCCGGACGGCCCTGACCCCGAGCAGGGCGAGTCGGCGCCGGCGGCGTCGTCGGCGGGCGTGCCCGACCGCACGCTGCGCTTCGTCGTCGAGCTCGAACCGGCGCCGGCGCCGACGCTCGACCCGGTCGACGTGCTGGCCGGCCGCCGCTTCGAGATCGTCGACGACGGCACCGGCATCGCCGTGGCCCTCGCCGCCCGGCTCGAGGGGGCCCACGCCGCCGTCCGCATCCTCCCCGCCCCGGCCGACGGTGCCGAGGCTGGCGACCACGACGACGTCCCCGACGGGCTCATCGACCTGAGTGCCGCCGCCCCCACCTCCCGGGTGACCGCCCGCGAGGTCTTCCCCCGGGTGCGCCGTGCCGCCCTCGGCGGGGCCCGCTGGCTCGTCGCCGTCACCGGCACCGGGGGCCGGCTGGGCGAGCCCGACCCTGCGGCCGAGCGACCGGCCGACCTGCGCCTCCCGCCCGGTGCCGGGCTGGCCGGCCTGTTCAAGACGTTGGCCCAGGAGCTCCCCGAGGCGCGGGTGCGGATGGTCGACGTGGATCCCAAGGCCGACGCCGCGTCGATCGCCGACGTCGTGGTGGCCGAGCTCCTCGCCGACGGGCCGGTCGTCGTGGGCATCGGTCCGTCCGGGAGGGTCCAGCACCGTCCCCGTCCCGAGCCCGCCCCGGCGGCGACGGACCGCACGCTCCTCCCCGGCCCCGACGGGGTGGTGGTGCTCACCGGCGGCGCCCGCGGCATCACCGCCACCGTGGCCGTCGCCCTGGCCGAGCGCACGGGGAGCCGCATCGTGCTGATGGGGCGGTCGCCATGGCCCGACGGGGACGAGGGCGCCGACACGGTCGACGCCACCGACGACGTGGCGCTGCGGCGCGCCCTCGCCGCCCGCGGCGGCCTGGCGCCGGCCGCGATCGAGGCCGAGGTGCGGCGCCTGCTGGCCGACCGCGAGATGCGGGCGACGATGGCCGCGCTGGCCGCCGCCGGCGTGGACGCCTCCTACGTGGCCACCGACGTGCGCGACGCCGTGGCCCTGCGCTCCGCGCTCGACGGGGTGCATCGCCGCCTCGGCCGCATCGACCTGGTGATCCACGGTGCCGGCGTGCTGGAGGACAAACTGCTGCGGGACAAGGAGCCCGAGAGCTTCGCCCGGGTGTTCGACACCAAGGTGTGCGGCGCCGGCACGATCGTCGGTGCCGTGGGGCCCGACACCACCGTCGTCCTCTTCGGGAGCGTGGCCGGGGTGTTCGGCAACCGGGGCCAGGTCGACTACGCCGCCGCCAACGACGCGCTCGACGCCATGGCCCGGTCGGCGACCGGCGCGACGCCCCGCGTGCTCAGCGTGGACTGGGGCCCGTGGGACGGCGGCGGCATGGTGTCGCCCGAGCTGGCCCGGGCCTACGAGCGGCGGGGGATCGGGCTCGTGCCGCCCGGGGAGGCGGTCGATCTGCTCCTCGGCGAGCTGGCCGCGGGGGCGCCGGCGCCCCAGGTCGTGTTCATGCGCAGCTGGTCATGAGTGTCCCCATCGCCATCGTGGGGATGGCCGCGCTGTTCCCGGGGGCCGCCGACCTCGACGCCTACTGGGCCAACATCGTCGCTGGGCACGATGCCATCACCGAGGTCCCGCCCGACCGCTGGGACCCGACCGTGTTCGGCGCCGCGCCGGAGGAACCGCCCGGACCGGACCGCTTCGCCTGCCGCCGGGGTGGCTTCGTCGGCGCCGTGGCCTTCGACGCCGAGGCCTTCGGCATCATGCCGGTGGCCGTCGACGACGCCGAGCCCGACCAGCTCGTGTGCCTGCAGCTGGCCGCGGCCGCGCTGGAGGACGCCGGCGGGGCCGACCGCGCCCTCGGGGACCGCCAGCGGGTCGGGGTCGTGCTCGGCCGCGGCGGGTACCTCACCCCGGGCCTGGCCCGCATCGACCAACGGGTCCGCACGGCCAACCAGGTGGCGGCCGTCCTGCGCGACGTCGTGCCCGGGCTCGACGCCGACGCCGTCGACGCCGTGCGCCGGGCCATCCAGGACCGGCTCGGGCCGGCCCGGCCGGAGGCGTCGATCGGCCTGGTGCCCAACCTGGCGGCCCGCCGGCTGGCCAACCGGCTCGACCTGGGCGGCCCGGCCTACACCGTCGACGGCGCCTGCGCCTCGTCGCTCCTCGCCGTCGACCAGGCCGTGCGGGAGCTGCGGTCGGGCCGGTGCGACGTGGTCCTGGCCGGCGGCACCCACCACTGCCACGACGTCACGCTGTGGAGCGTCTTCACCCAGCTCGGGGCCCTGAGCCGCCGCCAACAGATCCGCCCCTTCCACCGGGAGGCCGACGGGCTGCTCATCGGGGAGGGGTCGGGCATCGTGGTGCTGAAGCGTCTCGACGACGCCGAGCGCGACGGCGACCGCGTCTACGCCTCGATCCGCGGGGTCGGTGTGGCCAGCGACGGGCGGGACGCGTCCCTCATGAAGCCCAAGGTCGCCGGGCAGGTGCTGGCCCTCCAGCGGGCCTGGGCCGACATCGACGACCCCTCGGTGGCACCCGCCTCGATCGGGCTGGTCGAGGCCCACGGCACGGCCACGCGGGCGGGTGACGACGCCGAGCTGGCCACCCTCTCCGCCTTCTTCGGCCCGGCGGAGGGGGCCGAGCGGGCCGGACTGGGTTCGGTGAAGTCGATGATCGGGCACGCCATGCCGGCGGCCGGTGTGGCCGGCCTGATCAAGGCGGCGATGGCCGTGCACCACGGGGTGCTCCCGCCCACCCTCCACGCCGAGGACCCCACCCCGGCCCTGGCCGGCACCCGTTTCCGGCTCGTCGAGACGGCCGAGCCGTGGGACACCCCGGCCGGGGGCACGCGGCGGGCTGCGGTCGACGCCTTCGGCTTCGGCGGGATCAACGCCCACGTGGTGCTCGATGCCACCGGGCGCGGGGCCCGTGCCGTCGACCCGCTGCCCCCGGTCGCCTCCCGGCTCGACCCGGCGGCCGAGCCGATCCTCCTCCTCGCCGCCCCCACCGTGGCCGATCTCGCCGCCCAGCTCGACGCGCCCGACGCCGCCCTCCTCGCCGGCATCGGCGCCGCACCGGCGCCCGACGGGGCCGTCCGCCTCGCGCTCGTGGCGCCCGACGCCAAGCGACTGGCCTTGGCTCGTCGGGTGGTCGCCCAGGGGAAGCGCTGGCACGGGCGCAGCGACCTGTGGTTCTCGCCCGCCCCCCGCCTCGGGGCCGGCGGGGGAGCCCTGGCCGTGGCCTTCCCCGGGGTGGAGCCCGTCTTCGATCCGCGGGTCGACGACGTGGCGGCCTGGTTCGGCTGGCCTTCGCCGGACCTGGCGCGGGCGGACGAGCACCTCGGGGCCAAGGGGCGAGCCATCGTCGACGTCGGCCGCCTGCTGTTCCGGGCGTTGGGGGAGGTGGGCATCACGCCGGATCTCGTGTTCGGCCACAGCATCGGCGAGTGGACGGCGATGGTGGCGAGCGAGCTGATCCCGCCGGCCGACGTGGAGGTGTTCGTCGACGGCATCCACCCCGAGGACCTCCGGGTGCCGGGGGTGGCGTTCGCGGCGATGGGGTGCTCGGCCGAGCAGGCCGCCGCGCTCATCGCCGACGAGCCCGGCGTGGTCGTGTCCCACGACAACTGCCCGCACCAGTCGATCGTCTGCGGTGACGGCGAGGCCGTGCGCGCCGTCCTGGCCCGGGCCCGCGACGCCAAGGTGCTGGGCCAGGAGCTCACCTTCGAGTCCGGCTTCCACACGCCCATGCTCGGCCCGTACCTCGATCAGTTCCACCACCACGTCGACCGCATGCCCCTCCAGGCCCCGACGGTGCCGCTGTGGTCGGCCACCACCGCGGCCCCGTACCCCACCGACCCCGACGGGGTGCGCGAGCTCACGGTCCGCCACCTGCTCGAGCCGGTCCGGTTCCGCGTGCTGCTCGAACGTCTCCGCGACGCGGGGGTGCAGGCCGTGATCCAGGCCGGCGTGGGGAGCCTGGTCGCCTTCTGCGACGACACCTTCGCCGGCGATCCGCTCCTCGCCATCCCCGCGACCACGCCGAAGCGTCCCGGCCTCGCCCAGTTGCGCCGGGTCGCCGCCGCGGTGTGGGCCGAGGGGCAGGACGGCGTCCGCTTCGACCGGTTGGCCCACCGGCCGGGACGGGGCCGCCCGCTCGGCTTCGGGGCGCCGCTCGTGTCCTTGGCCGGGCTCGAGCTGTCGCACCAGCCCGGGCCCGTCCCCGCCGGTGCGGCCGGCCCGGACCCGCGCCTGGCCGACCTCCGGGCCAGCGCCGATCCGGTGCTGGCGGAGCTCGGCGCCGTCCTGGCCGAGACCCGCGACGCCGGCGAGGCCGTGCTGGCCGTGCTCGGCGACCGGGCCGCGCCCGCTTCCTCGCCCCTGCCGCCGCCGGCCCCGCCCACCCCGCCGAGCGAGCACCGAGGCGAGATCGAGGTGTCGTTGACCGCCATGCCGTGGCTGATCGACCATTGCTTCTACCGGCAGCCCGACGGCTGGCCCGACGACGCCGACCGGTTCCCCGTCCTCCCCATGACGGCCACGCTCGGCGTGCTGGTCGAGCAGGCCGGGGCGCTCGTCCACGACCTGGTCCCCGTCGGCGTGTCCGACGTGCGGGCGCTGCGGTGGATCGGTGCCGCACCACCGACCACGCTCGCCGTGCGGGCCACCCGCCACGACGCCGGCCGGGGCACCGTGGACGTCCGCGTCGTCCTCGACGGCTACGCCCGGGGCACCGTGCACTTCGCCCCTGCCTTCCCGGCGGCGCCGCCCGCATCCGAACGCGGTCTCGCCAACGAGCGCGATTCCGATGTGCCCGCGGTCGACCTCTACGCCGAGCGTTGGATGTTCCACGGGCCGGCGTACCAGGGCATCGCCGAGCTCGGCCCCGTGGCCGACGACGGCATCCGGGGCGTGATCGTGAGCCCGGACACGCCCGGCGCGCTGCTCGACAACGCCGGGCAGCTCATGGGGTACTGGGTGATGCAGCGCGAGGAGCTCGACCGGCTCGCCCTGCCGATGGCCGTGACCGCGATCGAGTGGTTCGGGCCCGCGCCGGCGGCCGGGGAGCCGGTGCCGTGCACCGTGTGGATCGACGAGCACACCGACGACGCCGTCACCGCCTCGATGGAGCTGCTCGACGCCGATGGTGCCGTCTGGTGCCGCATCCGGGGCTGGACCGACAAGCGGTTCGACAGCGACGAGGTGGTGTGGCCGCTGCTGCGCTTCCCCGAGCGCGCCTCGCTGGCCGAGGTGCACGGGCCGTGGGTGCTGGTGCGGGAGCGGTGGCGGTCGAGCGCCTCGCGCGAGCTCATGGCCCGTCGCTACACCGACGCGGTCGAGCGGGCCGCCTACGAGGCGCGCAACCCACGCGAGCAGCGACACTGGCTGCTCGGGCGCATCGCGGCCAAGGAGGCTGTCCGGGCCGTGCTGCCCGAGGGCACTTTCCCGGTGGAGGTGGGCATCGGGCACGACGGGCGCGGTCGTCCCGTCGTCACGCGACCGGAGGCGGCGAGCGACCGGTCGATCTCTCTCGCCCACACCGACTGGCTGGCCGTGGCCATGGTGGGCCGTCCGGGCGGGCCCGCGGTGGGCATCGACGTGGAGCGGGTCGAGCCGCGGGCACCGCACTTCGCCGCCTTCACCCTCACCGAGCAGGAGCGCCGGCTGGTGCAGGGCGAGCCGGGCGACCACGACCTCGTGCTCACGCGATGCTGGGCGGTGAAGGAGGCCGCGGCCAAGGCCGAAGGGACGGGCCTCGAGGGCCGGCCGACCCGGTTCGAGATCGACCGCATCGACGGCACCCGCCACCGGGTGGGGACCCGCTGGATCGACACCACCACCATCACCACCACCGAAGGGGAGTTCGTTGTCGCCTGGACCAATGACCGCTGACTCGGTGCTGGCCGACGTGTCGGCCATGCTCGTCGACATCGTGGGCGAGGACTACCTCCTCGACCTCGAGATCGGCATGGACACCTCGTTCAACGACGACCTCGAGCTCGAGAGCATCGAGTTCGTGACGCTGGCCGAGAAGCTCACCGAGCGCTACGGCGAGGAGGTCGACTTCGTGGCCTGGCTGGCCGCGATGGAGCTCGACGACCTCATCGCCATGACCGTGGGCGAGCTCGTCACCTTCGTCGCCTCGTCCCTGGCCGCGGCCGGCCCCGCGGCCTGACCGTGCCCCACGTCTCCGTCGGCGACCTGCGCTTCCACGTGCTGCGGCTCGGACCGCGGGACGGTGAGTCCACCGCGCCCCCGGCCGTGATGGTCCACGGCCTCTTCACCGGGACCATGGCGTCGTGGTTCTTCACCTGCGCGCCGGCGGTGGCCAAGACGAGGCCCGTGCTGCTCTACGACCTCCGCGGCCACGGCCGCACCGACGCGCCGGCCGACGGCGACCACCGCTCGGTCACCCAGTCCCTCGACCTGGCCGCCCTGACCGCCGACCTGCCCCGATTCCATCTGGTGGCCCACAGCTTCGGCGCCCTCATCGCCATCCGCTACGCCGTCGCCCACGCCGACCGGTTGGCTTCGCTCACCCTGGTCGAGCCGCCGGTGCGGGCCGACGGCCCCGGGGCGCGGGCCTGGTGGTGGGACACCGCCCGGGAGGAGGGCCGGGACGACGCACCCGAGGCCATGCGGTCGTCGCTGGCCGACGAGGCCGAGGTCGGCGACGACGACCTCGCCGCCCTCCCGCGGCCGTTGGCCGTGGTCCTCGGGGCCCGCAGCCCGGCGGCGGGGCTGTCGGGCCGGGCGGCCCGGGTCCGGCCCGACGCCGAGGTGGTGACCTTCGACGCCGGCCACGCCGTGCAGGTCGACGCCAAGGACGAGCTGTCCGCCTTCCTCACCGCCTTCCTCGGGCGGGCCGACACCGCGGCGGCCCCGCCGGGCGAGGAGGTGGCGTATGGCTGAGGTCACGGCCAACGGCCTGCGCTTCCACGTCCAGCGGCTCGGCACGCGCTCGGACCGGCCCGGGGCCGTCACCGTGGTGATGCTGCACGGCATGGTGATGGACAACCTGTCGAGCCTCTACTACACGCTGGCCAACCCGGTGGCCGTGGCCCACGAGGTGCTGCTCTACGACCTCCGCGGCCATGGCCGGACCGAGCGGCCACCCACGGGCTACACCGTCGCCGACGGGGTCGACGACCTCGTCGCCGTGCTCGACGCCCTTGGCATCGACCACCCGGTCGTCCTCCTCGGCAACAGCTTCGGCGGCACGGTGGCGCTGGCCGCAGCGCTGGCCCACCCCGAGCGGGTGGCCGCGCTCGTGCTGATCGAAGCCCACTTCGCGGTGGAGGGCTGGGGCCACCACATGGCCGGCTCGCTCGCCCTGGCGGCCTTCGGGCTCGACGAGGACGGCGTGCAGCAGTGGCTGGAGGAGCAGGGGGGACGGAAGCTGAACCGCATGGCCCGCAACGCCGAGGCCCTGATCTACGACACCACGATGCTGGCCGACCTCGAAGCGGTGCAGCCGGTGCCGGAGGCCGAACTGGCGACGATCGCCGCCCCGACCCTCGCCCTCTACGGCGAGCACTCCGACATCCTCGACCGGGGCCACGACCTCGCCCGCTGCCTGCCGCGCTGCGAGCTCCACGTGCTCCCGGACGCCACCCACTCGCTCCTCCTCGAGCGCACGGACCGCATCAAGGAGCTCCTCCTGCCCTTCCTGGCCGCCGTCGGGGCGGAAGGGACGGGCCGGTGAGCCGGTTCCTGATCGTGGTGCCGCCGCTCACGGGGCACACCAACCCCACCGTGGCGGTCGGCGCGGAGCTGGCCGCCCGGGGCCACGTCGTGGCGTGGTGCGGCTTCGCCTCGTTCCTCCGCCCGCTGCTGCCCGACGGTGCGGAGGTGGTCCCCGTCGGCGAGGACCTCCCCGGTGACGTCGTGTCGGCCATCGAGCAGCGCTCGCAGGGCCTCCGGGGCGCCGCCGCCTTCAAGTTCCTCTGGGAGGACTTCCTCCACCCGCTGGCCGACGCCATGGTGCCGGGCGTGGACGCGGCCGTCCGGCGCTGGGCCCCCGACGTCGTGCTCGTCGATCAGCAGGCCGTGGCCGGCGCGCTCGTGGCCCGGCGGCACGGCCTGCCGTGGGCCACCAGCGCCACCACCTCGGCCGAGCTGGTGGATCCCTTCGCCGGGCTCCCCAAGCTGCGGGCCTGGGTCGACGACCAGCTCCGGGCCTTCCAGGTCGAGCACGGCGTGGCCGAGTCGGATGCCGACCCGGCGGCGGTCCGGTTCTCGCCCCACCTCGTCCTCGCCTTCACCACCACCGCCCTCGTCGGCGAGGACATCCCGTTCCCCGGACACTGGGCCTTCGTCGGGCCGGCCTTCGCCGGCCGGCCCACCCGCACGCCGTTCCCGTGGGAATGGCTCGATCCGATCCGGGGCGCCGCGCCGCGGCGCCCCGCCGTGCTGGTGTCGCTCGGCACCGTGAGCAGCGAGGCCGGGGGCCGGTTCTTCCGGGTTGCGGTGGAGGCGCTGGCCGACGCGCCCTACCAGACCGTCGTCGTCGCCCCGCCGGCGCTCTTCGCCGAGCTCGGCGCCGACGGGGCGCTGGGTGACCGGGTGCTCGTCCGGGAGCGCGTCCCCCAGATCGACCTGCTCGGGCGCATCGACGCCGTGGTCACCCACGGTGGCCACAACACGGTGTGCGAGGCCCTCGCCCACGCGCTCCCGCTCGTCGTCGCGCCCATCCGTGACGACCAACCGGTGGTGGCCGAGCAGGTCGTGGCCGCCGGGGCCGGTCTGCGGGTGAAGTTCGCCCGGGTGCGTCCCACCGACCTCCGCGCCGCGGTCGACACGGTGCTGGGCGACCCCTCCTACGCCGCCGCCGCCCGCCGCATCGCCGACTCGTTCGCCGCCGCTGGTGGCGCCGCCGCCGCGGCCGACCACCTGATCGCCCTCGCCTCTCCCGGAGACCGCCCATGACCCGCCGCCCCCGCCGCGTCGCCCGGCACCTGCCGAAGCTGTACGTGGCCGCCCTCCTGGCCAACGGCGTCCGCCTCCGCCGCCGCGCCGCCGCGCTGCCGGCGTTGACCCCGGTCGGGACCGGCGGGCTCGACCCCGATGCCCTCCCCGACGGCTGGGTCGCCTTCACGGCCGAGGGCCTCACCCTCCCCGGCCCGGTCGCGGCCGCCGCCGCCGCTCACGCCCACCGCGAGGGCCTCGACGTCGTCGACCTGGTGCCGGCCGACCTCCCGGTCGAGCGGGCCCTCGAGACGCTGCGCATGGTCGCCCCCGACGACTATCGGACCAACCCCCTGGCACCAGGGCGGGGGGCCTTCCAGGCCGTGCTGGCCCGGCAGGACGTGGTGGCCCGGGCCCGGCTCGACGCCGGCGGGGGCGAGGGCCTCGACCCCGTCCAGATGGTGCAGGTGACCACCACCCTCAAGCGCTTCGCCGCCACCAGCACCGACGTCGTGGTCGCCCCCGGCCTGGTGGCGGCCCCGGACCAGCCCGAGCGGCGGCGGGCCTTCCTGCGGTCGATCTACGGTGGCGCCGCCCCGGCCAGCCTGGTGGTGCAGGCCGCCGAACTGGCCGGGCTCGTGGCCGGCACGCGCCTCGACCCTCGCTGGGGGAGCGCCGCCATCGCGGCCTACGCCGCCCAGCCGGCGGTGGTGTTCGCCGGCAACGGGGCGGGGCTGCGTCCCCGCGACCTGGCCCGCCACGTGGCCCTGCGCCTCGCCGACGACGCCGCCGGTTGGTGGCGGACGCTCCGCTCGGGATGGCGGTCGCCGGCTGAGGAGGACCTGTACGAGGCCCGGCGGCCCCGGTACGACGAGCTCCTCGACCGGCCGATCGACCGGTTCTTCGAGCCCCGCCGCTCGACCTGCCCCTGGTGCGACTCGGCGTCGCTGCGCGAGCGCGTCCGGGTGCCCGACCGCCTCCAGCACAAGCCCGGGGAGTTCGTGCTCGACGAGTGCGGCGACTGCGGCCACATCTTCCAGAACCCGCGCCTGTCGATCGAGGGGCTCGACTTCTACTACGAGGACTTCTACGACGGGATCGGCGGCGAGCAGCTGGAGTTCATCTTCGGGGCGTCGGCCCGCCCGTACACGGGTCGGGCCGAGATGGTGCAGGCCCACGCCACGCCGAAGCGGTGGCTCGACGTGGGAGCGGGCCACGGGCACTTCTGCCTCGTGGCCCGCACCTACTGGCCCGACACCGTCTTCGACGGTCTGGACATGAGCGAGAGCATCGAGGAGGCGGAGCGCCGTCGCTGGATCGACCACGGGTTCCGGGGGATGTTCCCGGACCTGGCCGACGAGCTGCGGGGCCGGTACGACGTCGTGTCGATGCACCACTACCTGGAGCACACCCGCGAGCCACGTCAGGAGATCGAGGCCGCGGCCACCGTGCTGGCCGACGACGGCCTGCTCCTGATCGAGCTCCCCGACCCCGAGTCGCGCTGGGGTCGACTGCTCGGCGGTCTCTGGCTCCCGTGGTTCCAGCCCCAGCACCAGCACCTCATGCCCATCGCCAACCTGCGCCGCGCCCTCGAGGACATCGGCTTCGAGATCGTGGCCGAGGACCGGGGCGAGGCCGAGCAGCCCGTCGACCTCCTGGCCGCGACCTGGTTCCTGCTCGACGGGGCGGCGCCGCCGTCGAACCTGCCCTGGCGCCCGCCGGGGGGCCGCCCGGCCAAGGTCCGCCGCGCCGCCGCCTTCGTGGCCGGCGTCCCGGCGCTGATCGTCGCCGTCGTCCTCGACAACCTCCTCGACCTCGTGTTGCGCCGCACCGGCGGGGGCAACACCTACCGGCTCCTGGCGGTCAAGCGGTCGCCAGCCGGGTAGGTTGCAGGCCCACGCCGCGCAGCTGGAGGGATCGATGAGCGAGCAGGAGTGGACGTTCTCCTACGAGGGCACGTTGCACGACGTCTTCCCGTCGTTGCTCGACGCCCAGCGGGGATGGCTGTCGGCCATCGACTCGCTCGACGCCCTCGACCGCAAGACCCACGAGCTGATCCGCCTGGTGTGCATGGTCCTGGCCCGCAACGCCCCCGGGATCCGGCGTCACGCCCGCCTGGCCGCCGAGGTCGGCGCCTCGTGGGAGGAGGTGTGCGCCGCCCTGGTCCTCACCGAACCGGGCTTCGGCATCCTCGCTGCGGTGGAGGCCCTGCCCCAGGCCCGCAAGGGCTTCGAGGCCGGGGCCGCGGTGGCCGCCGGCGACGCCGAGGCCGAGGCCGATGCCGAGGACGACCGGTGAGCGGGGCCGCGTCGCCGGGCGAGGCGGTCACCGAGCCGTTCCGGATCCTGCCCAAGGTCACCCCGGAGAACGAGCACTTCTGGCGCGGTGGGGCCGAGGGGGAGCTGCGGTTCCTGCGCTGCCGGGCCTGTCGCACCTGGATCCACCCGCCGGCCCCGGTGTGCCCTGCCTGCTACGGGCGCGACGTCGCCCCCGAGGCGGCGTCGGGCCGGGCCGTGGTCCACACCTTCACCGTGAACCACCAGCCCTGGATCCCGACCTTCGACCCGCCCTACGTGGTCGCCATCGTCGAGCTCCCCGAGCAGGCGGGCCTGCGCCTCACCACCAACATCGTCGGCGTCGACCCCGACGACGTGTGGATCGGGATGCCGGTGCGGGTGCGCTTCGAGTTCCGCGACGACAACGGGTACCAGGTGTGGCTGCCACTGTTCGAACCCGATCCGGACGTCCCGTCGTCGGCCGAGGAGGGCGCATGAGCACCGAGGTCCCGGACGGGCGGTTCGAGCGCAAGGCGGTCATCTCGGGGGTCGGGCAGAGCCAGGTCGGCCGCCGCATCTACCGCGACCCGCTCGACCTCACCATCGAGGCCGCCCTCGACGCCATCGCCGACGCCGGGCTGACCCCGGCCGACATCGACGGGCTCGCCACCTACCCCGGCAACCAGGAGATCCCGCCCGGCTTCAGCGGCGTCGGGGTGACCGAGGTGCACGACGCGCTGCGCCTCCAGCTCAACTGGTTCTCCGGTGGCCTCGAGTCGCCCGGGCAGCTCGGGTCGGTGGTCAACGCCATCTGTGCCGTGGCCACCGGGCTGTGCAACCACGTGCTCTGCTTCCGCACGGTGTGGGAGGCCAGCGCCCAGGGCGACAAGGGCCGCGCCTCGGTCACGATGGGCGGGGGTGGCGGCATGTACCGGGCGGGCAGCTTCATGCAGTGGACGCTGCCCTACGGCGCGGCCAGCGCCGCCAACTGGATCGGCATGATGGCGGCCCGGCACTTCCACGAGTTCGGCACGACGCGCGAGCAGATGGGCCAGATCGCGCTCACGGCCCGGGCCAACGCCGCCCGCAACCCCAAGGCCATCTACCGCGATCCCATGACGCTCGACGACTACCTCTCGGTGCGCATGGTCTCGACCCCGCTGTGCCTCTACGACTGCGACGTCCCCGCCGACGGGTCCACCGCCGTGATCGTGTCCCGGGCCGAGCACGCCGGTGATCTGCCCCATCCGGCGGCCCGGGTGGAGGCGGTCGGCACGGCGCTGCGCGGTCGGCCGAGCTGGGACCAGTTCGACGACCTCACCACGATGGCCCTGCGCGATGCCGCCGCCATGCTGTGGGAGCGCACCGACCTCACGCCGGCCGATGTCGAGGTGGCCGAGCTCTACGACGGGTTCAGCTTCATCACGCTGTGCTGGCTCGAGGCCCTGGGCTTCTGTGGGCACGGCGAGGGTGGCCCGTGGCTGGAGGGCGGCGCCCGGATCGCCCTCGACGGCGGTGCGCTCCCGCTCAACACCCACGGCGGGCAGCTCTCGGCCGGCCGGCTCCACGGGTACGGGTTCCTGCACGAGGCCTGCACTCAGCTGTGGGGTCGCGGGGGCGAGCGTCAGGTGCGCCACAAGGGCGGCGTCGGCGGCCGGCCTCGGGTGGCCGTGGTGGGGGCGGGCGGCGGCCCGCTCGGCGGGTGCCTGCTGCTCAGCTCGGATGGACCTTGAACACCGTGGCCGTGGCGTCGTTGAGGTCCTGGCACAGGTAGAGGTCGCCGTCGGGGCCCTCGACGGCCGAACGGAGCCGGCCGTGATCGGTGACCACCGTCCACTGCAGCGGGGCGCCCGAGCTCATCAGGCGCACGACCCGCACCTGTGATCCCTTGAGCACGGCCATGGCGATGGCGCCGTTCCAGCCCGCCCACTGGGTGCCGGTGAGGAAGGTGGCGCCCGACGGGGCGATGGTGGGGCAGCCCGAGCTCCACGCCGCGGCCCTGGCATCGGGGTGGCGGCTGGTGTCGGTCATCGGCGCCCCGTACCAGTAGTTGACGGCGTCGAACGGCGGGTCGAGCACGGTGCCGGGCGGGGGGTTCGGGTCCCAGCCGTAGTTGCCGCCGGGGACGAGCTCGTTGATCTCGTCGTCGCAGTCGGGGCCGTGCTCCACGGAGAAGGCCACACCGTCGGAGGGCCGGAAGGCGATGCCTTGGACGTTGCGGTGTCCGTAGGTGTAGATCTCGGGCCGGAAGGCACCGCCGGGGTTGCCCGGGGCGCCGTTCCCGTCGCGGTCGATGCGCAGCACCTTGCCGCCGAGCGAGGTCGGGTCCTGCGGCGCGGTGTTGGTGATCGCGTCGCCGGTGGTGACGTACAGGTACCCGTCGGGGCCGAAGCGGATCCGCCCCCCGATGTGGGAGCCGAGACCGCTGGCGGGGACCCCGGGGGGCCCGGTCGGGATGCCCGTGAGGATGTCGGTCCGGTTCGACAGGGTGAGGTTGTCGCCCGAGACGGTGAAGCGCAGGACGCGCGCGTCGTAGGGCGTGACGGCCGACGAGAGGATGTAGAGGTACAGGAAGCGGTTGGACGCGAACGCGGGATCGAGGGCGATCCCGAGCGCCCCGCCGTCGTTCTGGAAGACCATGTCGGCGGGCTGGCCGTTCAAGCGCACGGCGGCGCCGCCCGAGGCCACGTAGACGCCGGTGGCCTTCTGGGTGAAGAACATCGTGCCGTCGGGAGCGAAGGCCATGTCCCAGGGCTTGTAGAGGCTGGGCACCACCACGGACGGGGTCAGCGTGGTGGGGGCCACGACGCAGCCGGACGCGAAGATGGCCACGAGCGCGAGCGGGGCGAGGGCCAGCCAGCCGCCGCGGCCCCGCCGCCGGGCACGGTGGCGCGCCCGCCAAGGTGTGTTCACACCGCCGAGCGTACCGGCCCCGCTCCGGAGGGTCAACGAACCGCAGTCCCGAGGACCACGGCGCGAGTGCCATGCTGTGGACCCTCGCGGGCGGAGGATCGGCAGCGGCGCGCGCCGCGAGAGGAGCAGCAGTGGCACAGCAACCGGAGGTCCGGCTCGGCTCGCTCGACGGGTTCGCGACCGTCACCCTGGCCGCGGCGGGGATGGAAGCGACCTTCGTGCCGTCGGCGGGGATGGTCGGCACCTCGCTGCGCTTCGACGGCGAGGAGCACCTCTGGTTCGGCGACGGTCTGGGCCGTTACCTCGAGGGCCACACCACCGGGCTGCCGCTGTTGCACCCGTGGGCCAACCGGCTGGCCGGCCCCGCCTATCGCGCCGCCGGTGTGGGCGTTGACCTCGCCGGCGTCCCGGGCTGGCACGCCGACGAGCACGGACTCCCCATCCACGGCACCCTCACCGCCCGCCCGGAGTGGCAAGTGCTGCGGGTGGCCGCCGACGCCAAGGCGGCCGCGCTCGTGGCCCGCTTCGACTATGCCGCCCACGAGGATCTCCTGGCCTCGTTCCCCTTCCCCCACACGGTCGACGTCGAAGCCCGGGTGGAGCCGGTCCTGCCCACCCCCCGCGGCCGCACCCTGGCGCCGAAGGTCCGCCTGGTGGTGGCGACCACGGTGCGGGCCACCGGTCGCCGGAGGGTCCCGGTCTCGTTCGGCTGGCACCCCTATTTGTGCCTGCCCGGCGTGAAGCGGGCCGAGGCGCGGCTCCTGCTGCCGCCCCGTGACCACCTCGGGCTTGACGACCGGCACCTCCCCACCGGCAGCGCTACCCGGGAGCCGGGCGAAGCCGCCCCGCTCGGCCGTCGGCAGTTCGACGACGCCTACCGGCTCGGTCGCGACCGGCGGCTCGGCCTCGAGGCCGACGGGCGCCGCCTGGCCATCGAGCTCGACCGCAACTACCCGTGGGCCCAGGTCTACGCCCCGGCCCCGGTGTCGCCGTCCAACTGGTTCGTGTGCCTCGAACCGATGACGGCCCCGGTCGACGCCCTCAACAACGAGGCCTGCCCCCTCGTCCTCCCGGGCGGGCAGCTCACCGCCCGCTTCACCATCACCATCGCCCGCACCTGATCGCCGGCCCGCCGCCCCGAGGAGCTCCCGTGCCCGATTCCGACGCCGACCGCACCCGCTGGCCCGAGTGGCAGGCCCTGGCCGACCTCGCCCGCGCCACGCCGCCGCCCTCGCTACGGACCCTCTTCGCCGCCGACCCCGGCCGGGGCACCCGGTTCGCCGCCGCCGCCGGCGACCTGTACCTCGACTACGCCAAGCACCTGGTCGACGACCGCATCCTCGGTGCGCTGTTCGCCTTGGCGCGGCGGGCCGGGGTGGAGGCCCGGCGCGACGCGATGTTCGCCGGCGAGCCCATCAACGTCACCGAGCGCCGCAGCGTCCTGCACGTCGCTCTGCGGGCCGCCCCCGGCGACACCTTCCGGTGCGGCGACGAGGACGTGGTGCCCCACGTGCACGCCGTCCTCGACTCGATGGCCGCCTTCGCCGACCGGGTGCGGGGCGACGCGTGGCTCGGCCACACCGGGCGACCGATCCGCAACATCGTCAACATCGGCATCGGGGGCAGCGACCTCGGCCCGGCCATGGCCTACCAGGCGCTCCGGGCATCGAGCGATCGCCGGCTCACGTGCCGGTTCGTGAGCAACGTCGACGGGGTCGACTTCGTCGAGGCCACCACCGGGATGGACCCGGCCGAGACCCTCTTCATCGTGTCGTCCAAGACCTTCACCACGCTCGAGACCATGACCAACGCCCGCACGGCCCGGGCCTGGCTCCTGGCCGGGCTCGGCGCCACCGACGACGCGCCGGTGGCCCGCCACTTCGTGGCCGTGTCCACCAACATCGAGGCGGTGACCGCCTTCGGCATCGACCCGGCCAACACCTTCGGGTTCTGGGACTGGGTGGGGGGCCGGTACTCGGTCGACTCGGCCATCGGGCTGTCCCTCATGCTGGCCATCGGGCCCGATGGGTTCCGCCAGTTCCTCGCCGGGTTCCGCACGATCGACCAGCACTTCCGCACCGCCACGCTGGAGGCCAACCTTCCGGTGATCCTCGCGCTGCTCGGCGTCTGGTACGGCAACTTCCTCGGCGCCGCCAGCCACGCGGTGCTGCCCTACGCCCACGAGCTCGGCCTGTTCCCCGCCTACCTCCAGCAGCTCGACATGGAGAGCAACGGCAAGCGGGTCACGCTCGCCGGGGACGAGGTCGGGTGGGACACCGGTCCGGTGGTCTGGGGGCAACCGGGCACCAACGGGCAGCACGCCTTCTACCAGCTCCTCCACCAGGGCACCCGCCTCGTGCCCGTCGACTTCATCGCCTTCGGGCGCTCGAACCACCCGGTGGGGGAGCACCAGGACCTGCTCACCGCCAACGTGCTGGCCCAGGGCGAGGCCCTCGCCTTCGGGAAGACGGCGGCGGAGGCCGCGGCCGAGGGCATGCCCGCCGATCTGGTGCCGCACCGCACCTTCCCCGGCGATCGCCCGTCATCGACGATCCTCGCCCCCCAGCTCACGCCGGCCACGCTGGGCCAGCTCATCGCCCTCTACGAGCACAAGGTGTTCGTCCAGGGCGCGGTGTGGGGCGTCAACAGCTTCGACCAGTGGGGGGTGGAGCTCGGCAAGACGCTCGCCGCCCGCATCGCTCCGGAGCTCGCCGCGGCCACCGACCCGGCCCACGACAGCTCGACCAACGAGCTGATCCGCCGCTACCGGGCCATGCGGCGGGCCTGAGCCCCGAAGATCCGAGCGCCGGCGCTCAGAGCGGGCGCGGCCCGTCCCGGCCGAACTCCTCGGTCGTGTAACGCTCCACCGTGGTGCCCGGCGGCCAGGATCCCGGCACCAGCCCGGCCTTGTGCCACAGGTGCTCGACGAAGTCGCGGGGGTCGGGCAGCTGCTCCCACACCGACGGGAGGAAGGTGCCGCGGCGGCGCCCGGCGGCGGCGACGAGCCCGTCGATGCCGGGCCGGGCGGCGGCCACCAGCTCGGCCACGCTGTGCACGGCGAGCGGCACCCGGGGGGAGAGCACCGACACCTTGACCGTCATGGTTCGGAACTCGTCGGGGCGGAGCGGGGGCAGGCGAGGGTCCTCGAACGCTGCCGCCACGGCGTTGGCCGCCACGTCGTCGACCAGCGGGCGATAGGGCTCGAGCGAGCCGATGCACCCGAGCAGCCGGTGACCGTCGAGCAGGGTCACGAATGATGCGCCCGGCGCCAGCAGCAACGACCGGTCGGGGGTCGGGGGCAGCTGGCGGGACGGGGGCGTGTGGTGCCCGCGGGCGAAGTGCTCGCGGATCGCCGCCTCGGCCGCGTCGAGCAGCGCCTCGGCTACGCCGGCCAGGCTGGCCGTGCCGGCCGTGCCGGGGAGGTCGCCGGGCACGGTCATCGCACCTCGAAGGCGGCGTAGCCCACGACCTGGTCGCGCGGTCCGGCCGTGTCGCCGCTGCTGCGCAGGTCGAGGAGCTCGACGTGGAGGTCGCCGCCCCCATGACGGATGGCGCCGAGGAGACCGGCGATCGGGTAGGCGCCGCAGGCCCGTTCGGGCGGAACGGTGGTCAGCGCGGCGATGGCCCCGGCCGTGGCCTCGTCGAGCAGGCGGGCTTCGCGGTAGGGGTGGTAGTGCGACAGGTCGGTGGACACCACCACCACGGTGCCCGGCTGGTCCCACAGCGCCTCGATGACCCCGGTGGCCGCCTCCTGCCCCCGATGGCCGACGACCACCGGGACGAGGGTCCACCCGGTGGCACCGAGGGTGCGCTGGAGGAACGGGAGGTGGACCTCGAGCGAGTGCTCGAGGACGTGGGGCGCGTCGTCGACGGTGACCCCGGGGACGTTCGCCGCCCGGCGGCAGCCGTCGGGATCGAGCGCGACCGTGCCGAGAGGCGAGCGCCAGCGCGCCGCCGAGGACAGCGCGCACCCGCCCGCCGCCGGCGACACGCGGTGGGCGGGGCCGAGGAGGACGACCCGCTCGACGGCGGCGGCCACCGGGACGAGGCGGCGGTACGCGGACGCCGCCACCGGGCCCGAGTACACGTACCCGGCGTGCGGGGCGATCACGGCCCGGGGCGGCCGGGCCGGGACGGCGTCGATCCCCAGGCGGGCGGCCCGGAGCCCGGCCTCGGCCAGCAGGGTGTCGACCTCGGTCGCCAGCTCGCCGGGGTCGGCCGGGTAGAACATCCCCGCCACCGCGGGCGGGCGCTCGCCGACACCGGGCCACGGCCGGCTCATCGCGGTGCTCCCTTGGTGGCGATGTGGACGGGCATCCGGCGACGGCCCCACTCGCCGACCGGCCCGTCGAACACCCCGGCCAGCGTCGCGCCGCAGGACCGGCACCGACCCTCGCCATCGAGGCGGTAGGCCGTGATGTCGTACCAGTCGCGCTCGATGGCGGCGGCGCCGCAGCCGGCGCAGATCGTGGTGTCGCCCTCGGCGTCGTGGACGTTGCCGGTGTAGACGAAGCGCAGGCCTTGGTCCATGGCGATCCGTCGGGCCCGGGTCAGGGTGCTCGGCGGCGTGGGCGGCACGTCGAGCATGCGGTAGTCGGGGTGGAAGGCGCTGAAGTGGAGCGGGACGTCGGGGCCGAGCTCGTCGGCGATCCAGCGGGTCATCGCCGCCAGCTCCTCGTCGCCGTCGTTGTGGCCGGGGATGAGCAGCGTGGTGATCTCGACCCACGTGTCGGTCTCGTGCACCAGATAGGTGAGGGTGTCGAGCACGGGGCGCAGCTCGCCCATGGCGATGTGGCGGTAGAAGTCCTCGGTGAAGCCCTTCAGGTCGACGTTGGCGGCGTCGATCACGGCGAAGAGGTCGCGGCGCGGGGCGTCGCACACGTAGCCGGCCGTCACGGCCACCGTCTTGATCCCCTCGGCATGGCAGGCGTCGGCGACGTCGATGGCGTACTCGAGGAAGATCACCGGGTCGTTGTAGGTGAAGGCGACGCTGCGGGCACCGGCCTCCACCACGGCACGGGCCAGCGCCTCGGGCGACGCCGCGTCGGACAGCCGCGCCGTCTCCTTGGACTTCGAGATGTCCCAGTTCTGGCAGAACCGGCAGGCCAGGTTGCACCCGGCCGTGCCGAACGAGAGCACCGACGTGCCCGGCAGGAAGTGGTTGAGCGGCTTCTTCTCGATCGGGTCGACGCAGAACCCGCTCGACAGGCCGTAGCTGGTGAGCACGACCTGGTCCGCCGTCCGGCCCCGGACGAAGCACACGCCCCGCTGGTTGTCGCGCAGCTTGCAGGCCCGGGGGCACACGTCGCACTGCAAGCGTCCATCGCCGGTCGGGTGCCAGTAGCGGGTGGGCACCGTGAACGGATCGTCGAGAAGTACGTCATCGCTCACCGTGCCACCATACGGCGGAGGCCGAACGGCGCGATAGGGGCCTTCGTCATCGCGAACCGGGGTCATCCACCCCGCCTCGACCAACGAAGAAGGGGATATGACGGACTACGCCGCACTGATGTGGGAGGAGGTCGCCGACATCGCCGACCTCCTCGATTCGATCGACGACGCCGACTTCGACCGGCCGTCGCTGTGCGCCGACTGGCGCGTCCGCGACGTCCTCGGCCACATGCTCTACGGGCACACATCCCCGGGACGGACGATCGCCGGGGACATGGTCCGCTTCCGCGGCAACGTCCACCGGGCGTCCTTCGAGCGGTCCAAGGAGTTCGGCGGGAGCCACAGCCCCGACGAGCTGCGCCAGCTCTGGCGGGAGGAGCTGGCCGAGAAGCACACCGAGCGGGGCATCGCCAAGCTCATCAAGCACCACGAGGGCTTCCTTGATCACCTCATCCACAACCAGGACATGCGCCGGCCGCTCGGCCGGGCCCGCACCATCCCCGAGCCCCGGCTCCGGGCCGCCCTCGATCTGCTGCCCGAGGTGCAGACCCCCATCTTCGGCACGAAGAAGCGGGTCGGAGGGTTGCGGTTCCAGGCCACCGACACCGACTGGGCCCACGGGGAGGGTGCAGTGGTCGAGGGGCCGGGCGAGGCGCTCATCCTCGCTGCCGCCGGCCGTACCGCGGCGCTGGACGACCTCAGCGGCGAAGGGTTGGGCGAGTTGCGCCGGCGCCTGTCGGCCTAGGCGTGGCGAGACCGGCGAGCATCGTCCGGGCGGCGGCCCGCCCGAAGGCGGCGGCCTCCTCGGGCTCGCCCAACATGCCGGCGATGGCCAACGCGGCCACGCCGTGGGTGGTGGCCCACAGCTCCATCGCCCCCTCGTCGGCCGGCCCGGTGAGGTGACCCTCGTCGACGGCGTCCTGCAGCGCGTCGATGAGCACCTGCAGCGTGCCGAGGGCCGCGGCCACCTCCTCCTCGGTCGGGTCGAGGTCGGGGAGCGGCTTGCCGAACATCATCCCGTAGAAGCTCGGGTTGGCGAACGCGAACTCGAGGTAGGCCTCGAAGAGGGCGTCGAGCCGGTCCATCGGCCCGAGCTCGTCACGCCCGGGCACGGCGTTCAGCGCGGCGGCGAACCGGCTGAAGCCCTCGACGTACAGGCCCCGCAACAGGACGGCCTTGGAGCCGAAGAGCGAGTAGATGGCCGACGTGGATGTGCCCGCCGCGGCGGCCACCGACCGGAGGGTGAGCCGGTGGGGGCCCTGGTCGGCGAGCGTCGTGGCGGCCACCTCGAGCAGCCGTCGTCGGAGGTCGTCGTCGTGGATCCGGGGGCGGGGCACCCTTGACATCGTAGCCGCGACGTGGTTACGTAACAACGTTCCATAACAGTGTTACGCCGATCTCGCCCGGGTCGGCTGCAGGAGGACCCATGACCGTCACCGATCCCACCCCGCCCGCCGCTCCCTACCGGTTCCTGCAGGGGAACTTCGCCCCGGTGGGGGAAGAGCGCACCGACACCGCCCTCGAGGTGGAGGGAGCGATCCCGCCCGCGCTCTCGGGGCGGTACCTCCGCACCGGCCCCAACCCGGTGACGGTGGACGAGGACGATTACCACTGGTTCCTCGGCGACGGCATGGTGCACGGGGTGCGCCTCGCCGACGGGCGGGCCGAGTGGTACCGGAACCGGTGGGTGCGCACCGAGGCCGCGTGCGGCGCGCTCGGGGAGCCCTTCACCATGGAGCGCGACGAGGGTGGCCTCTACGAGGGCATGGGCAACACCAACGTCGTCCACCACGCCGGGCGCATCTGGGCCCTGACCGAGGGGGCCCTCCCCATCGAGCTCGGGCCCGAGCTCGACACCCGCCGCTCCTCGAACTTCGGCGGCGCCCTCCCTGCCGGCATCAACGCCCATCCCAAGTTCGACCCGCAGACCGGCGAGATGCACGTGCTCAGCTACACCTTCGTGCCGCCGTTCTCCTACTACCAGGTGGTGTCGGCCGACGGCCGACTCGTGCGCCAGGTGGAGATCGGCAATGGCGGGCCGGTGATGATGCACGACATGGGGCTCACCGCCAGCAAGGTGGTGGTGTTCGATCTGCCCGTCGTCTTCAACCTGGAGTTGGCCATGGCCGGGGTGCGGCTGCCGTACCGGTGGGATCCGTCGTACACGCCCCGCGTCGGCCTCCTGCCCCGCGACGCCGCCGACGGGTCGGCCACCACCTGGGTCGAGCTCGACGACGCCTGCTACGTGTACCACCCCCTCAACGCCTACGACCTCGACGACGGCCGCGTCGTCATCGACCTCGTCGTGCACCCGCGGGCCTTCGACGACCCCGAGCGGGGCGACCCCAGCCAGGGCGACCCGAACCTCCAGCGCTGGACCATCGATCCCGGCGCCGGCCGCGTGCATCGCGAGGTGATCGACGGGCACGGCCAGGAGTTCCCGCGCGGCGACGAGCGCCTGGCCACGGCCCGGCACCGCTTCGGATGGTCGGGCGGCTTCCCCGACTTCGACTCGATCGGTGCGGTGGGTGACCGGCCGGTGCCCGTGCTCAAGCACGACGTCGTCGCCGGCACCACCGAGGAGAAGGTGCTCGGTCCCGGCATCGTCCCCGGCGAGATGGTGTTCGTGCCCGCATCGCCCACCAGCGGCGAGGACGAGGGATGGCTCGTCGGCTACGCCTACGACAAGGCGCGGGGTGCGTCGGACCTCGTGGTCCTCGACGCCAACGACTGGGCCGCGCCACCGGTGGCCACGGTCCACCTCCCGGTGCGGGTGCCGGCCGGGTTCCATGGGAACTGGGTGCCCGACCGGGCCCTCAGCTGATGGCGCGGCGCAGCTCCCGCAGCTCGTGGCGCATCAGGGCGAAGACACCAGCGGCCGAGGTCGGGCCGTAGGTGGCGTTGCCCTCCCACGACGTGAGCCGGGTGTTGGCGATCTGGTTCCGATCGAACTGGCAGCTGCCGGTCACCGGGGTCACGCCGTAGAGCTTGGCCGAGTTGAGGCCGAGGATCTTGGCCTTGATCTCGTCGGTGAGGGCCGGGTAGCCGTACTGCTCCTGGAACTTCGGTGTGATCTGGAAGGTCCGGAACGCCTCGATCTGGTCCTGCGGCGCGCCGTACCAGATGGAGTCGGTGCCCCACACCACGCGGTTGGGTCCCACCTGCTTCAGCAGCTTGCCGAGCACGTGCGCGGCCTGGTCGGGGGCACCCATCACCGTGCGCCACGTCGACCCCAGCTCGCAGTACACGTTGCCGTCGACCCCGATGCCGGCCTTGCGCAGCGACGTGATCAGCCGGTCGACGCCGTTGTTGTTGGTCTCGTCGTAGGGCCCTTCGGGCTTCCCCACGTCGAACCCCGAGTGGTACACGACGAAGCTGATGTCGGGGTTGGCCTTGGCCGCCGGCCCGACGTCGACCGGGTCGGCGTAGGGGCTCCCGATGGCGAAGCCCTTGTGGACGGCGATGATCGGCGGGCCGAGCTTGCGGGCCTGGTCGATGAAGCGCTGCCCGACCTGGGGGAGGCTCTTGTCGTGGTCGTCGAGGTACCACCCGGGCCCGCCCCAGTGGCAGTAGGTCTTCCAGGCGCCGACGGGCATCGAGGCCTTGATCTTGGCCATGTTGTCGAGCGCCACCTCGATCGTGCCCACGGTGGGGTGGGCCTCGCCCTGCATCAGGACGCGGTGCTCGCACCCGATCCGGTCGGCCAGCTCGATGGTCTTCTTCATCACGTCGGGGTTGAGCGGGCTGCCGGCGTAGGGCAGGCAGGAGATCACGATCATGTTCGTGTCGCTCTTGTTGAAGAGCAGGTCGAGGTACTTGTCGACCGAGAAGCACTCCCGTGGGTCCTGGGCCCCGCAGTTCTGCTGCGGGAACATCCTCCCGATGCCGAGGTCGGGGATGTCGTGGTTGGCGTCGAGGAAGTGGGTCTGGACGTCGAAGACGAACTCCTCGCCGGTCAGCACGCTGTCGGCCGCCGCCTTGTCCGTGCCCGCCGTCGCCGGGACGGCGTAGGTGCCGCCCGGTCCCGTGCCGCCGGCGGCCTTGTCGGCCTCCTTGCTGCAGGCGGCCAGCACGGCCAGGGTGGTCGCCGAGCCCATGGTCGAGAGCAGGAACCGGCGCCGGCTCATCCCCACCCGGCGGGCGTTCTCCTCGGCCGCGGCCCGGGCCCGGCGCACGGTCTCGAGCACCACTTCGCTCGGCGGCGGCGGCAGGTACTCGCCGTTGGAGACCGGTCGGAGCTTGATCGGCAGTCCGGGGTCCACGTCATCGATCCAGGCCATGGTGTGAAGCCTGTCACAGGATCCATACGGAGGCCGTTTGGGCTCTGGTACGTTGCGGCCCCATGACTGCGATCCTGATCGTGCTGGGCGTCCTGGTGGTCGTTGGGGCGGTGGTGGCGCTGGCCATGGGCCCCACGCTGCAGAAGAAGGGCGACGCTGCGGTGGCCAAGGCCAAGGAGCTCCTCGGCGCCGACAACGTCCTCGAGATCGAGCCCAAGGCGGTGGGCCTCGCCACCGAGCCGCCCGACGCGGGCACCAACGGCGGGCTCGGGTGCCTGGCCGTGTCGGCGTCGGACCTCGTCTTCGTCACCTGGGGCAACCTCGAGGCCCTGCAGATCCCGCGGTCGTCGATCACGAAGGTCGACTGCTCCGCCGAGGCCCCGGCCGAGGTGGCCAAGGCAGCCATCATCGTCGAGTTCACCCACGCCGGGGGCACGGCCACCACCCAGTTCCGCCTGTCGCGCGACCTGGTCAACTGGCTCACGGTGCTGGGCTACGACTGGGGCCCCGACGGCCCGCCGGCCCCGCCGGCCGACTGACCCGCTCCGGCGTCCGGCCCCCGCACCGCTACCAGCCCCGGAACACGGCCGGGCGCCGCTCCACGAAGGCGCGCATCCCCTCGGCGGCGTCGTCGCTGGTGTTCACCAGCTCCTGGGCGTAGGCCTCCTCCTCGAAGGCGGTGTGCCGCCCCGACTCGAAGGAGCGGTTGACCAGCCACTTGGTCATGGCCAGCGCCTTGGTCGGGCCGGCCGCCAGCCGCTCCGCCAGAGCGTCGGCCGTCGCGGCCAGGTCGGCCCCTGGCACGACCTGGGCGGCAAGGCCGATCCGGTGGGCCTCGGCCGCGGGCAGGTCGTCCCCGAGGAGCAGCAGCTCCTTGGCCTTGTGGATCCCGACGATGCGCGGCAGGAGGTAGGCGCCGCCGGCGTCGGGCATGATGCCGCGCCGGACGAACACCTCGATCAGCCGGGCCGTGTCGGCCATGAGCACGAAGTCGCAAGCGATGGCCAGCTGGGCGCCGCCGCCCGCGGCCGTGCCGTTGACGGCCGCGATCACCGGCTTCTCGCAGTCGAGGACGGCGGCGATGAGCCGCTGCCACCCGCGCTTGATGAGGCGGGCGGCATCGCCCATGGCCCGCTCGGGGGCGCCGTCGGGCCGGGCCGGGCCGGGGGCGGGCGGCCCGCCGAGATGGGCGCCGGTGCAGAAGTGACGGTCGCCCGCGCCGGTCAGCACCACGGCGCGGACGGCGAGGTCGGCCGACGCCGCTTCGAGCAGGTCGGCGATGCGGTCGCGCATGTCCCACGAGAGGGCGTTGCCCTGCTCAGGGGCGGCGATGGTGATGCGGCCGACGGCGCCGTCGAGCTGCCACTGGATCTTCTCGTCACTCATGGGGCTATCGTAGGCTGACACGAACGTCAGGTTTCTCGAACCGGGGGAGCACGCATGGGTCTGTTCGACGGCAAGGTCGCCATCGTCACGGGGGCGGGGCGGGGGATCGGGGCGGCCGAAGCCGAGCTGCTGGCGGCGGAGGGGGCGCGGGTGGTGGTGAACGACCTCGGCGGCGCGGCCACGGGCGAGGGCCGCGACCGTTCGCCGGCCCAGCAGGTGGTCGACGCCATCACGGCCAAGGGTGGCACGGCGGTGGCCAACTTCGACGACATCGGGACCTGGGCCGGGGCCGAGGCGCTGGTCGCCCAGGCCGTCGACACCTTCGGCCAGCTCGACGTGCTCGTGAACAACGCCGGCATCCTGCGCGACGCCATGTGCTTCTCGATGACCGAGGAGGAGTGGGACCTCGTCATCAACGTCCACCTCAAGGGCCACTTCGCCACCACCCACTTCGCCGCCATCCACTGGCGCGCCCGCTCCAAGGCCAGCGGCGCCCCCGTCGACGGTGCCATCGTGAACACCGCGTCGGAGAGCGGGCTCTACGGCAACGCCGCCCAGGCCAACTACGCGGCGGCCAAGGCGGGGATCGCGTCGATGACCATCGTCACCGCCCGTGAGCTCGAGCGCTACGGCGTGCGCGTCAACGCCATCGCCCCCGTCGCCCGCACCCGGCTCACCGAGGAGCTGGCCGGCGACTACATGAAGGCGACCGAGGGCGAGTTCGACCGGTTCGCCCCCGACAACGTCGCCGCCGTGGCCTGCTGGCTGGCCTCGCCCCTCGCCGCCGACATCTCCGGGCAGGTGGTGAAGGTCCAGGGTGGCGTCGTGCAGCTCGTGCAGGGATGGCGGCCGGTCACCCAGGCGACCGACGACAAGCCGTGGACCATCGATGGCGTGGAGGCGGTCCGGGCCCAGCTCCTCGGCGGCCGCGACACCGGCATCCCCCCCTTCTACTTCACGGACCCGATCGCGTGAGGCTCACCTTCGACGCGGCCGACGAGGCCTTCCGGGCCGACCTGCGCGCCTTCCTCGACGAGCACTGCCCCCCGGAGGCCCGTCGCGGCAAGGACTTCGTGGCTGCCGACGAGGAGGGCGTGCCCGACTGGGCGCGGGCCTGGCAGGCCACCCTGTTCGACCACGGCTGGATGGTGCCGTCCTTCCCGCCCGAGCTGGGCGGACGCAACTGCACGCCGCTCCAGACCCTGCTCTACCTCGAGGAGCTGGCGGCCCAGGGGGTCGTCCGCAGCGTGCACTTCGGCGGCTACGCCATCGTCGGGCCCAGCCTGCTCGAGTTCGGCAACGAGGCCCAGCGGGCCCTGGCCGCACCGTCGATCCGGGGCGACATCGTCTGGTGCGTCGGCATGAGCGAGCCCGACGCCGGCTCGGACCTGGCCAACCTGTCCACCCGGGCCGTGGCCGACGGCGAGACCTTCGTCGTCAACGGGCAGAAGGTGTGGACGAGCTACGCCCCCTTCGCCGACAAGTGCTTCTGCTACGTGCGCACCGGCACCGACCCGGAGGCGCCGAAGCACAAGGGCATCAGCGTGCTCATCATCGACATGGACACGCCGGGGATCGAGGTCCGCCCGTTGCGCCACATCACCGGGGCCGTGGAGTTCGCCGAGGTGTTCTTCAGCGACGTCGTGGTGCCGGCCGACCGCCTCGTGGGCGAGCTCGACAACGGTTGGCGCATCACCATGGGATCCCTCGCCCACGAGCGGGGCGGGTTGTGGGTCGAGGGGGTCGCCGGCAGCCAGCGGGCCCTCGACGGCCTCGTCGCCCTCGCCCGCCGCAAGGGCCTCGACGCCGATCCCACGGTGCGCCGCCAGCTCGCCGCCGCCTACGAGAAGGTGGCCTCGCTCCGGGCGCTCGGGTACAAGGGCTTCGCCTCGTTCGCCCAGGGCTCCTCCGCGCCCGAGCACAGCTACATGAAGCTGGCCACGTCCGAGCTGCGCAAGGAGCTCTTCGACCTCGGCCTCGACCTGCTCGGCCCCTACGGCTCGGTCACCGCCCCCGAGCTGGCCGAGGAGGGCGGGCGCTGGTGGAACGGCTTCTTCATCAGCCTCGCCGCCACCATCGGTGGGGGCACCTCGGAGATCCAACGGAACACCGTGGCCACCCGCGTGCTCGGGTTGCCGCGCGGGTAGGCAGGAGCGCACCGTGGACTTCACCCTGACCGACGAGCAGCAGATGGTGCGCGACACGGCGCGGGCGCTCCTGCAGAAGGAGTGCCCGCCGGCCCTGGTGCGGGCCCACGCCGACGATCCCGCCGCCGCCGCCCCGCTCTGGGGCCATCTCCGCGAATGGGTGGTGCTGGGCGACGGTCCCACCACCGACCTCGCGCTGTTCGCCGAGGAGTGCGGTGCCGTGGTCGCCCCCGGGCCGTACTTCGCCACCGCCGCCCTCTTCCTGCCCGTGCTCCGCGCCGCCGGGCTCACCGAGGAGGCCGACGCCGTCGCCGCGGGGGAGGCGACCGGCACGGTGGCCCTCGCCGGGGCGGACGGGCGGTGGTGCACCGACCCGGTCACGGCCGACCCCGTCCGCACCTTCGTCCCGGAGGCCGACGGGGTCGACCGGGTGGCGCTGGTGCTGCCCGGTCCCGAACTGCTCGTCGTCGACCGGGCCCAGCTCGACATCACGCCGGTGGCCACCCTCGACACCAGCCGGCGCGTGGCCACCCTGCCCGTGCCCCCCGGTGCCCGGGGGGTGTCCCTCCCCGCCGAGGCGCTGGCGGCGGCGATCGAACGGGCCACCGTCGTGCTGGCGGCCGAGCTGGTGGGCACCGCCCGTTGGCTGGTGGAGGCCTCCGTGGCCTACGGGCGCGAGCGCATCCAGTTCGACCGGCCCATCGGCTCGTTCCAGGCGGTGCAGCACCAGCTCGTCGACATGGCCCTCGACCTGGAGCGGGCGACCGCCGCCGTCTACTACGCCGCGATGGCCCTCGACGCGGGCGACCCCGACCGGCACCGGGCGGCGGCGGTGGCCAAGGCGGCAGCCGGGACGGCGGCCCGCCACGCCGCCAAGAGCGGGATGCAGATCCACGCCGGCATCGGCTACACGTGGGAGCACGATCTGCACCTCTACCTGCGCCGGGCCTACGCCTCCGACGATCTCCTCGGCGACGTCACGTTCCATCACGACCGGCTGGCCGACCTGCTGCTCGGGTGACGGGTGGTAGGTTGCGCCGGTGACCGATCGGCGCCGTGCAGCCGGGCGAGCGCCGATCATTGCGATCGCCGTCGCGGGCTACCTGCTCCGGCTCGTGATGGTGTTCGCCGTCCACCCGTCGTGCCCCTTCGACGCGGACCGGTGGGCTGACAAGTCCTCCTACGCCGCCGTCACCGGCCCGGCCACCGAGGCGTCGGGCTGCAGCACCCTGACCGGCGACTCGCTCTACATCTACGTGCAGGGGCGGATGCTGGCCGCGGGCAAGGGGTTCGCCGACCCCGTGGCGTTCCTGTCCCGTCAGGTGGTGGTGCCGAGCGGCAAGAAGGCGCCGGCGACCACGGTGATCGTCGCCGCCCTCGACCGCGCCGGCTTCCCGACCATCGATGCCTCCCGGGCCGTGCTCGCCCTCCTCGGGTCGGGGGCGATCGTGGTGGTCGGCCTCCTGGCCCGGCGTCTGGCCGGCCGGAGGGCAGGCATCCTCGCCGCTTCGATCATGGCGCTGTACCCGGTGTTCGTCATCAACGACTGGCGGCTGATGACCGAGTCGTGGACCGTGCTGTGGTACTCGGCGATGGTCTACGCCATCTACCGCCTCTGGGAACGGGCCACGCCTGGATGGGCCGTGCTCGTCGGGGTCTTCACCGGGCTCTGCTACTACGGCCGGGCCGAGATGATGCTGGTGTGGGCCTTCGCCTATCTGCCCGCCATCCTCGGCCGGCGCCATGTGCCCTGGCGGGCCCGGCTCCTCACGACGGCCACCACGATCCTGGCCGGCCTCGCCGTCATGATGCCGCTGATCGTGGCCAACACCGTGCGCTTCAGCCACCCGGTCCCCCTCGGACCGGGCACCGGTTGGGGCATCCGCAATGGCACGTGCGACGAGGCCTGGTTCGGCGAGCAGACGGGCTACCTGAGCTTCAACTGCTTCGACAACCACACGACGTTCATGGTGGCGCCCATCCTCCAGGCCAACCCGCTGGCCGACGAGACCGACGTGGATCCCCCGTACCGGGAGCGGGCGGTCGAGTACATCCGCGACAACCTGCCCCGCTACCCGGCGGTCGCGGCGGCTCGGGTCGGGCGGGTCTTCGGCTTCTTCGAGCCCGTGCAGACCATCGAGCTCGAGCGGGTGTCGGAAGGGCGCGGCGACCTGGACTCGATGCTGCAGTTCGTCGTCTACTACCTGCTGGTGCCGTTCACCGCGCTCGGGGCCTGGATCCTGCGGCGGCGCCGCGTCCCCATCTCGCCCATCCTCGGTCCGCTGGGCTCGACCGTGCTGATCGTCGCCGCCAGCTTCGGGCTGCCCCGCTACCGGCTGTTCGTCGACGTGGGGATGGTGGTGGCGTCCGCCGTCGCCTTCGACGCGCTCCCGCGGTGGTGGCGGGCCCGGCGCTCGGCGGTGGAGGCGCCGTGGTGGTCGGCGCCCGACGGGAGTTGGGCGCCGCCGGTGGCGCGGGCCGCGGCCACCGCGGCGCGGGCCCCGGTGCCCCGGGTGCCGAGGGCGCTCGTCGTCGTGGTCCTCGTGCTGGCCGTGCTCGGGGCGGGGGTGGTGGCCTGGTCGTCGACCGTCGAGCCCTACCAGCGCCCGACGCCGTCGGACCCCGCCGAGCGCCAGGCGTTGTGCAACGACCTCCGGCACGTCGAGGCGTTGGCCGAGGGGGCCGCCAAGAACCCGAGCCTGCTGGGCGAGTTCCCACCGGTGCTGCTCCGCATCGACGACCGTGCCGCGGGCTCGCTACACCCCCAGATCGACTCGCTGCTCGGTGCCCTGCTCGCCTTCGACACGGTCGGTCGGGATGCGTCGAAGCTGGCCGCCGTCACGGCCACGGCCCGCACGGCGCTCGAGCACATCCACGACTACCGCGTGTCGATCTGCTGACGGCCCCCGCGCGCCCGGGTCCGCGCCGGGGGCGCGGGCGCCGGCATGATCCCCGTGGTGAGCACGGCGTCGACGAGGGCGGCGATGAGCCCGATGGTCCGGAAGAGCGAGTCCTCCCGGTCGGTGTCGGGGTCGAGGCTGGTGAGCAGCTCGATGCCGAGGAACAGCGCGCTGACGGCCAGGGCGAGGTCGGCCACGGGGAACGCCTCCTCGAACGGACCACCGGCGAGCACCTGGCGGATGGCCCGCTCCACCAGGTCGTTCCAGGGCTGGAACTGCTCGGCCATGCGGGGGCCGAGCTCGGGCGCGCTGACGGCGCCGGCGAGGATCTGGGTGAGGACCGTGATGTTGCCCGCCGAGGTGTCCTCCTTGTGGAGCTGGGCTCCCACGAGGGCGAGCTCGGGGAAGGTCGACACCTCGGCCAACCGGTCCTCGTAGAGGGCGATGCGCTGGCGGCCCATGTGGGCCAGCGCCTCGATCATGACCTCGTCGATGGAGCCGAAGTGGTAGTAGATGAGCGCCTGGTTGAATTCGCCGGTGCGGGCGATGGCCCGGGCGCTCGCCCCGACGATCCCCTCGGTCTTGAGCGTCTCGATGGTGGCGTCGACGATCCGCTGGCGGGTCTCGTCGGCAGCGGGGGTGCTGGCTGGTCGGCGGCGCTGTCGGGCCACGGGCGATCTCTTCGGGGCGAGGGAGCGGGCGGGGAACTCGAGGGTCATCGTTGCACCTCCCACCCGCCGTGCACCGCATCGCCGTCGGCCCAGCACCGTCCCTGACGGGCCATCCGCCGGCCGAGGCGATGGCTGCACAGCACCGCACCGCCGGTGCGCCATCCCACGAAGGACACGGTGACGAGGTCGACCGCCGCCACGCCGACGATCTCGGCGCTGGGCCCGGGGCCCAAACGGGACCACTGGACCTGGGGGAGCATGGCGACGATGGCCGACCACGCCAGGATCTGGGTGGTGGCCAGGCCGAGCAGCGCGAACCGCCGTCGGACCTCCAGGGGATCGTCCCTCCCGTCGACCTGGCGCTCCATCCAGCCCGCCGTCGGTCGGGCGGCGATCGTGCCCGCCAGCGCCCCGACCGCGGCCCCGACCGCCGCGCCCAACGGGGCGAGGAACAGCAACGGGAAGGTGACCGCCCCACCGCAGACGGCGCCCCCCGCCGCCCAGCCCGCCCACACGGCCGACACCAGCCGGGGGCGGTCGGGCCGTGGCAGGACGACGGGGTCGGTGTCCGGTGCCATCATGTCCACCCGTTCGGCGGAAGGGGCAGCGACGCCCGGTGCTCCGGCCGGGCGCAGTACGTGCAGCCGGGGGATCCGACGATGGCGCCGATGCGGTGCCGGCGGGCCGAGATCATGTGGAAGAAGCGTTCGGCCATCGGGGCGAAGGCCGCGCTGCTCAGGCGATACGACCACGACCGGTACCGGCGGGTCGACCACATGGCCACGAGGAAGGCGGCGGGGCCGATCCAGGCCTCGTCGTGCTCGTTCACCACCACGAGCTCCTGGCCGAGCCACGGCAGCCCCCCGTACCGCCGCCGGGCCTCGGGCGACCCGGCGGCGAGGAGCTCGAGCTCCACGTAGGTGGGTTGGGTGGCGAGCCACTCCCTCGCCCGGCGGCACAGGGCACAGTGCTCGTCGTAGACGACGGTGAGTCCCATGGTCGTGCCCGTCAGCCGTGGGCGGGGCGGGGGCGGTCCCACTGGACGGGCGGGGCCGGGGGCCGGGGGGCCGGAGGCACGTACATCTGGGGCTGGACGGGGGGCGGGAGCTCGGCCATCCGGGCCCGGTGGCGGATCTTCCAGAACACCGCCATGTTGACGAAGTGGATGATCCCGAGCGTGACGAGGAGGAGGCCGAGCCGGTCCATGGCGAAGTCGGCGGGCCGGGCGCTGGCCTTGGCGTCCTCGCCCCGAAAGATCAAGAGGGCGTAGCCGGCGTTCAGCATGAAGAAGCCCACCACGAGGAGGTGGTTGAGGGCGTCGGCCATGGCCTGCTGTTCAGCGAAGACGTCGCGGAGGAACGTCCTGCCGTTGCGGTACAGCGTGGCGGCCAGCAGCACCGTGAGGGCGATGCTGAGCACGATGTAGACGCCGTAGAGCACCGGGGGAGCGGTGGCGGTCGGGTTCATGGGGACCTCCTTTGGTCGGATGCTCTGAACGTTAGGTTTGAGCAACTGCTCAATACATACGTCCAAGAGCGTCGGCCCGTCAACCCCCGTCCGGGCGATGGCCCCGATCGCTCGAGGAGTCAGCCGGCGATTCGTTCAGGCGGGCACGAACACGGCGATGGGCTCGGAGCGGCCCTTCACCAGCTCGGTGCCGCCCTCCCGCCAGGCCACCACCACCTCACCGTCGACCGCGGCGGCCGCCTCCAGCGTCCGCTCGGTGGCCAGCACGTGGCTGGCCCGGCCCTTGGCCAGATCGCTGAGGCGCGACGCCACGTTCACGGTGTCGCCGATGACCGTGTACTCGTAGCGCTCGGCCGTCCCCACGTTGCCGGCCACGGCCCGACCTGTGGCCACCCCGATCCCCACGTCGGGGGCCGAGGGAAGCGCGGCGACCTCGCGGGGCAGGCGGGCCGCGGCGCGCAGCGCCCGTTGGGCATGGTCGGGCTGGCTCATGGGCGCCCCGAAGATGCACAGCGCGGCGTCGCCTTCGAACTTGTTGACCCACCCGCCCTCCTCCATCACCACGCGGATGACCACGGCGAAGAACTCGTTGAGGGCGGCGACGACCTCGTGGGGGGTGTGGGCCTCGCTGAAGGTCGTGAACCCGGTGAGGTCGACGAAGAGGGCGGTGATCTCCCGCTCCTCGCCGCCGAGCTCGGGGTCGACCTCGAGAGCCTGGCGGGCCACGTCGGTGCCGACCTGGCGGCCGAACAGCTCCTGGAGGCGCCGTCGTTGGCGCAGCCCCTCGACCATGTCGTTGAATCCGGCCTGCAGCTGGCCCAGCTCGCCCAGGCTCGTGACCGGCACGTGCACGTCGAGATCGCCGTCCTCCACCTGGGCCATCGCCGCCCGCACCTCGTTGACCTGCTCGCTCACCCCGCCGACGGCGGCCCGCATGACGACGGCGCCGGCGAGGGTGAGGCCGATGGTGATGAACGTGAGGCGGGCATCGGTCAGGAAGGACTGGTCCTGCACCCGCCCGAGGGGCGCGGCGCCGATGACGAGGAGCGGCACCGCGCAGGCCAGCCACCACGCCGCCATGATGCGGGTGAGGATCTCGCGACGCCACCGGGGCAGGTCGGCCCCGGCCAGGGCGAGGGCGAAGATCGGGCGGAAGTGGCGCTCGAGCAGCAGGTACAGCAGCGTGGAGCAGACGAGCCCCACGAGCCCGATGCCGAAGGTGATGCGCTCGAGGTCGTGGTTCAGGACGCCGAAGGTGACGGCGGCGCCGACCCAGCCCACGAAGGCCGACACCGTGAGCCGCAACGGCTGGCTCAACGTGTCCCACCGCTCGAGGGTGGTGGGCGCCCGACCCTCACGGACCCATCGCATCCCCCGCTTCAGCAGCACGGCGTTGAGGGGCACCGCCACCACGACGGTGACCAGCAGGTACCCGGTCAGCACGAGGAGGTTGACCTCGAAGGTCTCGCTGCCCTCGCCCAGGTCGAGACGGGGGTACAGGATGCGGAAGTAGATGCCGGCGGACAGGGCGCCGAGGCCGTTGGTGGCGAGCTGCAGGAGGGCCACGCCCCGGACCGTGGCCCGGGCCTGGACCGGCCGCTCGTAGTGGATGGTGCCGTCGGCCGGCCCGGTCCCCATCGCCATCGCCCAAGTGTAGGAAGCGCGCCGCGGTTGACACGCGTGTCAGGAAACGCAACGATGCGCCCCGACCGATCCGACCAGGAGGGGATGCGTCCATGGCCGAGGCCAAGCTGTCGTTCGATGCCGTGTCGGTTGGCGACGAGGCGCCGTCGTTCACCCACAAGCTCACCCGCACGGATCTGGTGATGTACGCCGGCGCATCCGGCGACTTCAACCCGATGCACCACGACGAGGTGGCGGCGCAGGCCGCCGGGCTGCCGAGCGTCTTCGGCCACGGCATGCTCTCGATGGGGATCCTCGGCAAGGCGGTCACCGACTTCGTCGGCATCGGCAACCTCAAGAGCTACAAGGTGCGCTTCACCAAGCAGACCTGGCCCGACGAGGAGCTCACGACCCGCGTCGTGGTCGCCGACAAGAAGGAGGAGGACGGGGTGAAGCTCGTCGTCCTCGAGGTGTCCCTCGCCAACCAGGCCGGCGAGATGAAGGTCCAGGGCGAGGCCGTGGCCGAGGCGGCCTGAGCCCGCACCATGCGGGCCCCCGAGCGCGACGCCATCGACCGGTTCTGGGCCTGGTGGGCCGAGGCGCGCCCCGGCGTCCTCGCCTGCATCGACGGCACCGAGGACTGGTCCACGGTCGTCGACGCCCTGACCGCGCACGTCCACGCCGTCGATGCCGATCTGGCCTGGGAGTTCGGCAAGGGGCTGGTGTCGCAGCACTACCTGTGCGTCACGAGCGAGGGCCGTGCCTCGCTTCGGGCGGTGGCCGCGCGGTGGCTGTCCGCCGCCCCGCCGGCCGACGACCTGTTCGAGTTCCACGCCACCCGGCCGGCCAGCCCCGACTTCTTCGACGCCGGCCAGGAGGTGCGCTTGGCCGAAGGCACGGCGCCGGTCGCCCCGGCCGACCTCCGCTTCCTGGTCGAGGGCGACGAGGAGCGCCACGTCCTCGACCTCGGGGTGTGGCATCCCGCGTTTCCCGACCACCCCGAGCTGCGCACCCAGCTGTGCCTGCTCGGCCTGGATTGGCTCCTCGGTGAGGCCGCGGTCGAGCGGTGGGTGGGTGCCATCGAGGCGCTCGACCGGCCCCGGAGCGGGATGGTCACGCCGGCCGAGTTGGCCGACGCGGTCGACGCGCTGGCCCGCGACCACCTCGAGCCCAGCTTCGCCCTCCTGCAGGGGACCGGCCCCACCGGCCTGCCGGTCATCGTGCTGGCCCGGTCGCCCCTCAAGTCGATCGAGTTCCCGCTCTTCGACGAGCACGTCGAGGTCACCCTCCCGTACACAGATCGTGGCGAGGGTGAGCTTCCCTCCACCGAGGCGCTCCAACGGGCGGTCCGGGTGGAGGACGCGCTGGCCGACCGCTTCGAGGGCCACCTCCTGCTCGCGGCGTCCGTCACCCACGACGGCTCCCGGGTGCTGCACTGCTACGCCGACCAGGAGGAGGAGCTCGGGCCCGCGGTCGCCGCCTGGCTGGCCACCCAGCCCGACGCCGAAGGCGCCACCGTGGCGGTCGATCTCGACCCGGCCTGGTCCGACGTCGCGCCCTTCGCCTGACCGGCCGGCGCTCATCACCGGGCCCTAACACCCGCCTCACCCGCCCCCCACAGCGTGGGCCCACGCTCCTCCTGACGCCGAGAGCCAGGAGGAACGTCACCATGGAGCCCCACCCCCCACCCCCCACCGATCTGCCGCCCACCGCCGGCACGGCCACCATCGCCGGTCTCGCCGCCGGTGCCGCCGTCATCCACTTCGCGGTGGTGCCCGACCACATGGCCGAGTCGGTCGCGCTCGGGGTGGCCTTCGCCGCCACGGCGTGGCTGCAGGCCGGGCTGGCCATCGCCCTGGTCGCCCGCCCGTCGCGACGCCTCGTCGCGCTGGTCGCCGCCTCCTCGACGGCGTTCATCGCGGCGTGGGCGCTGAGCCGCACCGCCGGGCTCCCGTTCGGCCTCGAGGCCGGGCCCGAGCCCGTGGGCGTGGCCGACGCCATCTGTGCCGCCTTCGAGGCCGGCGCCGCGGTGCTCGCCCTCCGATCCCTGCGCGCCGCCCCCGCCGACCCGGCCCGGCGCCGCCTCTCGCCGTGGCGCCTGGGGCCGGCCCTGCCGTTGTTCGGCGTCGTGGCCCTCACCACCGCCGCGCTCGCCGCCCCGTCGAGCCACAGCCACGGGGACCACGGTGCCGACCACGGCGCCGCCGAGCTCGCCGCTGACGACCACGGGCACGGCGGCGACGATCACGGCCACGGGGTCGCCCCGGGCGGGGCAGACGCCACCGCCGATCATCACGCCGACGATCACGGCGCCACCGACCACGCCGACGACCACGACGCCACCACCGGCACGGTCGATCACGGCGCGATGGACCACGGGGCCGACGATCACGGTGCCTCGACCAGCACCGTCGATCACGGCGCGATGGACCACGGTGCCGACGACCACGGTGCCGACGACCACGGTGCCGACGATCACGGGGCCACGACCAGCACGGTCGATCACGGATCGATGGACCACGGGGCCGACGACCACGGCGCCACGGACGGCGCCACGGACCACGGCTCGGACCACGGCTCGGACCACGGCTCGGACCACGGCTCGGACCACGGCTCGGACCACGGCTCGGACCACGGCGCCTCCGACCCGGGCACGCCCCACGACCACGGCGACGGCGACGGCGGCGGGTCCGACGGTCACCACCATGCCGAGTGCACCGCCCCGGCCACGCCGGGCCAGCAGCAGGCGGCCGACCTCCTCGTCCGGATGTCCTGGGCCGCCATGGCGCCCTACGAGGACATCGACAAGGCCAAGGCCGACGGCTTCGTGCCCATCACCCCGAACCTCGGTGGCCTGCAGCACTTCGGGAGCTTCGAGCGCATGCAGGACGGGGTCTACGTCGACCCGTGGCGGATCGAGTCGCTGATCTACGCCTACGACGGCAAGGGCCGGGCCTACCTGGTGGGCGGCATGTTCTGGCAGGACGACGCGTCGGTGTCGCCGCCCCAGCCCGGCGGGTGCCTGACCCAGTGGCACGACCACACCAACCTGTGCATCGCCCCGGGGAAGGGCATGGTGGGGGTGGTCGACGCCCGGGGGAACTGCCCGCCGGGGTCGACCAACGAAGCCACCAACGCCATGATGCACGTCTGGTACGTCGATCTGCCCACCGGGCCCTTCTCCGAGCTGGGGGAGGCGAACCGGGCGGCGATCCGCGCCGGCATCATCGCCCGGTACGGGCCTTCTTGACGGCGTCGGCCCGGAACCCGGCCAGTTCGTTCATGGTGAGGCGCACGCCGGCGGGGAGCTCCCGCTCGAAGTCCCGGAGGTGGGCCTCGAGCGGGGCGACCTCGTCGGGGTCGGTGGCCCAGAACTGGAAGGTGGGTTCCCAGGCCGTGATCGAGTCGTGGTCGAGGTGGATCTCGCCCACGAGGATCCACGACTCGGGTGTGGTCTCGTAGAGCGTCGTGGGGTACACCGCCGCCACCCGGAAGCCCCGGGTGGCGGTGAGCCCCTCCCAGTAGGCCGGGCCGGGCCGCTGGTTCTGCTCCCGGCGGGCCTGGAGCACCTCGTAGTCGCCGAGGCCGTACAGGTCGGTGATGGGGCCGTCGTGGAAGAGCGAGATGTAGCCCAGCTCGCTGGTGGCGATGGGCTGGCCGTCGTAGTACCGCTGGAAGAACCGGCCGGCCTGGTAGCGCTGCTGGTAGGTGTCGGCGACGCCGGTGGGCACCCGGCGCAGCAGGTCGACCTTCCCGCCGGCGACGAAGAGGGCGACGAGCACGAGGAGGGGGACGGCCAGCGAACGGGCCCGGGCCGGGGCCGGGCCGGGGGCCGGGGACGAGAGCCCGTCGGCGGCGATGTCGAGCAGGACGACGGCACCGAGGGCGACGAGATAGGCCTGGTAGCGGTCGAACCACCCGATGGAGGCGAAGGTGGCGTGGAGCACGGTGGCCACGACCACCGCCAGGGCGAGGTGGCGCGTGCGGGACCGGTCGGCCCACCGGACGATCACGTAGCCGCCGAGGACGGCCACGACCACCAGGATCACGGGATCGCGTGAAAGCCGTCCGATCAGGTCGCCGGGCCCGAACCCGGCGCCGGCCCCGTTGATGGCCTGCCCCTTGGCCAGCACGGAGTTGGGCAGCCAGCCCTGTCCCATCGCGTGGTTGAAGACGGCGAACAGGGCGAAGGGCCCGCCGGCGACCGCACCGATGAGCGCCGCCCGCCCGAACCGTCGCGGCAGCGCGGGCGCGTCACCGATCGGGGCGGCCAACACGGCCACGCCGAGCCCGGCGGCGACGAACAGCGTCTCGAATCGGGCGAGGGTGGCCAGCCCGAGCAGGACCCACGGCAGCACCGCCCGCCACCCCGCCGGCCGTTCGGGTGCGGTGAGGAGCAGGCAGGCGGCCAGGACCAGCGCGACGTGGAGGGTGTGCTCCATGCCGAGGAGGGCGAGGCCGGGGAGGAACAGCACCCCGACGACCAGCGCCACGGTGGCCACCACGTCGGCCGGCCGGCGGAACGAGGGGCGGAGGGCCCGCTGGTGCCGGCCGATGAGCGCGACCACCCACAGCCCGGCGACGAGGTTGATGAGGAGGGGCAGGGCGGTCTCGAGCGGGCCGGCGATCCGCAGCGCGGCGGCGAGGACGAGCGTCCACAGCGGCGACGAGGACGCCGACTGGAACTGGCCCGGCACCACGCCCCAGGTGCCGTGGCGGGCCAGGTTGCCGGCCACGGTCAGGTGGATGGCCGGGTCATCGATCAGGTAGACGAGGTGGCCGTCCGAGCGGCGCAGACCGAGCGCCAGCAGCGCGCCCGTGACCACCAGGAAGGCCCCGCCCGCCCAGGTCGAGAAGGCGCGGGCGCGCCCGGGGTCCGGCTCGGTCTCCAACGCCCCGACGCTAGCCCGCGCCGGTGTCGTCGCCGTCACCCGGCCGGCGGCGTCCAGATGCCGATGCCGTCGGGGAAGGCGAGGCCCGAGGCCAGCGTCTCGGGGGGTTGGGGCTGGCCGTCCTTGAAGGCGATGCGGCGCACGGTGCCGGTGCCGTTGCCGGGGCCGATCCCCTTCGCGCTGCTGACGATGCCGATGTCGGCGTAGAACACCGAACCGTCGGGGGCCACGCCGATGCCGAGCGGGGTGCCCGTGGAGTAGGGCTTCTCGCCCAGCTTCTCGCCGGCGGGCGGCTGCAGGATGGTGCGCACGAAGCTGCCGTCGAGCCGGTACTCGTTGATGTAGCCGGTGGCCACGCTGCTCACGTAGAGCGTGCCCGTGCCGGTGGGGGCGATGCCGGCCGGCGAGAGCAGCCCGGGCTCGCCGGGCACGATGACCCGGGTCTTGGTGACCGAGTCGGCCAGGGGGGCGCCGGTGCTGTCCTTCTTGCCGCACCCTGCCCCGGGCGTGTCGGCGGTGGGGAAGGGGCCGGCGTACTTCCACACGCCCGACCCGGTGTCGCCCTCGACCGTGCCCGGCCGGGCTGCGGCCACCCACACGTTGTCGTCGGGGTCGACCCAGATGCTCTGGGCCGTGGCGATGTGGACGTCGATCTTGCAGTACTTCACCGTGTGCGAGTCGAAGGGCGGGAACCACACGATGAGCTGGCCGTCGGCCGGGCCGAGGGCCTGGTTGCCGACGTCGGTGGTGACGATGCGGCCGTCCTTCAGGAAGCCGCAGCCGTAGTTCTCGGCGTTGTCCTCGCTGCCCTGGAACGTGGGCACGAGCTTGGCCACCTCGCGCGCCTTGAGCGACCCGACCGCGGTTCCCTCCAACTGGAAGATGCCCCAGCCCTGCCGGTCGCCCTTGGTCTGGTTGGTGTCCTCCCCGGCCACGAACCGGTTCGACCCGTCGGGGAAGAAGCACAGCTGGGCGTTGATGTCCATGCCGGCGGGGTCCTTCGCCGCGGTGGTGATCACCCGCTGCGTGCGGAACGGCGGCTGGGCCTCGTAGGCGTCGAGGTTGTTGCCCTGGCCGTTGAACACGATGGCCGTCCCCGCCGCCCGACCCGTGGCCGGTGTCGTCCCGGCGCCGGCGGTGCGGGCGGACGTGGCCGGGCCGGCCGTGCCGCCGGGGGGTGTCGAGCCGGAGGAACTGCAGGCCGCGGCGCTAACCAGGAGGGCGGCGGCGACGGCGGTCAGGGTGCGGGTACGGCGTGGGCGGATCATCCGGCCTCCGGGGCGAGCAGGGGTGAGAACGACACCGTGGTCACGATGCGGGCGAGGCCCTGGGCGATGGGCGGCAGCGTCGAGGGGTCGTTCACCGCCAGCAGCGTGATGCGGTTGTAGGTGGTGGACCGGGGCAGGGTCCGGGCGGTGCAGGCCGCGGCCTCGTCGAGCACGCAGAGCAGACCCCCGACCGGGTTGTCGTCGCTCTCGCTGATGTAGAGCGCGAACACCTTCGCCCCCTCGTCGGCGGCCTGGCTGCCGGGGGTGAGCCACTGGTCGGGTCGGCCCAGCCCGGAGGCGGTGATGCTGATCGAGTACGGGGCCGGCGTGATGGTCAGGGTGCCCGTCGGGGTCAGCCCGGCGGGGACCGGCTTGAGGTTGAACGGCAGCGGGCAGGCGGTGCCGAGGCAGGGTTGGCTGCCGGCCTGGTTGGCCAGCTTGGCCACCGGCACGCCCGTGCCGCCGGTGGTGGCCTTGGCCGTGGTGGTCGTGCCCTGACCGGCGGGGGCCAGGCGGAACTTGGTCACGCCGCTGCTCTTGGACGGGGCGTCGCTCCCCGGCTCCCGGATGCCGGCCACGGCGAAGACCTCGTCGCCCACGACGGCCGGCCCGCCCGCCACCGCCCCCTTCATCTCGTGGCTCCAGAGGATGTCGCCCGTGTGCAGGTCGAGGGCCCGCAGGGTGAAGTCGTTGCCGCCGCTGAAGAGCACCCCGTTGACGGTGGCCACGCTGGCGTAGGTGGCCTCGGCCTTGGCCTGCTGCCACAGGATGCGGCCGGTGCGGGCGTCGATGCCGTGGAGGTACGGCGACGGCCCCACCGCCGTGCCGCCGGCGACCACGCCGTCGGCCACCGCGGTGCCGCCGATGAACCCGCCGGTGCTGAAGCCGCTGCCCGGCTTGGTGATGCCGGGCTCGGTGGCCTTGGCCTTCCACACCGGTGCCCCGGTGTTGCGATCGACGGTGTAGTAGGTGCCGTCCTTGTTGCCGAGCCCCACCACCGGGCGGCCGTCGATCTCGAACAGGTTGGGGTAGCCGGCGAAGTCGAGGTCGTCGTTGTTGGGCGCGTGGGGCTGGTAGGTCCAGGCCGTCTCGCCCGTGTCGAGGTGGACGGCGATGATGGCCTCGGCGTGGGGCGCGTAGTTCTTGGGTGAGGTCGTGCAGTTGCCGGTGCCGAAGAACACGAGCTTCCGACTCACGTCGACGGCCGGGCTGCCCCAGACGTCGGCGCACCCGCTCGGCTCGCGGCCCTTGTCGCCGTCCCAGGTCCACACCGACTCGCCGGTGCGCCCGTCGAGCGCCACCACGCCGGCGCGGAAGTTGGGGCTGTTGTGCACGTCGTAGCCGGCCAGCACCGTCCCGTCGGCGATGGCGACGCTCGTCTCGATCTCGGTGGTGTCGTCCTTCTGGGCCGGCGCGATCGTGTGCTTCCAGCGCAGGGCCCCGGTGGCGGCGTGAAGGGCGTACACGGTCTTGCCGCCGCCGAACACCACCGTGCGCACCCCGCCGAGGTCGCCGACGGCGGCGCCGCCGGTGATCTGGCCGGCGTAGATGCTGGCCTGCTTGTCGGGGATGGCGAAGGTCCAGCGCCGGGCGCCGGTGGCGGCGTCGAGGGCGTAGAAGGTGCCCGACCAATCGCCCACGTACACCACCCCGCCCACCACGGCGGGGGAGGTGGTGACCACGTCGTCGGTGCCGGCGAACCAGGCTTCCTCGAGCCGACCGACCGTGGCCGGGGTGATGGCGCTGGGACAGGTCGCGGTGAAGGTGCGGGCCAGCGACGCCCCAGTCATCGACCATTCGCAGGCGCCGGACCCGGCCCCGCCACCGCCCGCGCCGGCCGTGCCGGTGCTCCGGCCCCCGGCACCGTCGGCGCCACAACCGGCGGCGCCGGCGAGGACCGCAGCCGTGGCGGCGAGGGCGCCGATCCACCGCCGGGCGGGGCGGGCGGGGTGGGCGCGACGCGTGGGGTCGACGCCCCGGGCCCCCGAACCTGACATGTGTGTCATGCTAGCCAGCCATGGGAACCGACGCCGGGCCACGGCTCCTCGTCGTGGGCGCCTCGTCCGGCATCGGCCGGGCCACGGCGCGGGCGGCGTGGGACGCCGGCTGGCGGGTCGCCGTGGCCGCGCGGCGGGCCGAACCCCTGGCCGAGGTGGTGCAGGACCGGCCGGCCGGCTCGGCCCTCGCCCTCGTGGGCGACGCCGCCGCCGACGGTGTCGCCGCCTCCTTCGCCGCGCAGGCGGACGAGGTCTGGGGCGGGCTCGACGCCGTCCTGTACTGCGCCGCCGTCACCCACCTCGCCCCCCTCGAGGCGATGAGCTCCGCCGACTGGTCGCGGCTGTTCGCCAGCAACACGGTCGGCGCGGCCCACGTCGCCGCCGCCACCCTGCCGCTCCTGCACCGCAGCGGCGGGCGCTTCGCCGCCCTGTCCTCCGATTCGGTCGACGCCCCGCTGGAGGGGTTGCTGGCCTACTCCGTCACCAAAGCGGCGCTCAACCACCTGCTGGCCACGCTCGGGGTCGAGTTCCCCGGGGTGCCGGTCACGCGCATCGTGATCGGCCCCACCACCACCGACCTGGCCGCGGCCTGGGACCCGGCGCTGATGGGCGCGTACTTCGAGCGCTGGATCGCCACCGGTTGGTTCGACGAGGTCACCCCCCAGCCGGTCGAGGTGCCGGCGGCCGCCATCGTCCGCCGGTGGCTCGAGGCACCGGCCACCGATCTCGCACCGGTGCTCGACCTCTCGGTCCTGAGCCGGCCGGGCGCGGCCACGGAATCGGCCAGGGAATAGGGTGTCGGCCACCTGACGTCGGTGTCAGGTCGGAGTCGAGGGGAGCCAGCGACCGATGCCGATCCACTACGAGAAGCACCCCAACGCCGAACCCGGCCTCGAGCACGTGGTGCTCATCACGATCGACCGGCCCGAGAGCCGCAACTCGCTCGACATGTACCACTTCCGCGACCTGGCCGGCGCCTGGAAGCAGGTCCGCTACGACGACGACGTGTGGCTGGCCATCGTGACCGGGGTGGAGCGCAACTTCATGTCGGGGGCCGACCTGAAGACCTACATCCCCCAGGTGACGGCGCTGGCCAAGGAGATCGGCAAGGGCGAGGTGACCGAGATCGACGGCTGCCGCCTGTCCGACGGCACCCGGGCCGTGCTGCGCGACGCCAAGATCTACAAGCCGATCATCGCCGCCATCAACGGGCCGTGCGTGGCCGGCGGGATGGAGATGCTCGGCGGCGTCGACATCCGCATCGCCACCGAGCACGCCACCTTCGGGGTGATGGAGCCCAAGCGGGGCCTCTTCGCCGGCGGCGGCACCACCGCCCGCCTTCCCCGTCAGCTCTCGTTCCCGGCGGCCATGGAGTTCCTCCTCACGGCCGAGGCCTTCCCCGCCTCGCGGGCGCTGAAGCTCGGCCTGATCAACGAGATCGTGCCCGAGGACGAGCTGCTGGCCCGGGCCTTCGAGTGGGCGCGTCGGATCACCGTCAACGCCCCCCTCGCCGTGCAGGCCACCAAGGAGAGCGTGCTGCGCGGCCTGTCCACGACCCTCGACGAGGCCTACGGCATCGAGCAGGAGCTCAGCACGAAGATCTTCGCCACCGCCGATGCCAAGGAGGGCCCCAAGGCCTTCGCCGAGAAGCGGCCGCCCCAGTGGAGCGGTTCATGAGCGCGAGCGTGGGTGCTGAGGAGCCCTTGGGCGACGATGCCCACACCGAGCGGGGATCCGGATGAGCGTCGACCCGCGGGCCGTCTGTGTCATCGGGGTCGGGCAGCGCACGTGGCGGCCCGATGACCCGTCGTTGGCCGACGGCTGCGCCCCCGAACCCCTGGCCATGTGGGAGGAGGTCGTGCGGGCGGCGGCGGCCGACGCCGGGGCCCCGGGCCTCTCCATCGGCGCCCTCCGGGTGATCTACACCCAGAGCTGGAACTACGACGATCCGGCCGGTCGGCTGGCCGAGCGTTTGGGGATCGTGCCGGCGGATCAGGGGTACACGGGCATCGGAGGCACCCGGCCTCTCCAGGAGCTGCGGTCGCTGGCCGAGCGGATCGTGGCCGGCCAGATCGACGTCGGGTGTGTGGTCGGGGCCGAGGCGCTGGCCACGGTGCGGCGCATGAAGAAGGCGGGGGAGAAGCCGCAGTGGTCGTTCCGTGACCCCGAGCGCAAGCCGTTCCCGCTCGAAGCACCCTTCCTCGACACCGAGATCAGCCACGAGGTGTTCCAGGCCTGGCTCACGTTCGCCATGTGGGACATCGGCCGGCGGGCCAGGCTCGGCGTCGAGCCCGACGCCTACCGGGCCACGATCGGCCGCACCATGGCCCCGCTGTCGGCCGTGGCCGCCACCAACCCCGGGGCCTGGTTCCCCACCGCCTACACGCCCGACGAGATCGCCACCCCCACCGCCGACAACCGGATGGTCGGCTACCCCTACACCAAGCGCAGCGTGGCGATCATGGACGTCGACATGGCCGCGGCGGTGATCGTGGCGTCCCATGGCGCGGCCGATGCCTTGGGCGTGCCGGCGGATCGGCGGGTGTACCTGCGCGGCATCGGCTACGGCACCGACCCGTACTACCTGGCCGAGCACAACTCGTTCGCCGAGGTGCCGGGGATGGCCGAGGTGTCTCGTTCGGTGCTGGCCAGCGGCGGCGTGGGGATCGACGACGTTGCCCACCTCGACCTGTACTCGTGCTTCGCGTCGTCGGTGCACCATGCCTGCGACGCGCTCGGGATCTCGCCCGACGATCCGCGCGGGCTCACGGTCACGGGCGGCCTGCCGTACCACGGCGGTCCGGGTTCGAACTACCTCGGCCACTCGATCGCCACGATGGTCGACGTGCTGCGGGCCGCCCCCGGCTCGTTCGGCCTCACCAGCGGCGTCGGGATGCACATGACCAAGCACGCCTTCGGGCTGTGGTCCAGCGTCCCGCCCCCGAGCCCGGCCACCTCGGTGCTCGGCGAGCCGGCCGCCGTCCAGGCCCGCCTCGACACCCGCGGCAAGAAGGCGGTCGCCCCCACGGCCACCGGCGCCGCCACCGTCGCCACCTACTCGGTGGTCCACGGCCGCGATGGGGGCCCCGAGTGGGCTCTCGCCGTGTGCGACCTGCCCTCGGGCGAGCGCTGCTACGCCAAGGCCCTCGACCCCGACATCCTCACCGCCATGGAGTCCGAGGAGTGGGTCGGCCGCGCCGTCACCCTCACCGACGGCGGCAACAACGTGAACCTCTTGGGTGCGTGAGCGCGTGACCTCTGGGGCGACAGTGGGTGCGGAGGCGCCCTCCGGGGCGCCGATGCACACACCGAGCTTGTCCCGCCGGGTGGCGGCGTCGGCGACGGTGGCCCTGCTGGTCCTGGCCGGCGCGTGCACCGGGAGCGACCCCAAACCTGCGACCACCGCGACGATCCGGACCGGGGGCACGACAACGGGAAGCGCCCGGGGTGAGGCATCTGGCACCGTTCTCCCGGAACGGGCACCCCGATTCACCGAGGTGACCGATCTCGAGGAGCAGGAGGTGTTCGCTACCACCGGGCCCCTCCAGGTCAGCCTCCTGGGTCGCCGTACGTCGTTCGCCTTCGTGGCCCGTGACGACGGCGGCCTGCTCGTCGGCTCGTCGACGTCGTCGAGCTACCCCGACCCCGTCCAGCCCACCGACGGCCTGTACCTGGTGCGCGATGGCGCCCGCACGCCGGTGCGGTCGGCCGAGCTCGGCATCGAGGACGGCGTACCGACGGCGTCACTCACCTTCACCGACGGCGCGACGGCGACGCTCACCGTCCTCCCCGTCACCAACCAGACCGTGCAGTTCGTCCTGAAGCCCGACGACCCCGCCGGCGTCACCGAGTGGGGCATCTCGCTGGCCAAGGCGCCCGACGAAGCCATCTACGGCCTGACCGAACGCATCGTCGACGACATGAACGCCTCGGAGTGGACGCCGGCGGAGGTGGGCTCGCTCGACCGGTCGGGCGAGGTCGTCACCATGTACACCCGGGCGACCATCTCGGGCTACGCGCCCTTCTACCAGTCCTCGAAGGGCTACGGCCTCCTCGTCGACGGCACGATGCCCGGTGTCTACGACATCGGTAAGACCGATCCCAACGTGATCGACGTCCGCTTCGAGCTCTCGCCCACCGCCAAGGAGGGCAGCTTCCACCTCTTCCACGGCCCGGGTCACGCCCAGATCCTCGACGAGTACACCCGGCTCACCGGCCGCCCACCCCGCCCGCCGGATCCGGTGTTCACCACCTGGCGGGGACGGGACGAGTACCGCTCGGGCCCCACCGCCGAGTGGCACGGCATCACGATCAACGCCGACGTCGCCCGCGACCTGCAGGCCTACGACGACCACCACATCCCTCCCGGCGTCTTCCACTTCGACCGACCGTGGGCCGTCGGCCAGGAGGGCTACGGCGACTTCCGGTTCGACCCCGTCCGATTCCCCAACGCCGAACAGATGCTGGCCGAGATGCAGAAGGCGGGCTGGCACATGGAGGTGTGGACCAGCCCGTGGGCCATCGGCCCGCTCGGCGAAGAGGCCAAGGTCAAGGGCTTCCTCGCCCCCAACTCGCCGCGGGCCCTCGACCTCACCCACCCTGATGCCCGGGCGTGGATCAAGGGCAAGCTGGTGGCGTTCCTCCGGGGCCCCGAGGGTCGGTACATCGACGGGTTCTTCATGGACCGCGGCGAGGAAGGCGACGTCACCTCGCAAGCCACCGACGTGTACCACGACGGCCGCACCGGCCGGGAGGTCCACAACGACTACGTCGTGCTGTTCGACCGCCTCTGGCGCGAGGCCATGGACGAGGCGCGGCCCGACGGGAGCGGCTGGCTCATCGCCCGCGGCGCCTACACCGGCAGCCAGGCCTTCGTGATGCGATGGGGCGGCGACACCCACAGCCGCGAAGGCATCCTGATCCCCGAGCAGCCCGAGACCACGCCCGTCACCGACAAGGGCCTCCGCTCCGTGCTGATCTCCATCCAACGGGCGGCGTTCATGGGGACCGCGTACTGGGGCTCCGACATCGCCGGCTACTCCGACTGGTCCGGCGGCGACCGCGAGTTCGGCCGCGAGCTCTACCAGCGCTGGGTCGAGGTGGGCGCGGCCAGCCCCCTCATGCGCTTCCACGGGAAGGGCCCCGCCCCGTGGGACGCCGGCCCCGGCGGCACCCTCGATGCCGAGCTCCTCGGCACCTACCGGCGCTACGTCGAGCTCCACGCCCAGCTGGCGCCGTACCTCGGCCGGCTGGCCGACGAGAACCACCGCACCGGTCTCACCCTCGTCCGTCCGCTCGTGTTCACGTGGCCCACGGAGGCCGCCGCCCGCAACCGCTGGGACGAGTGGACCCTCGGCCCCGACGTGCTCGTCGCCCCCGTGTGGCGGGTGGGGGACCGGGAGCGCTCCGTGTGGTTCCCGCCCGGCCGGTGGGTCGACTGGTGGGACGGCACCGTGACCCAGGGTCCGGTGGAGCGGACGGTGGCCGCACCGGTGGACCGGCTGCCGCTCTACGTGCGGGAGGGTGGCGCCGTCCGCCCGCCGTCGTGACCGTCGCGGACCGGACTGTCTCACTGGACGCGGGCTAGGGTCTCGGGTCCGTTCGGCCGGGAGAATCCTGCATGTTGTTGCATCCGCACCCCCTTCGTTCGTCGCGCCGCGTTCAGGCCGCGTGTGCGGCCGCGCTGGCCGTGCTCGTCCTGGCATCGGCGGCCTGTGCCAAGAACGACACGCCCGCGGCGAGCGGGTCCCAGGGAACGTCGGCCGGCGGCCGCAGCGCCGGCGGGTCGGCCGCACCCAACACCCGGGTCTTCGGTCCTACCGATGACGCCACGCCCACCCCGGGCGGGCGCCTGATCATGGGGGTCGAGGCCGAGACCGAAGCTCTCGACCCGAGCCGCGTGCCCTTCGCCGCGTCGGGCTACTTCGTCGCGTCCTCGGTCTTCGACTCGCTCGCCACCCTCGACAAGGACGGCAAGCCCGTCCCCTTCCTCGCCCAATCGATCGAGGGCAGCGACGGCGCCAAGACGTGGACCATCACCCTCCGGCCCGGCGTCACCTTCCACAACGGCGACGCCCTCGACAGCGCGGCGGTCAAGGCCGACTTCGAGATGTTCCAGCGGTCGGCCATCACGTCGGCCTTCTTCCGGACCGTCAGCGCCATCGAGGCGCCGGCCAAGGACAAGGTCGTGGTCAAGCTCTCCCAGCCATGGGTGGCCTTCCCCGTCGCCCTCACGACCCAGATCGGGTACGTGATGCACCCGAAGATGATCGACGACCCGCAGCTGGCCTACACCCCGATCGGCACCGGCCCGTTCATGTACGACAAGCACACCATGAACGAGGTGTGGCAGCTGAAGAAGAACCCGTCGTACTGGCGCAAGGACAGCGGCGGTCGGGCCCTCCCGTACCTCGACGCGATCGAGTTCCGGGTCCGCGTCGACGAGGACCGCCGCATGCGCGAGTTCCAGAGCGGCGACCTCGATCTCATCCACACGGTGAAGCCGAACCAGACGGTGACCCTCCGCGGCCTCGACAACATCAAGCGGGTGGAGTATTCGGACGGCGAGAAGGACTTCCTCTCGATCAACACCGAGGAGGCGCCCTTCAATGAGCTGTCGGCCCGCAAGGCCGTGGCCTACGCCGTCGACACGGCCAAGTGGCGCAAGGAGATCACCCAGGACGTCAAGCAGCCGCTGAACAGCCCCTTCGGCCCGACCCAGCCCGGCTACTCCGACAACAGCGGCTACCCCTCGTTCAACCTCGACGAGGCCAAGAAGCTGGTCAAGGAGTACGAGACCAAGACCGGCAAGTCGCTCGAGTTCGAGTACACCGCCGGCGACGACCCGAGCGACCGGACCGAGGCCCAGCTCCTCGTCGACATGATGCGGGCGGCCGGCATGAAGGTCACGATCCGTTCCCTCGGCCAGGCCCAACTCATCGCCCACGTCGTCACCGGCGACTACCAGGTCAGCATCTGGCGCAACTTCGGCATGCCCGACCCCGACGCCGACACGATCTGGTGGCGGTCCGAGAGCATCCTGCCCAAGGGCGGCGTCTCGCTGAACACCGCCCGGTTCAAGGACGCCGAGATCGACAAGGCGATCGACGACGCCCTGGCCGCCACGACCCCCCAGGCCAAGGACGCGGCCTACAAGAAGGTGGCCACCCGCATGGCCGAGCAGGTGCCCTACATCTGGCTGGGCCGCGTGGTGTGGAACCTGGCCGCCAACAAGCGGGTCAACGGCATCTACCCCGCCGCCAACGGCTCGATCCAGACGCTCGGCGAGAAGTCCTGGATCGGCGAGGTCTGGATCAAGCAGTAGGTCAGGCGTCCTCGTCGGCCAGGTGGGCCTGGCCGGTGGCGCACGACTCGAGCCGCACGCACCACCGGCAGGCGCTGCCCGGTCGCAGCACCGCGTCGTCGGGGGCCCGGGCCAGCGACACCAGGCGGGCCACGCCGTCGGCCACTCGCCGGACGCTGGCGTCGAGCAGGCCCTCGGTGACGTCCTCGGCGTCGATGCGGCCGCTGTCGAGGTACACCGTGGCCAGCCGCCGGGGCGGCACGCCCAACCGGAGCGTCTCGAGCACGGCGTAGAAGCGGAGGTCGTCGCGGTGCGCGAGGGCCGGCCCACCGGTCTTGAAGTCGACCAGCACCTTCCCCGCCGTCAGGCCCACGGCCCGGCCGAGGGTGAGGTCGACCTTGCCGTTGAGCACCAGCCGGTCGTCGCACAGCTCGGCCCGCAGCCGGGCCTCCATCACCGGGCGCCACTCCCGCTTCAGCGGCGGGAACAGCTCGAGGAACGCCGCCACCCGTTCGTTGGCCTCGGCCCGCAGCTCGGCCAGGTCGGCCTCGCTGGCCCGCTGCAGGAACTCGCCCAGGCTGCGCTCGCCGGCTTCGAGCCGGGCCACCGCCTCGTCGACGAGGGCCATGGGGAGGACCTCGCCCCGCCAGCCGAGGCTGAGCTCGATGGCCTTGTGGGCCACCGTGCCCCGGGCCATCGGGACGGTCCAGGCGAAGGGTTCGGCCTGCTCGGCCAGGTACCGGCCCTCGCACCCGTGGATCGACGACAGGTCGTGCTTGTTCACCCACAGCGGGACCGCGTCCTCGGGCAGCGGCGCCACGATCGGGGCGAGGCGGGCCTCGAGGTCGGCGCGGACCGCCTCGCCCGTTCCCTCGGGGAAGGCGGGCCGCTCGGTGCCGCGGGCGCCGAGGACCTCGACGAGGCGGCGCTGGGTGGGGGAGAGGTCGTCGTCGGTCACGGTCGTCGGCAGGGGCCCGGGCTAGGTGTCACACCCCCTGGGCATGATGCCAGGGATGGAAGCGCGATCCCTGCAGTTCGGCACAGCGGCGAGAGCCCTCACCGCCACGGCCCGGCGGCTGGCCCTGCCGATCGTGCCCACGTTCCGATCGCCGCCCCGCGCCGCCGGGGTGGAGCGCAGCCTCCAGCACCACCGTGCCGGCGGGGTCACGATCGCCGTCCGCATGGCCGGGCGGCCCTGGCCGGCGGTGCTGGCCGACATGGTCGATGGGGTCGTCCGGGCCAACGAGCTCACGGCCCCCGAGGCCGGGGCGGTGCGCGCCGCGTTGTGGTCGGCCCTCCAGCTCGCCGGTGTCGTGCCCGGCGAGCCGGCGGTGGGCGCCGGGGCCCCGGTTCCCGGTCGGGCGCTCCCCGGCGCCTCCGCCGCCTGAACCCGCCGATCTGGCTAGCGTTCGCCCGTGGGGGAGATCGCGCTGATCGTGCTGCTCGTCGTCGTGGTGGCGGTGCTGTGGCTCGCCACGCCCGTCCTGGTGATGTCCCGGAGCTTCCGGCACTTCGAGCAGGCCACCAAGATCCCGGTCGACTTCTGGCAGGTGCCCGGGCACCCGATCCCGCTGGTGGTCGCCTTCCAGGCCGCCGGGTTCGAGATGCTCGGCGGGGTCACCGCCCCGTCGCCCGGCGCGCCGACGGCGTGGACGATCATCGGTGTGCATCGGGAGCTCCCCGGGTTCTGCCGCATCTGGGTCGGCGCCGACGGGACCACGGGGCCCTACTCGATCAAGACCCGACTCGACCGCGGCACGCTGGCCACCACCACCGTGATCACCACGCCGTTGCTGCCCACGTCGCTGGAGCAGAGCGTGCCGGGAGCATCGCCGGCCGAGCTCGTCGACGCCCACCGGGCCGCGCTCACCTTCCTCGGCCATCACGGCCGGTTCCCTGTCCCGGCCCACCCCGAGGAGTGGTTCTCGTTCTTCGTCGAGGAGTGGGACGCCGAGGCGGCCGCCGTCCGATCCCTGTCTGCCGGCGGGCGGTGGGGCTTCGCCGCCCGGGTGCGCGTCGCCCAGCTGCGAGGTGGGCGGGCCCTGGCCGACCAGCCGGGGATCGAGGCGAGGTTGCGCCAACCCCCGTTCGCCTGATCCGCAGAACCACGAACGGGTGTGCGATACCTGTCGGTGGGGTATGGGAGAATAGGGGCATGCGAGCGGACGGTGCGCCAACCCCCGAGGAGGCCGATGGCGGCTTCGATCCGGTCGCGTTCATGGCCCGGTTGGGGGTGGAGCCGACCGATCTCTCGGCCTGCACGCCCGACGAACTGGTGGAGGTGATCCGCGGGGTCGGTGCGTTGGTGTCCTCGGCCCAGGCTGTGCTGGCCGAGGCGGTGCGGGTCTACACGGCACAGGGGTGGCATCGGCCCGACGGGTTCGCCGACGCCGGTGCGTGGGCGGCCGCCACGTTGGACGTGCGCCCGTCGACCGGTCGTGATCTCGTGGGGGTGGGCCGGCGCCTGGCCGAGCAGCCGGCGGTCTCGGCGCTGCTGGCGGCGGGGGAGATCAGCTTCGATCAGGCTCGGGTCGGTGTCCGCCTCGGTCGCCGGCTTTCACAGGGAGAGGTGGCCGAGCTGCTCGAGGCCCACACCGTTTCCCAGCTCGAGGGCCTGGCGGCGCGGCTGGCGGCGCCGCCGCCGGCGGTCGACGAGCCCGACCGGCCCGATCGCGATGGCTGCCTCGACGTGCGGGTCGATCCCCACACCGGCCGCTTCCGCTTCCGGGGCACGTTCGACGCCGAGCAGGGTGCCGCCATCCTCGACGCGCTCGACGAGGGGGCGGCGGTGCTCCGGGCCACGCCCGGGGTGGGGGCCGGGGAGCCCCTCGCCCGGCTGCGGGGCCAAGCCCTGGTCGGGCTGGCGGCATCGGCGCCCCAGCGGGCCGGCCGCCGAGCCGAGGTCGCGGTCCACGTGCAGCTGGCCGACCTCGTCGCCCTCGACGGTGATCCGGCCGAGGTCGAGGCCCTCACGGCCGAGGCCGTCGCCGAGGAGGAGGAGGTCCGGCAGCGCATCGCGGAGCGGGTCCGATCGCTGCGCACACGACGCCGGGTGGAGGCCGGCGCCGACGAGTGGTGGTGGGATCCCCTCGTCCCCGACACCGGCCCGGCCGGCGATCTCGTCACCGACGGCACCACCGTCGTGCCCCAGCCCCTCAACCGGCTCCAGCTGTTCCTGTGCGACGCCCGCTGGCGGGTCGTCGTCCACGATGCCCAAGGCCGGCCGATCGGGGCCGGGCACAGCACCCGCACCATCAGCGGTCGTCTCTTCCGAGTGCTCCAACAGCGCGACCACGGCTGCCGCGCGCCCGGCTGCCCGCACCGGCACGGGCTCAACGCCCACCACATCCGGCCCTGGCCCGTCGGCCCGACCGATCCGTGGAACCTGGTGCTCCTTTGTCCGTTCCACCACGGCCAGGTGCACGACGGACACCTCGAGATCACCGGCCACGCCGACGGTGCCCTCCTCTTCCGATGGTCCACGGGCACGACCCGCGTGAGCAACCCCGCTGTAGCGTGGCCGGGCCCAGCCCGGGTGGCGTAATGGCAAACGCAGGGGGCTTAAACCCCCCAGACCTTCGGGTCGTGTGGGTTCGAATCCCACCCCGGGCACCCGAGCCTGCCCGCGTGGCCTGGGTCGCCGACCTGGCTGCGGGGTCCAGGTGAGCCAGGTCCTCTATGCCTACGTCGACGAAAGCGTGCGCGCGGGCAAGTACCTGATGTGCGTCGTCATGGTCGAGCCCGAATCGGTCGGTGGCGTTCGTCGCCGAACGAAGGACCTGCTGCTCCCGGGACAGCGTCGCCTTCACTTCCAGAAGGAGAGCGTCCGGCGGCGCAAACAACTACTGGGCGAGCTCGTCACCTTCGACGTGTCGGTCGCTGTCTTCTACCAGCGTCACCGTGCAGGACAGCCCGAGCGTCGGGTACGCGTTGCGTGCCTCACGGCGATCGTCGAGCACCTGCAGGGTCGCGGACGAGACGTGGTCCTGTTCATCGAACGACGCGAGGGGCGAGACAGCGAGGATCGCCGGACGATGGATCGGGTCCGCCATCCCGAGAGCGTGCTCACGTATCAGCACCTCGTGCCGTCGGCGGATCCGCTGCTCTGGTTGCCCGACTGCTTCGTGTGGCCCGTCGGTGCTGGCGGCGACTGGCTCCGCCGAGTTCGCCCTGCCATCGAGATCATCCGCGAAGTCGGCTGAAAGAGCCGCAAACCCAGCCGCCGACCGTCCGGACGGGAGCTGGGTTCACTTCCGCAGGCCCTGGGCCCTTGGCTCCGTCCAGTATGCCACCGAAGCGGGCGGGTTCCCAGCGATTCTCGGCGACAGCGCTGACCCACCGGACGACGAGAACCCACCGGCGCGTCAGCGAGACTGGTGTCATGGATGGTTGGGAGGACGTTCGCGAGTCTCAGGACCGCTCGAGGTCGGCCGAGTTGTTCGGGTTGGTCGTCTCCGATTCGGTGACCGCGGAGGTGCGAACGGAGGCCGCTCGAACCATGGGGTTCGTCGCAGACCCGCGGATGACCGACCGGCTGTGGTCGGCAGTGAAGGACCCGGCGCTCTTGTCCGACAGCCGCCTGGCGTGCCTGGACGTCCTCGTTGCCGGGGGACACGGGCCTGGTGGCGATGCGCTTCGGGCGTGGTGGGGCAGCGGAGATGAGGTGCTCGATCGTGCGGTGATGTACTTCGCTGAGCGCACCGAAGCCGACCTGATCGGTCCAGTCGCGGACGACCCTGCGCACCCAATGCATCACGCCGCGATCGAGGGGCTCGAGTTCTCGTTCGAGGAGCCAGAGTGGCAGCACCGCAAGATCCGGGCACTCGGTCACCCCGACTCGGTGGTGCGGCGCACTGCTGCTTCTGTCCTGCTCTGGGACGAGCCCGTGGCGGCAGAGGCGGCACTGCTCGCGCACGCGGCAGAGGACGATCCCGATGTCGCGTGTCGTGCGTTCGAGACGCTGGAGTACTACCGCAGCCGTCAGACGCTCGCGGTGCTCGCTGCCCTTCGCGGTGCACCGGACCCGCAGCGGGCGCAATGGGCGACGGAACGATTCGAGAGCAACCGATTCTGGTTCCTCCACGAACTGTCCGCCGCTATCGACGATCCGGTGCGTTATGACGCGCTCCGGGCATGGATGGGGCCGATCGAGCCCCTCCTTGACTTGGACAACGAATGGCTCGAACCCGACCGTGCTGGTGGCTCCGGACCTTCGAGCCCGAAACGGCCACCGCCACCAACGGCAGCCGAGCTGATCACCGCGCTCGATGAGATCGATGGCCCGTGGGCGGAGAAGCTTCGGTCGCTCCGTTCCTACGATTGGACGGTTGTCGTCGGCGCCGAGCGCCGAGCGCTCGCTGGCTACTTCGCCGCGCACCTCGATCCTGAGGTTCGCATGGCGACGTGCCGCGCCCTGGCGGACTGGAATGAAGCCGATCGCCTCCTCCAGCTTGCTGCAGGCGACGACGACCTGGGGGTGCGGAAGGTTGCCGTGTACTACTTGGGGCTCGTCGAGCATCGTCAGGACATCGCGGACTTCACCTGGTACCTCATAGCCGGCGGAACGATCGCGGGCACGCGAGCACACGAGGCCGTCCGCACATACAGCGTGCACGAGTCCAGGGCCGACGTCCTGCACGATCGACTTGTCGACCTCGCGCTGCGCGATCGTCGCGAAAGCGTGCGGACAGCCGCGATCAACGAACTTGGATCAACACACGTCGCCGAGCTGCTTTCGATCCTTGCGCAACAACCGCTCGTGACCTGGGCGGCTCACGTCGACATCGTCGAGCAGTGCTCGAGCGCGGGCATGAGACCGGCGACGATCACGGATCTCTGGGCCGTGGACGATCTCGACCTCGCAGCGACGCTCGCCAAGCTCGAGGCGGCGTGTTCGGCATGACGCCAGGCCTACGTGATCGCGGTCCGGCAGGGTTGCGCTGACCGACGGGATCGTGAATACTGAACCAGATGGTTCAGTATTCGACCGCTGACCTCGATGCCTCGTTCAGCGCTCTGGCCGACGGCACGCGGCGAGGGGTGCTGGAGCAGTTGGGGCACGGGGAGGCGTCGATCTCGGACCTCGCCGAGCGGTTCGGCATGACGCTGACCGGGATGAGGAAGCACGTCGGGATCCTCGAGGACGCGGGGCTGGTGGTCACGGAGAAGGTCGGGCGGGCGCGCCGGTGCCGGATCGGCGTGCGTCGGCTCGACGAGGTGGCGGGATGGATCGACGCCTATCACCAGCTCTGGGACGAGCGCTTCCGTGAGCTGGACAAGGTCATCGGTGAGTTGAAGGACAAGGAGAGACAGCATGGAAGCAAGTGAGGGTGCGGTCACGGGCCGCACGACCGTGGAGCGGAGATCTGATCGTGAGATCGTCGTCACCCGCTGGTTCGACGCGCCGGCCCGCCTCGTGTTCGAGGCGTGGTCGGATCCCGAGCTCTTCCAGCGGTGGTGGGTGCCGAGATCGCTGGGCGCCACGCTGCACGCCTGCGAGATGGACGTCCGCACCGGGGGCACCTACCGGCTCAACTTCGGCGAGGGCATGGACTTCTTCGGGCGGTACGTCGAGGTCACCCCGCCGTCCCGCATCGTCTGGACGAACGAGGAAGGCGGCGAGGGCGGCTCCGTCACCACGGTCACGTTCGAGGAGATCGACGGACGCACACGGCTCGTCATGACGGAGGTGTTCCCCTCCAAGGAGGCGCTCGACGCCGAGGGCGGTGCCGCGGACGCGGCCGACGAGACGTTCAGCCAGTTGGACGAGCTGCTGGCGACGATGCAGTGACATGATCTGCCCATGACAGGAACGGTGCCGGTGGACGATCGGGTGCTCGGCGGATTGCTGGGCGTGCACGCGGGGGACTCGCTCGGTGCCACGCACGAGTTCCGGTTGTGGCCCGACATCGTCGCCGGCCGGCCGCCGGGCTGGCGCTTGCGGGACATCGTCGGGGGCGGGGCGTTCGGGTGGGCGCCGGGGGCGGCGACCGACGACACCGACCTGACCTTGGCCGTGCTCGATGCCTACCTCGATCCGGGAGGGTTCGACCTCGACGTGGCCGCGAGGAACATGCTGGCCTGGCTCCACCGGGGGCCGAAGGACGTCGGCGGAGCCACCAAGAACGGCCTGCGCAACTTCGAGCGGACCGGTGATCCCCGGCGAGCGGGCGCGGGGCCGGGGTCGGCCGGCAACGGGTCGTTGATGCGCTGCCTCCCCACCGGGCTGGCCCGGGGGGACCAGGCCAGGCGGGTGCTCGAGTCGCGGGAGATCAGCGCCGTCACCCATGACGACCCGGTGTGCACGTGGAGCTGCGCCGCCTACAACGAGATGGCCGCGGCCCTGGTCGACGGCGCCGCGCCCGAGGCCGCCGTGGACGCCGGCGTCGCCGTGGTCGCCGCCCAGGCGCCGGCCGAGGTCGCCAAGGTGATCACCGGGAAGGTGGGCGAAGGGCGTCAGCTCTCGGTGGTCGACGCTGCCGACCACCGCGGCAACCCGTACGAGGGCTCGGGCTTCGTGCTGCACTCGCTGGCGCTGGCCGTGGCCGCGGTGCTGGACCCGCGGCCGTTGGAGGAGGTGCTCGTCGACGTGGTCCACCTCGGGGGCGACACCGACACCAACGGGGCCATCGCCGGCGGCCTCCTCGGGGTGCGCGATGGCGCGGCGGCCGTGCCGGCACGATGGGTCGACACCCTCCAGTACGCCGACCGCCTCCGGGAAGCGGCGCCCCGGCTGGTGGCGATGCGCACCGCCTGATGCGCTGCGGTCAGGGGAGCGCGAGGGCGCTCCACTGGCCGATCCACGCGTCGAGGTAGGCGGCGGGGTCGACGCCGGCGGGGAGCTGGCGCCAGGTGGCGAGGTGGGCGGTGTAGTGGTTGAGCGATCCGACGGCGCCGAGGGCCAGGAGCCGGGCCCGGTCGGGGGTCACGCCGTGGGCGGTGAAGGCGTCCTCGAGGATCCCGTAGCCCTCGTCCCAGGCGTCGCCGATCACGTGGCGGGCGGCGTCGGGCAACCCGTGGGCGTCGAGGCCGAGGCGCACCATCGGGCGCTCGCCGGCGAGGAAGTCGGCCAGCGCGGCGACGATCCGGCGCAACTCTGCCGCTACGTCGGGGGCGGGGCGGGTGGCCCGGGCCGCAGCCAGGTCAGTGCGGAGGTCGGTCACCCGCCGGTGGTAGGCCCGCACCGCTTCGAGGAGGAGCTCGTCCTTGGAGGAGAAGTGGCGGTAGAGGGCGCCGCTGCCGGGGCGGAGGCCGACGGCGCCCTCGATCTCGGCCACGGTGGTGGGGGCGAAGCCCTTCTCGGCGAAGAGGGCCAGCGAGGCGGCGAGGATGCGGTCGCGGGTGTCGCGGCGGCGCCGGTCGGGTCCGGGCATCAGGCGAAGGCCCCGGCGTCCTCCCAGCGGCGCATGGTCTCGGGGCGCACGATGCGGAGCGACTCGAACTCGTCGAGCAGCTTCTTGAGCTGCCGGAGCATGGCGCGGGAGGCGGGGGAGACGCCGCGGGCGGCGACGAACTCCTCCTTGGTGAGGTACGGCGCGAGTTGCTCGGTGTAGCGGATGGGGAGGAACGAGTTGCGGTCGATGAGGGCCTGGGCGCCGAGTTCGGCCAGCTGCTGCACCTCGCGGACCTGGTCGTCGTCGAGGCCGGGCATGCCCTCGTGGAGCCAGCGGCGGGCGTAGGCGATGTGGCGCGCCTCCTCGGCGGTGTGGGCCAGGCCGATGCCGACGAGGATCGGGTGCATGGGCCGGCCGTCGGAGGAGGCGGCCAGGCCGGGGTTGGCCTTCATGGCCTGGTTGAAGTCGTCGCCGACGAACTCGAACAGCAGCACGTTGACCCAGAACGCCTCGGGCAGGCGGACGGCGATGTCCTGGGTGAAGTCGGCCGCCGTCTTGCCCCACGCCGCCTCGCCGGCGCTCACCGTCTGGATGTCGGCGTTGAGCCGGACCCAGTGGTTGAACATGGCCATGTGCTGGCACTCCTCGGCCACCTCGTGGAGCAGGTAGCGGAAGCTCGGGTCGTAGGGGTCGACGGTCCAGAGCATGGCCAGGATGCCCTGGTTGAGGAGGTGCTCGCCGTGGGCGACGTTGCGCATGTTCTGGGTCATCTCCCACCGCTCGAGGAAGGCCCGGTCGGCCACGTCGAGGCGCTCGAAGATCCCGCTGTCGCTGAACACCGACTGGCCCGCTGGCATGTAGCACCAGTCATCCGTGAGCGGGACGGACCAGTCGATCACGTCGGCGTCGAAGGGGTACCAGCGCCGGCTGGCGCTGGCGGTGTTGAGCCGCTCGGCCACCCGGTCGGGGACGTCGACGGTGAGCATGGCGCCTCCTCCAAAGAACGTAAGTGTGCGCTTACGGAACTCTAGCCGGTGCACGAAATGGGTACGATGACACCTGGCGCTGTCGGGGTCGTCGCCGTAGAGTCGCCCGGTAGGTTTGTCCTACAGTTCCGCCGCGTATGGGCCGAAAGACCTAGGAGGTCACCCAGCCCGTCCGCACCACGAGGTCTTGGGGATCCGGAGAAACGACGAATGCCTGGTCAGCACAGGGCGCCACGGGGGCTCTTCCACCTCCCGGGAGCATCGGGGGCGCCGTCACCGAACGTCGAGCCGGTCGAGCCCACGGCGGAGGTCATCGATCTCACCGATCCGCAGATCGACCTCCGTGAGGCCGAGATCGAGGTCGATGCCGCGGTCGGGCCGGAGGAGGTCCTCGGGACCGATCCGGCCGACGCGCTGCGGGCCATCCTGCCCGACGGCGCCGGGCTGGTGGCCCGCCGCCTGGCCCTCGAGTCGGCCTTCGCCGAGGGTCGCATCGACGCCGTGCTCTACGAGCACGGCAAAGCGCTCCTCTAGGCCCCGCCGCTCGGAGCGACCGCCCCGGGTGGCCGCCGCCCGCCGTTACGCCGCGGCGAAGGCGGCGGCCAGGGCGGCGATGGCCTCGGCCTGGTAGGTGCGGGCCCGGGGCCACACCCGGGTGAACGCGAAGCCGGCGTGGATGCCGCCGTCGAGGCGGACGTGGGTAGCGGGCACGCCGGCGGCCCGGAGCGCATCGGCGTAGGCCTCGGCGTCGCCGCGGAGCTTGTCGTACTCGGCGCTCATGATCCAGGCCGGCGGCAGGTCGTGGAGGTCGCCGAACAGCGGGGAGCAGTACGGCTCGCGGACCACCTCGGGGGAGGGGAGGTAGTGCTCGAGGAAGTCGTCGATCACGGCCCGGTCGAGGAGGTAGCCGTCATCGACGTCCCGGAAGCCCGATTGCGAGCAGGTGAGGTCGACGCCGGGCACGTCGAGCCACTGGTGGCAGAGGGCCGGGCCCCCACGGTCCCGGGCCATGAGGCAGGCGACGGCGGCCAGGTTGGCGCCGGCCGACTCGCCGCCGATGGCCACCCGGGCCGGGTCGACGCCGAACTCCTCGGCGTGGTCGACGAGCCAGCACAGCGCGGCGTAGCAGTCCTCGGGCGGCGTCGGGTACTGGTTCTCGGGCGCCATGCGGTAGTCGACCGAGGCCACCACGCAGCCGGCGCCGGCCACGATGGCGGCGCAGCGGTCGTCGCGCTCGTCGAGCGTGCCGAGGCACCACCCGCCGCCGTGGAGGAACACGAACAGCGGGAACGGACCCGTGCCGTGGGGGTGGTAGAGGCGCACCAGGATGCGCCCGCCGTCGACCGGCACGGTGCGGTGGTGGACGCGGGCCGGGGCGGGCTCGGCCCGCATGACCAGGCGCTTGCCGAGGCCGGACAACCGAGCGGCCTGGGCTCGGCGCATGGCCATGGGCACGGCGAGGTCGTCGCGGCCGGCGCGGTTGCCCAGCCAGACGACGGGACGGAGGCGGGGAGCGAGCGGCACCGGGGGACCGTAGCCCGGCCGGCGGGGCGGCGGCGACGGGTCAGGGCGCCCGGTGGCGCTCGGCCAACCCCCGCAGCCCGAGGAGCGAGAGTCCGAGGAGCAGGAGCAGGGCCCCCCACCAGGCGGCGCGGGCGCCGCCGCCGCCGGTCGTCGGCAGGGCCCCGGGGCCGGCGGTGCCGGGACCGGTCGCCGCCGTGGTGGTCGTGACCGGACCAGCGGTGGCGACGGCGCAGGCCCCGGTGTGGGCGGCGTCGCACTGCCAGCCCGACCACGACGCCGCGCCCCGGCCCGGGGTGGTCCACACCAGCAGCACGCCGTCCCGACGGGGCTGGGCCACCTCGAGCGTGCCGTCGCCGTTCCAGTCGCCCACCGCCGGCGTGCCGACCGTCCAGCCGCCGGTGAGCTTGGGCCAGCCCGGGGCGGGCACACCGTTGGCATCGACGGCGCTGAGGGTGTGCAGGGCGTTGCCGGCGATGACGTGGGCGCCGGCACCGGTGCCGGACGGGCCGAGGCCGGCGATGGCCGGCGCGGCGAAGAAGGCCAGATCGGGGGTGGCGTGGGGAGCCAAGGGGAGGGGCGCGCCCGAGGTGCCGTCCCAGACCATGAGCTGGTCGTCGTTGGGGAGCTGCAGGTCCGGGGCGAGGAGGTCGATGAGCCGCGTGAGGCCGGCGGTGGGGGCGGCGGCGTCGAGGTGGCCGGGGCGCACCTCGCCCACGACCGGGCCGCCGAAGCCGACCAGCACGGCGGCGAGATCGTCGGAGGTGCGGTTGGCCCCGAAGGCGCCGGCCTCGGAGAGGTCGAGCTGGGCGCTCCAGCGGGCGGGGATGTCGCCGCTGGCGGTGGTGCCGTAGACGCTGCGGCCAGCAGGGGAGAGCACGTAGAGCGGGCCGGCGGCCGAGGCGGCCACGATCTCGGGGCCGGGCGAGCTCGGATCGACGTCGCCCACGGCGGCGGGCATGGCCACGCCGTCGCCGATCGAGGGGAGGAGCTCGGTCTTGGCCATGGCCAGCTTGGCCGGCCAGCCCGGCAACAGCGAGCCGTCGCCCCGGACGGCGTAGAGGCGGGCGTTGCCGGCCGTGCCGGTGGCGGCGAGGAGCGACACCACGGCGGGGTGGTCGCCGATGTTGGGCGGCTCGACGTACTCCTCCTGGGCCCCCACCACGATCTCGGGCCGGCCGTCGCCGTCGAGGTCGGCCACCGTGGGAGCGGCCGTGATCTCGCCGCCCTCGGCCACGCCCGAGCCGGCGGCGAACGTGACGCGGTGCGACACGGGATCGATCGAGGCCACCTTGGCCGGGTCGACCAGCAGCACCGGGAAGCCGGCGACCGCGGTGCCGTCGTGGTGCCAGGCGTAGAGGTGGCGGTCGAGTGCCCCGACCACGATCTCCCGGGTGCCGTCGCCGTCGAGGTCGGCCAACGCAGGGGCGGCGGCGAACCCGGGCTTGGTGCGGTTGAACTGGTCCTGCGTGGTGGTGCTGTCCCGGGAGAAGGCCGAATCCACGCCCATGGTGGCGACCAACCCCCCGGTGGCGTTCCAGACGTGGACCCGCCCGTCGAGGTCAGACACCACGATCTCGGGCCGCCCGTCGCGGTCGAGATCGGCGATGGCCGGGCCGCCGAGCATCACCGCGCCGCGGTGGGGCGGGATGGCGTCGGCGCTGGCGGTGGGGGAGGCCGCCGGCCACCAGGGCGACACGTCGGTGTGGACGGGGAAACCGGGCAGCTCGCCCCCGGCCGGCCGGTAGGCGTGCACGTCGCCGTCGTCGGTGGCCACCACCAGCTCGGCGGTGCCGTCGCCGTCGAGGTCGACGAACCGCGGGCTCGCTGTGCCGACCCCGGGGATGCGGGCGGGGAACCCGGGCAGCAGGTCGGGATCGTCGTGGACGAAGACCTCCTTCTGCATCTCGCCGGTGAGGCCGTCGGTGGGGCCGCCGTGGGCGGTGACCACCACCCGGATCCGTACGGCGAAGCGGTTCGGGTCGGGCCGGCCGCGGTCGCCGGGGTCGGTGGGCGGACCGTGGCCGCCGCCGGGCAGCGCGGCGGCGATGGCGGCGAGGTCGAGGGTGGCCAGGGTGCCCGAGCGGGGCGAGGAAAGGCCGGCCTGACCGCCGGCCACGGTCCAGGTATCGGTGGCCGGCCACGGGGGCGGCTGTTGCCCGGGGGCCCACTCGACGCGGTAGTCGTAGGTGGTGGCCCGCACCGCCGCCACCCGCCCGGTGACCGGCACGGTGCCGCCGACCGGCAGCACGTCGAACCACGACGGGCCGTCGATCATCGCCTCCGGCGGGATCCGCCCCGCCCGCACGAGCTTCAAGAGCTCGTAGGTGTTGGTGCGGCCGTAGCCGAAGGTGGCGTCCCAGCCGGGCCGGCTCGGGTAGCGGACGGTGTCGAGGATCGGGTTGCCCGTCGGGGTGCCGACGTCGTTGGCGGGATCGACGGCGTTGGGGGTCGAGAAGTCGATGTCGTCGGCCGAGGCCCGGAACAGCTGCATGGCCTCGTTGGCCGACAGCACGTTCGCGCCGGCGGCGCCGCTCAGGTCGGGGTGGGGGGCGACGCCCTGGGTGCGGGCGTAGGACTCGAGCAGCCCCATCATCCCCGCCGCCTTGCCGGTGGCCTCCGACGAGCAGGCGTTGGACGGGATGCTGACGAAGGTGTGGGCCCCGAAGTTGGTGCAGCCGTTGAGGGCGAGCCAGCCGCTGTTGGGGACGTTGGCCAGGCTGATCTGCCTGCCCGTCACCGAGTTCACGGCCATGGTGCGCTCGAGCGAGGCCGGGAGGTTGGGGTGCTCGGCCGCCTCGTCGGCCATGGAGGCCACGACCGGCACGCCGCGGGCGTAAGCGGCGTCGATGGCCTGTTGCGCCTGCCGCGGGTTGTTGAGGGCGCCGAGCGCCTCCTGCACCACGTCGGCCCCGCTGTCGAGGGCGAAGAGGACGCCGGCAGCGAAGCGGCCCCCGTCGGCGATGAAGGAGTCGCCGACCCGGACGGGGATGAACCGGCAGCCGGGGCAGGTCCCGACGTCGCCGGTGCCGTTCTCGGCCGCGGTCGAGTCCTCGGCCTCACCGGTGCCGTGCCCGTAGGTCACGGTGTCGAGCGGGTCGTTGTCGCCGTAGAGGAAGTCCCAGCCCGAGATGTCGTCCACGTAGCCGTTGCCGTCGGCGTCGGTCCCGTCGGCGACGGCCGGATCGAGGATGAGATCCTCGGGGTCGGCCACGCCGTTGCCGTTGCGGTCGGCGACGGCGCCGAAGTCGGCGATCGAGAAGCGGCCGTCGCTGTTGCAGTCGCCGTCGGCGACCCCGGGCCAGCACGGCGGGTGGGCCTCGCCGAGGTTGATGTAGGCCTGGTCGGCGAGGTCGACCATGTCGTGGGCGTTGCGCCACATGATCCCGGAGTCGAGCACGGCGATCCGCACGTCGGGCGTGCCCCGGGTCAGCCCCCAGGCCAGGTCGACGGCGGCGCCCCTCTGGCCGCACTGGTTGTGGGGCGAGGCGAACAGCTCGGGGCGGGCGTCGCGGAGCGACGTGCGGCGGAAGTCGTTGCGGTCGAACTCGGGCGGCAGGGTGGCCGGCTCGTCGGCCGCGCCGTAGCGCCAGGTCGAGCAGTCGAGGGGGGCGGCGACGGCGGGCCTCGCGGTCACGGTCGAGGCCACCGCCAGGGTGGCGGCGAGCAGCGCGACGGCGGCGACGGCGCGAGCAGCGCGGGACGAGATGGAGCGCACGGCAGGGACAGTACGGCGTGGGGCTGCGACCGCGCCGGGACGGGGGGCCGGTACCGTTTCCGCCGTGACCGACCCGTGGTCCGGCGCCGAACCGCCGTCGCAGCCCCCGCTGGCCCCGTCCCGTGTCCCCGGCGTCGACGGGCTCCCGGCCGCGCCGCCCGTCGCCGGGGTCACCGGCGGCGGTGCGGGCCCGGTGATCGACCCGCTGAGCGCGCCGGTCGGGCCACCCCCACCGCTGTCGGGCACCGACCGGCGGCTGGTTGCCGGCTCGATTGCCCTGGCCCTCGCCCTCATCGTGGGGCTGGTGCTCCTGGCCCGCCGGGGCGGCGACCAGGTGGCGGCCGGGGCGGGGTCGACCACCACCACCCGGGGGACGGCCACGTCGCGGTCCGGGCCGAGCTCCACGTCGACCACGCTCGACCCGGGCCAGGTCGATCCGTCGACGTCGGCCCCCGGCACCACGGCGGCCCGCCCGCCGGGCACGACCCGCCCACCCGTCGCCCCCGAGGTGATCCAGAAGGAGGTCGACACGATCAAGCCGTGGCTGGAGGAGCACCGGGGCCTGAAGTTCAAGGAGCCGGTCACGGTCACCGTGCTGGCCCCGAAGGAGTTCGGCGAGCTCCTCCTCGACAAGTTCGACGAGGAGAAGGACAAAGCCGTCAGGGAGACGGCCATCTACGTCGCCTTCGGGATGATGCCCCCGGGGATCGACGTCGAGGCCACCATGAAGCAGCTCCTCACCCAGTCCGTCCTCGGCTTCTACGACCCGCGGAGCAAGGAGCTCGTGGTGCAGGGCGTCGAGGTCAACGAGCTCACGCGCACGGTGATCGTGCACGAGCTCGACCACGCCCTCCAGGACCAGCACTTCGACCTCGACCGGCCCGAGTACGACGACCGCAAGGACGAGATCGCCTTCGGGTTGAGCGCCGTGGCCGAGGGCGACGCCCGCCGGATCGAGAAGCTCTGGCGGGACCAGCTCCCCGAGGACCGCCGCCAGCAGCTCGACGTGGACGAGAACGAGTCCGCCGCCGCGGTCGACCTCGGCGGGGTGCCGCCCCTGCTCATCGAGGAGCTCACCGCCCCGTACGAGCTCGGCGAGCCCCTCACCACCAAGGTGTTCAGCCGCGAGGGTCAGCCCGCCCTCGACGCCCTCTTCGCCACCCCGCCCGACTCGTCGGAGCAGGTGCTCCACGACGACAAGCTACGGACACGGGAGAAGCGCATCGAGGTGCCCAAACCCCCCTCGGGCGGCCAGGAGGTCGACGACCGGGTCTTCGGTGAGCGCGACACCCGGCTCCTGCTCTCCCCGGTGATCGGCAAGGCGTCGGCCGAACGGGCCGCCACCGGGTGGGGCGGCGACTGGGGTGTGTCGTGGAAGCAGGACAACGGCGACACGATCTGCGGCCGGATCGACTGGGCCGCCGACTCGGGGCAGGACCTGACCGAGCTCACCGACGCCTTGAAGCTCTGGGCCAAGCGCTACCCGGGCGCCACCATCGAGACCCCCGACACGGGGAAGGTGCGGGCCACGGCGTGCGTGTCGGCCTCCGGCGGGGGCGGCGAGGGCAAGGAGTAGCGCCACGGAAGGAGCGAGGGAGGCTCACACTCTCCTCACACCCCGTGCCGATACTGACGCCATGTCCTCGCCGGCCACCGACCGCTCCCGCATCGCCTGGCTGTACCGTCGGGCGGCGTTCGGCCTGGCCCCGGGGCAGCTCGACGAGCTGGCGGCCAAGGGCGTGGACCGGGCCCTCGACGAGCTCCTGGACCCCGACGGGCACGGGGTGCCCGCCGCCCCCGATCCGTGGGCGGGCATGGACCTCGCCGGGGACCTCGACGGCCAGGCCGGCCGCCAGCGGGCCCGCGCCTTTGTCGGGGCCTGGATCGTCCACATGGCCACCACGCCCCGTCCGCTCGACGAGTGGGTGCGCTGGTTTTGGCACGGCCACTTCGTGTCCACCCTGCGGGTGGTCAAGGTGCCGGCGCTCATGGCCGAGCAGCTCCGCCTCCTCGGCCGCCTCGGCCAGGGCCAGCTGGCCCCGCTGGTGAAAGCCGTGACCATCGACCCGGCCATGCTCATCTACCTCGACGGTCGCACGAACCGGAAGGGCCGGATCAATGAGAACTACGGGCGGGAGCTGCTCGAGCTGTTCACCCTCGGCATCGGTCACTACACCGAGGCCGACGTGCGGGCCGGCGCCGAGGCCTTGAGCGGGTGGCGCATCGACCGGGAGACCGGCACCGCACGCTTCGTCGCCCGGGAGCACGACGACACGCCCCACCAGTACCTCGGGGTGGACGGTGTCCACGACCTCGACGGCGTCGTGCGGGCGGTCACCGCCCACGAGGCCTGTGCCCCCTTCATCGCCGGCAAGCTCTGCCGGGCGATCCTCGGCCCCGACGTCGACGCCGGCCTGGTCGCTCGCCTCGCTGGGCAGTTCCGCGATGACGGCCTGGCCGTGGCCCCGCTCCTGCGGCGCATCCTGGAGGCCGGGCTCGACGGGGCGTCCACCCCGATGGTGTGGGCGCCGTTGCCGTGGTTCGTGGCGATGGTCCGGGCCAACGGCCTCGACATGGCGCGGGTCGTGGGACCGGCGGCCGATCAGCTCATCGCCGCCGGCCAGGTGCCCATGGACGCCCCGAACGTGGCCGGCTGGCCCGGCGGCACGGCGTGGCTCACCTCGGCCACCACCCTCGCCCGCGCCACCCTGGCCGGCGGTGTGGCCGGGTTCGCCGGCGACGGACCGGTCGTGGCCGCGGCCGCACGGCGTGACTGGGCCGCGCTGGCGTCGGCCGTCGGGCGGCCCGAGGGGTTCGCCCCGGGGACGGTGGCGGCGCTCGAGGGCATCGCCGCCGGCCGGTCGTCGGCCCGGGTCGCCGCCACCGTGGCCATGGCCGCGCCCGACGTGGTGGTGGCGTGATGGTCACCCGTCGAGGCTTCCTGATCGGCGGCACCGTCGCCGCCGGCGCCGCCGTCACCGGCCTGGCCGCCTGGCAGGGTCGGGTGGCCGAGCACCTCGATGACGCCCTCGCCAGCCGCGCCCCGGGCACCGACACGGCGGGAGGGCCGGCGGGGACGACCGCCCCGAGCCGGACCATCCTGGTGGTCCTCGCCCTCAACGGTGGCAACGACGCCCTCGACACCCTCGTCCCGGTCACCGCCGGTCGCTACCACGACGCCCGCCCGGAGCTCGGGCGCAAGGACGACCGGGTGGTGCCCCTCCCCGGGGCCGACGCCTTCGGGTTGGCGGCCGAGCTGGCCCCGCTGGCGCCCCTGTGGGCGGCCCGGCGCCTCGCCGCCGTCGCCGGGGTGGGGTTCGAGGGGCAGAGCCGGTCGCACTTCGCCGCCCTCGACACGTGGTGGTCGGCCCAGCCCGGCCGCACCCGGACCACGGGCTGGTTGGGCCGGTGGCTGGACGAGGCCGCCGATCCGGGCAACCCCCTCACGGCGGTGGCCCTCGGGGCCAACGCGCCGATGCTGGCCGGGGCCCGGGCCCAGTCGACGGTGATCCTCGACCCGGCCTCGTTCTCGCTCCGTGCTCCCCGGGGGGCCGACGCGGCCCAGCTGGCGGCGGCGTTCCGGGCGACCGCGGTGCCGGCCAGCGGCGTGGACCTGGTGGCCGCGGCCCAGAGCGCCCTGCCCCGCACGCTCGATGCGGTGGACACCCTCGCCCCGGCCCTGGCCGCCGCTCGGGACAAGGACGGCGGCGATGCTGGTGGTGGCGCGGCCGCCCTGCTCGGTGTGGCCGCCCGGCTGATCGACCTCGACGTGGGGACCCGGGTGGTGGTCGTCGCCGCCGACGGGTTCGACACCCACAGCGACCAGGAGCGCCGGCACGCCGCGCTCCTGACCGACATCGGGAAGGGCGTGGCCGACTTCGTGGCCGAGATCGACCGGCAGGGCCGCGGGGACCGGGTGCTCTTGATGACGACGAGCGAGTTCGGGCGCCGGGTGGCCGAGAACGGCGGCGGCACCGACCACGGCAAGGGCGGGGTCGAGCTGTTGGTCGGCCCGGCGGGCGGGGCCCTGCCCGGCGGTGCGGTGACCGGCGGGTACGACCTCGACCACCTCGACGACGGCGACCTCCCGGTGGTGCTCGACACCCGGTCGGTCTACGCCACCGCGCTCGACTGGTTGGGCGGCCCCACCGACGAGATCCTCGGGGGTCGCTTCGAGCGGTTGGGGCGCTGACCGATCAGGCCGCCACGGGGGGCACCCGCAGCTCCTCGCCCCCCGGCGCGACCTCGACGAGGGTGCCGTCGGCCAGCCGGTGCACCGACCCGAGGGCGAAGAACTCGTCGAGCACGTCGTCGGCGTCGGCCCGCCCGGCGACGCTGGCCTCGATCTCGCGGGTGATCAGGCGGAGGAAGTCGGCCCGCCGGGCCACGAGCGAATCCTGGAGCGCCCGGTCCCACAGGAGCCGGATCATCTCCGCCCCGTCGTAGGTGGTGCCGCTGCTGCCGCGCCACGTGCGGTCGCGCATCTCCGACAGCGCCACCTGCAGGTACCCGACGTGGGGGGTCTCGTCCTGGCGGATGTAGGACACGATGCGCCCGGCCTCGCCCTCGCCGGCGACGAGGTCGTCGTCGGACAGCACGGCCTCGGCCCAGCTGAACGCCCGGAACGCGGACAGCTCGATGAAGAGCAGGCCGATCATGCGGGTGAGCACGGCCTCGAGCTCGAAGGGGATGTCGTCGGGGAGGACGCGGGCGGCCAGGGCGGCGGCCCGCAGCTTCTCCAGGTCGGGCGCACCGGCGGCGGGGGAGGGGATGCCCATGCGCGACAACATCGCTGCGGTCTGGTCCTCGGTGACCGGGTGCTCGAAGGCGATGTCCCGTGCCGCGAACCACATCTTGTCGTGCCCCGCCTCGTCCTCGAAGCCGGCCTCGTCGCGGGAGTGGGCCTCGAAGAGGCCCTTGCGGATGTGGTCCGTGGCCGTGCCGCGGATCGAGTCGGCGAAGATCTGCTGGAGGTCGGGGAGCGGCAGGTAGCGCATCATGGCGCCGAACCCCTCGACCGTGCCGATGCGGGTGAGCTCGCTGACCGTCGGCTGGGTGACGCCCTTGCCGATCAGGAACGTGCTCTGGGCCACCGACGGGAAGTGCTCGGGCCAGGTGTCGATCGGCAGGTGCAGGATCTCGGTGCCGGCCTCGGCCACGCGCTTGGCCTCCCACGCCGCGATCGCCGGGACCCGGTGGAGGGTGCGGGGCGACACGTAGCGCCCGTCCTCGTCGAACCCGCCGTGGCAGCGCACGCCCGCCGCCACCAGCGGCTCGGCGTAGGCATGGTCGGCCAGCAGCTCCTCGGCCGTGAACTCCACCTGGTCGGTGTCGTGGCCCATGGTGCGCCCCCTGTGGTCGTGCGCCCGGCTCGCCCGGGCCCCATGCCTGCCAACTGTATACTCAGGAGTATACAGTTGGCAACGATGGCACCCAGGGCCCGCACCACCACCCGCCAGCTGCTCACCCGGGAGCAGCGGTCCGCCTCGATCCTGCGGGCCGCGGCCACCGCCTTCGCCGGCGCCGGCTTCGCCGCCACGAGCATGGACGACGTGGCCGCCGCCGCGGGCGTCACCAAGCTCATCCTCTACCGGCACTTCGACTCCAAGGAGGAGCTGTACCGGGCCGTGCTGGCCGGCGTGGCCGGGCGCCTCCGCGACGAGCTCACGGCCCAGCTCCAGCGCCCGGACGCCGAGCGCTTCGGGTTCACCACCCGCGCCATCCTCTCCGTGGCCCGCACCGATCCGGATGGCGTGCGGCTGGTGTTCGTCCACGCCGAGCGCGAGCCGAAGTTCGCCGAGCACGCGCGCGAGTACCGCGACGGGGCCGTCCTCCTCGCCGACGCGCTCATCGGCGACCGCATCACCGATCCGGTGGTGAAGGCCTGGGCCGCCCGGGCTGCGGTGAGCTACCTGCAGACGGGCGTGCTCGAGTGGCTCGAGCTGGGCGACCCCGCCCGGGACGAGGAGTTCATCGTGCTCTCCACCCGCGGTCTGCTCGGGATGTTCGAAGGACTGCTCGCCCCGCCGGTGCGGACCTGACTGGCGCCCCTCCCGGCGGCCATACTCTCGCCATGGCTGACGGGTCGGCAGCTCCCATCCTCGCCGGCGACCTCGACCGGCTCTTCCGGCTCGACGGCCGGGTCGCCATCGTGACCGGGGCCTCGAGCGGACTCGGGGTCCGCTTCACCGAGGTGCTGCGGGCGGTGGGCGCCACCGTCGTGGTGTGCGCCCGGCGGGCCGACCGCCTGGCCGAGCTGGCCGAACGCCTGCCGGGGATCGTCACGGTCATCGCCGATGTCACCGATCCGGCCGGGCGCGACGCCGTCGTCGCCGCCGCGCTCGACGTCACGGGCCGGATCGACGTGCTCGTCAACAATGCCGGCGTCGGCACCCCGGTCGCGGCCGAGGACGAGCCCGTGGAGGACTTCGCCCACGTGGTCGACGTCAACCTCACCAGCGTGTTCGCCCTGTCCCAGCTCGTGGGGCGCCAGATGCTGGCCCAGGGGCACGGCAGCATCATCAACGTGGCCTCGATCCTCGGGTTGGTGGCGTCGGCGCCGATCAAGCAGGCGTCCTACGCCGCCAGCAAGGCCGGGGTCATCAACCTCACGCGGGAGCTGGCCGTCCAGTGGGCCCGCAAGGGCGTGCGGGTCAACGCCCTGGCGCCGGGGTGGTTCCTCTCGGAGAAGACCACGCTCATGTGGGAGGACCCGGCGTCGATCGCCTTCCTCCGCTCCAACGCCCCGATGGGGCGGGGCGGCGAGGCGTGGGAGCTCGACGGTGCCTTGCTGTTCCTCGCCGGTGACGCGTCCAGCTACGTGACGGGGCATACCCTGACCGTCGACGGGGGCTGGACCGCCCGCTAGATCGACCGAGCTCCGATGACCGCACTCGACACCACGACCGAGCCTGCCCCCGCGCCGGGCGACAACGACGACGAACCCACCCGGGCCCCGGCGGCCCGGGGCTTGGTCGTCCTGCTCGTGCTCCTCGCCGCCGCCGTCGGCTTCGGGATCCGGTGGTACGCCGTCACCAGCGCCTACCCCACCTGCCCCGAGCCCAAGCAGTTCGGCGAGCAGCTCCCCGAGGACTGCTACCAGAAGATCGTGTGGGGCGATTCGTTCTACTACCGCACCCAGGCCTACCTGCTGGCCGAGGGCAACGGGTTCGCCAACCCCTCGGCCTGGTTCCAGCACAGCTTCTACGAGGACATCCCCGAGATCATGCCGGGGGCGGGCCACCCGCCGGTCTACACCGTGTTCCTCGCCTCGCTCTACAAGGCGGGCCTCACCGAGGTCGATCAGCACCGCAAGGTCGAGGTGCTCGTGGGCACCGCCGGCGTGCTCCTCATCGGCCTGGCCGGTTGGCAGGTGGGGGGCCGGCGCCGCCACGTGGTCGCGCCGCTCGCCGCCCTGTTGGCCGCCACCTACCCGATGCTCTGGATCAACGACTTCGCCTACCTGTCGGAGTCGATCTACATCCCGATCGTCGCCGTGCTCATCATGGCGTGCTACCGCTTCTGGTTCCGGCGGTCCTGGTCGAGTGCCGTTCTCTTGGGCACGATGATCGGGGTGGCCGGACTCACCCGGGGCGAGGGCTTCCTCCTCGTCGTGTTCACGCTGCCGTCGCTGCTGTGGGGGATGCGGGAGCTCGGCGTCCGGCACCGCCTCGGCCTGGCCGCCGTGGTGTGCGGGGCGACGGGCGTGGTCCTCGCGCCGTGGGTGATCTACAACCTGGCCCGCTTCCCGGCACCCGTCACGATCACGTCCGGCACCGGCATGGTGCTGGTCCACGGCTCGTGCGACGAGGCCTTCTTCGGGTCGGCCATCGGCTACTACAGCTTCGACTGCGCCAACAACCTCACCAGCGTGGCCCAGAACCACGGCATCGTGGCCGAGGAGGTGGCCGACGCCGAAGCCCGGACCCAGGCCATCGCCTACCTCAAGGCCAACGCCGACCAGCTCCCGGTGGTGATGCTGGCCCGGGCCGGGCGCATGTGGGACGTCTACGACCCCGAGGGCAACCTGGCCTTCAACGCCCAGCTCGAGGGGCGCGGCGAGCTGCCGTCCCGCCTCGGGCTGTGGTACTACGCCGCCCTCGTGCCGCTCGGGGCGGTCGGGATCGTCGACCTGCGGCGCCGGGGCATCCCCTTGAGCCCGATCGTCGGCCTGGCGGCGGCGGCCACGCTCACGGCGATGCTCAGCTTCGGGATCACCCGCTACCGCGTGCCGGCCGACGTGGCCCTGGTGGTGGCCGGGGCGATCGGCATCGATCGCATCGTCCGTCGGGGGACGGCCTGGGTCCGCGCCCGGTGAGCACCCGGGTCCACCGGTGGCCGGCGGCGCGGGTGGCCTGCGCCATGGCCACCGCTCTCGTGCTCCTGGCCGGCGCCTGCCGCAGCGACGACGGTCCCGGTCCGGCGCCGCCGGGGAGCGGGTCACCCGGTCCGGGCGGGTCGGGCGGCACGGTCGGCACCGCGCCCACCGGCACCACGCCGGTCCCGGCCGGCCTGCGGTTCGGGCTGGCCGAGGAGCCCGGGTCGCTCGATCCGATCGATGGCCCCTACGACCGCGCCACCTACCAGCTGGCGCGCGCGGTGTTCGACCCGCTGGTGGCCTACGACGAGCGCCTCGACCTCCAGCCCGTGCTGGCCGAGCAGGTGACCCCGTCGGACGACCAGCGCACCTGGACCATCCAGCTCCGGCCCGGGGTGCGCTTCAGCGACGGGCGCCCCTTCAACGCCGGGGCGGTGGCAGCCATGCTCGATCGGGCCCGGCGGAGCACCACCTGGGCGACGGAGCTCGACCTGATCCGGGGCGTGGAGGCGGTCGACGAACACAAGGTCGTGGTGCAGATGCGGGGACCGTGGTCGACCTTCGCCCACGTGCTGGCCGGCCCGCTCGGCCTGGTGATGCTCCCCGCCGTGCCGGGCGGTGACGCGCCCCCCGGTCCCTCGGCCGTGGTGGGGACCGGCCCGTTCCGGATCGACGAGTGGACACCGGGGGAGCGGGTCCACCTCGTGCGCACCGCCGACTACTGGCGCGGCGTCCCCGCCCGCGCCCCCTCGATCACCTTCTCCTTCGTCGCCAACGCCACCGCCCGGTCGGCGATGCTCATCGCCGGCGAGCTGGACCTGGCCCAGTTCGACGAGCCCGCCGCCATGGCCGAGATCGGCGAGGCCGAGCGCCGGGGTGCCGTGCAGGTGCATGCCGACAAGGCCGGCGAGACGCCCGAGCTGGTGCTGGCCCTGGCCACCGACCGCGCCCCGTTCGACGAGGCCCCGGCCCGGATGGCCCTGGCCCAGGCCATCGACCGCGACGCCCTGGCCCGCCGGGTGTTCAACGGCCAGTTCCCGCCGGCTGAGGGGCCCTTCAGCGAGGGATCCCGCTGGTTCGGGCAGGCCCAGTGGCCGCTCCGGGACCCGGCGGCGGCCAAGGAGGAGCTGACCCGCCGGGCCGATGCCACGGTGCCGCTCGGGTTCGATCTGTTGGTCGAGAGCACGCCCATCAACCGGCGGCTGGTGGAGGAGCTCGGCTTCCAGCTCCAGGAGGTCGGCATCCAGCTGCGGCCGGTGTGGCTGGACCGGGTCGAGCTGCGGGCCCGGGTGGCCGACTGGCGCTTCACCGCCGCGCTGGTGCCCCTCTTCGACGGGCAGCACCCCGACGCCGACTACGCCACGCTGCACAGCCGGGCCGACGGCGCGGGGCTGAAGAACCCGTGGATCGACCAGGCCCTCGAGAAGGCCCGCCGGTCGGCCGACGTCACGACCCAGGCCGAGGCGTTCCAGGTGGTGCAGGACCAGCTCGCCCGGGAGATGCCCTTCGTCTTCCTCGTGCGGATGCGGGACAGCCTCGCCGCGTCGCCCCGGGTGCAGGGGACCGGCGCCGGCGTGCTGCCCAACGGGCGGCCCTCCCTGCCCCAACTCCAGGGGACGATCGGGCTCGAGACGGTGTCGGTGGGCTGAAGATCAGCCCTGGGCCGGCGTGCCGGCGAAGGGCATGGGGTCGTCGTCGACGGGGATCGACGGGCGCAGCCAGCTCAACACCTCGGCGAGGTGCTCGGCCACATCCCGCCACGCGTCGGGGTCCCACCCCTCGGCCTTGTTCTCGACCTGGCCCCGGATGTTGACGTGGACGAAGGCGGGCAGCGACTCGAGGCCCAACCCGGCCACGGCCGAGCGGTCGGGATCGACGAAGACCATGAGCTCCTCGGCGTACGGCCCGAGGAACTGGCGGGCCTCGTCGGCCGAGCACGTGGCGAGGAAGCCGCACCGGCAGTCGGCGGCGCTGAAGTCCCGGAGGATCCGCACCGCGGTGTCGAGGATCCACGAGCTCTCGTAGGTGAAGGGATCGACGACCACCAGCGCCAGGTGGAAGGTGGTGGTCCACTGGGAGATCGGGCCGGCATCTCCGGTGAGGGCGGTGAGCGTGGTGTCGGCAGGCACGTCGATCGGCACGTCGCGAAACGTAGCGGACCGGGAAATGGGCTGCGAAACCCTGCCTCCCGGTCGCCGGCGGCGCGGCGGCCGTGCGCTACCGTCGGCCCATGCTCAGCCTCCCCACCGTGTCGTTCCTCGTGCGGTTCCTGTTCTTCCTGCACCTCCTCTTCGCCGTGATCGGCTTCGGCTCCACGTTCGTCTGGGCCATGCTCGGCAGCAAGGCCAAGGAGTTCGAGCCGGCGGTGGCCCACAAGTACAGCAGCCTGCTCTTCCATGCCGCCGAGCGGATCACGACGCCGTTCATCATCGCCACCGGTGTGGTGGGGTTCGTGCTCGTCGGGCTGGGCGCCGATTACGGGATCAAGTTCAGCCAGGCGTGGGTGTCCATCGCCAGCGTGCTCTTCCTCGCCGGCCTCGGCGTCTCCTTCGGGCTGCACCAGCCCAACCAGCGGGCGATGCTCGCCCTCCAGGAGAAGCTGGCCCGCGGCGAGGTGACCCCGGCCCCCGGCGGTCCGCCGGCCGAGGTGGTGGAGCTGCAGGAGCGGGGGAAGAAGGCCGGGATGTTCGGCGGGATCCTCCACCTCCTGTTCTTCCTCATGCTCATCGACATGGTCTTCAAGCCGGGGCTCTGAGCCCCGCGGCGGGCGCGGCGGTAGCGTGCCGATGATGCACCCGATCGAGCGGCTCCGATTCCTGGCCCGGTCCGGGTCGCTCCCGCCCCGACCCCTCGTGCAGGAGGCGGCCGGCGCCCTCGCCTCGTTCGCCGACGAGCCGCAGGGGTTCCTCACCGCCTGCCAGCGCGTCCTGGCCCGCCAGCCCGGCTGCGGGCCGCTCGTGTGGCTGGTCGCCCGGGCCGTGTCGGCGCTCGATCCCTACGACGAGCTGTGGGCCGCCGCCGCCGAGGTGCAGGACGACCCCACCCCCCGCCTGCTGGCCGACGCCCTGCCCGAGGGCAGGGTCGTGGCCGTCGGGCCCACGGGGTCGGGCGACGGCGAGCTGGGCGCCGGCCTGGCGCGGCGGCCCGACGTGGCCGTGCTGGCGATCGGGTCGGCGACCGGGCGGGGCGCCGCCACCGGTTCGCGCCTGCGCCCGGCGTGGTGGGAGGACGACGGCGACGCGCCGCGGTCGGTGGCCCGGGTGCTGGCCGAGGGCGGCGCCGAGACGCTCGATCCCTCGGGGCTGGCGCCCGCCGTGCAGGCCGCGGCGGCCGTGCTGGTCGAAGCCCGAGCCATCGGGCCGACGCACGCCCTCGTGCCGCTCGGCGGCGGCGCGGCCGCGGCGTGCGGCCGGGCCTTCGGCGTGCCCGTCTGGTTGGTCGGTGGGGTCGGCCGGCAGTTCGGTCCCCGCATGTGGGACGGCCTCTCGGCCCCCTACCGTCGTGCCGACCCGTGGCACGGCGAGCTCGAGGCGCTCCCGCTGACCCTGGTCGACCAGGTGGCGGGCCCGACCGGGCTCGTCGCCGTGGAGGTCGCCCACCGGGTCTCGCCCTGCCCGGAGTGCCCGGAGCTGTACCGGGGCCTGGTCCTGTGATCGGCCCCCCTCCCCCGGAGGTCACCGGTGTACCGGTACGTCATCGCCCCGAATGACGGCTCGACGGCGTCGTCGCTGGCCCAGCAGCTGGCCGTGGAGCTGTGCGTCGTGTTCGGCTCCCAGCTGGTGGTCGTCACCAGCACCGACACCCTGGGCAAGGGAACGCTGGAGGCGCTGAAGGGCCGGGCCCAGGAGCTCAGCAACGAGCACACGTATGTGCGCCTCGACGGAATGACCGACCCGGCCGGTGCCATCGAGCAGGCCGTCTTCGTGCGTCCCGACTCGATCCTCGTCATGGCCACCCATGCCCGGGACGGCGCCAGCCGGCTGGCACGGGGGAGCGTGACCGAGACGCTGCTCTCGAGGGTCGACGTCCCGATGGTCCTGGTCGGGCCCCGGTGCCAGCGCGTGGCGCCCGGCGCGGCACGGCGCCTGGTCGTCTGCGTCGACGGTTCCGATCGCGACCGGGCTGCCGTCGACCTCGCGGCGGCGTGGGCGCGCGCCCTCGACCTGCCATGCACGGTGCTGTACATCAGCGAGGGCGGTCCCTTCGACGGCATGGACGCCCTGGCCGAGGAGCTCAGCCACGTCAGCCCCGCGGTCAACACCGTCACCATCACGAGCACCGACGTGGTCGGCGGCATCGGCGCGCTGCTCGAGCGCGACGGCACGGCGATGGCGGTGATGGCCTCGCACGGTCGGCACGGCGCGGGGCGTCTCGTGCACGGCAGCCACGTCACCGGGGTGCTGCAGCGCAGCATCACGCCGGTGCTGGTGGTCCGGGCACCGGGGCGGTAGCGGCGTCCGGGCGCCTCACATCATGAACGGGGCCCGCCGCACGATGTCCTCGGCCGCAGCGGTGACCGCCCTCGCCAGCTTGGAGTGGGAGCCGGCGATGATGCGGGGCGGTGTGCGCTGCGTGCTCCGGTCGATGGCGCCGTCGTAGGGCACGCGGCCGATCACCGGCACGCCGAGCGACGACGACAGCTCCTTGAGGTCGCGCAGGCGATCGGTCGGGCGCGTCTCGTTGACGAGCACGACGAGGCGGGGAGCGGCCGCCAGCTCGCGGGTGGCGACGATGGCGTTCTTCAGTTCCGCCGCCCGCTCCGACGTGACCAGCACGACGACCGACGCCGCCCGGTGTAGGTCGGTGGCGAGCACGAGGGGGAGCGGCGCGTCGACCACGGCGACGTCGGCTCGCGACGCCACCTCGGCCAGCAGGTCGAGCACGACGGCGCCTGGGCGGGTGTCGGGCGTGGTGGCCCGCGGTGACCGGGCCACGAGCATCCCCGTGGCCTCGTGGTGCTCGAACAGGCGGTCCAGGAACTCCTCGCTGAGGGGGAGTTGCGAGGCGCGCACCGAGGGGACCGGCGTGAGGCCGAGGTGCACGGCGACGTCCCCGAAGCGGCCGTCGGCGTCGACGAGGGCGACCCGGAGGTTGGGTCGGGCGGCCAGGGCGGCGGCGAGGTTGGCCGCCACCGTGGTCGTGCCCTCGCCCCCCTTGGCCGCCGTGACGAGGATCATGTTCTCGGGCAGGTGCATCACCGGCGCGGCCCGGGTGGCGGTGTTGACCGGCGCGGACCGGCCCGTGACGGGCGCGGCGGGGACGGCGGCGGGGGCGGCCCGGCGGGGGAGCAGCTGGTGGACGGCCTCGGCCAGGTCGGCGGCGGTGACCTCGGTCGGGAGGACCCGGGCCACGCCGTCGAGCGCGCCGTTGTCGAGCGCCGCCGCGTCCTCGCCGTCGGCCGCCACGGCCAGGAACACCACTTCCGGGCGGGTCTCGCGGACGGCCGGCGCGAGATCACGGCGTGATGCGTCGACCGTCGGGCCGATCACCACGACCGACGGGTGCCCCGGGGTCAGGGCATCGACCGCGTCCTGCAGGGCCGTGAACTCCTTCACCATGACGTGGCGGATCGCGTTCATGTACTCGACCCGCCAGAGCAGGTCGGGATCGACGACTGCCACGTCGATGGGGAGCAGGACGTCCGCCGCCCGTTCCATCAGGTCTCCGTTCCTGCCGGCCGGCACACGAGGACGGGGCGGGTGCTGTGGCGCACCACGTGGGTCACCACCGAGCCGAGGGCGTTGGAGAGCAGGCCGCCCCGGCCGTGGGTGGCGATGGCGATCAGGGCGCCCGAGTAGCGCTCGGCATGGGCCAGCAGGCGGTCGGCCACCTTGCCCTCGTCGGCCGGGATGACGGTCACGTTGACCGAGCGGCCGTCGGCGCGCAGCCCGGCGGCCAGGGCGGTGAGCTCGGCGTGGGCCGCGGCCTGGTCCCAGGCCGACCCGTCGTGCTCGGCCACCGTGACCAGATCGATCGGGAGCAACAGGTGGTCGGCCCAGGTCGAGACCGTGGGCAGGATCGCCTGGGACGGGGCCGAGCCGTCGACACAGGCGATGATGCGCTGGCCCACCGGTTCGCCCTTGGCCGCGTGGGGGCCGACGAGCACCACGGGCCCGGCGGCGGATCGCACCACTTCGTCGGCGACGCCGCCGAGGAGGATGTCGGCCACCCCGCTGTGCCCGTGGGTGGTCATGCAGAGCACGGCGTCCTGATGGCCGGCGGCGTACTCGCTGATGCCCGAGCCCGGGAAGTGGGGGCGGACGATCTCGCCCTGCGCCCCTTCGATGCCCGACGCCGCGGCCTTCTCGGCCAGGTACCGCTCCATGCCGTCGGCGTCGGCGACGAAGGTGGTGGTGACGAGGCGCAGGTCGGCCCGGAGCTTGCGGGCCAGCCAGCTGGCCGTGGGCAGCGCCGACTCGGCGAAGTGGCTGCCGTCGAGCGGCACGATGACCGTGGTCATGACGATGATCCTCCTCGGTGCTCGTGATGGGCCGGGTCCGGGACCACCACGACGGGACACGGCGCGTGCCCCGCACAGTGTTGGCTCACGGACCCGAGCAGCATGCCCGTGAACGCGCCGTGGCCGCGGGATCCGACCACCAGGAGATCGGCCCCCGCCGCCGCGGCGAGCAGGGAGGGGACGGGCGGACCCTCGACCACCTCGATCACCACGTCGTGCTCGGGATCGCCGACGACCCCCGCCTCCTCGACGGCGCGTTCGGCCACGGTGCGTGCGGCCGCCTCGATCTCCCGGTCGTCCGGCATCGGGACGGGGCCGTACGGGTAGGGGTTGAGCAGCACCTGCGGCTGCCAGGCCACGACGACGGCCAGCGTCGCCTGCCGTCGCCGCGCCTCGTCGTCGGCCCAACGCAGCGCCGCGAGCGCAGGGGCCGACCCGTCGACGCCGACGACGATGCGGGACATCAGGAGCCCACCGACTCGCGGGCTTGCCGCACCGCCTTGGAGATGTCGTCGACGGCCTTGTCGAACCCCTTGCGGAGGTTGGCGAGGACGTCGTCGGCGGTGGATGCGGCCGTGCCGAGGCGAGCCCGGGCGTCGGCGACGTTGCTGCGGAACTGGTCGACCACCGGTTGGAGCTTGTCGCGGAGGTCGAGGGCGCCGAGGTGCATCTGCACGTCGAGGTCGTCGATCCGGCCCTTCCACTGGTCGATCTGGGCCTGGACCAGCTGCTCGCGGAGCCGTTCGGTCTCGGCCTCCAGGGCCTCGATGCGGGCGGTGAGATCGTTGATGGATGCATCGCTCATGGTTCGCTCCTCGTCGTGGCGGGTGGGGAAAGCAGGACCCGGGTCGGCGGTCGGATGACCTCGGCGCAGGCCGCCTCGATGCCGTCGAGCCCGAACACCAGCGAGTCTGCACGGTCGCCGAACGGATTGGGCATCGGGCTGCCCGCCACCACGAGCGGTGCGCCGGCCAGCATCGGGCACACCAGCAGGTGTTGCTCCTGGTTCGTGACCCGGTCGACCGGGTGGGCTCGGACGGCGACGATCACGTCGACCCGGGGCGGGCCAGGGCACCCGATGTGCTGGTCGGGATCGACCGGTCCGGTTCCTCGGGGGTGCTCGTCGTAGCAGTTGACGACGGTGTGGCCGGCCCGGCGGAGGATCTCTCGGGCTTGGTCGATGGCGTGGGCTTCGGTCCCGATCAGTGCGATCCTCATGTCATTCCGCCCTTTCCGGGCTCTCACCTCACCCTAGGGCCGCCTCGGATCCCCTTTCCAGGGTCCTAGGTCACCCTTGACGGGGCCGGGAGACTGCCCGCATGGCTTTCGCCGCGGCCGTGGTCCTGGCCCTGCTCTTCGCCTTCACCAACGGCTTCCACGACGCCGCCAACGCCGTCGCGGCACTGGTGGCCGTGCGGGGTGCCCGCCCGGCGCAGGCGGTGGTGCTGGCGTCGATCTGCAACCTGGCCGGCCCGCTCGTGCTCGGCGCCGCCGTGGCCGACACCGTGGCCGGGATCATCGAGGTGCCGGTCACGAGCGCCGTCGCCGTCGTCGGCGCCGCCCTCACCGCGGCCACCGGGTGGAACGTGATCACGTGGCGACGGGGCACCCCCTCGAGCTCGAGCCACGCCCTGGTGGGCGGGCTGGTCGGCGCCGGTGTCGTCGATGCCGGGGTCGGCGCGGTCCGGTGGGGCGGGTTCTCGGGAGGCCGGCCGGTCGGGGTGCTCGGCGTGCTCGCCGCCCTGGTCGTCGCCCCGGTGCTGGGCATGGGGATGGGCGCCTGGGGGGAGCGCATCGCCCGCCGGTTGCTGCGGCGCAGCGCCCGGCCCATGGCCGGGCCGGTACGGGTCGGATCGTGGGCGGCCTCGGGAGTGCTGGCCCTCAGCCACGGGGCCAACGACGCCGCGAAGACGGTGGGCATCGTCGCCGTCCTGTTGGCGGCGACGGGACGCCACGAGGATCTCGGGCCCCCGTGGTGGGTCGGTCTCGTCGCCGGCCTCGCCCTGACCGCGGGAACGGCCGTGGGAGGGTGGGGCATCGTCGCCACCATCGGCCGGAGGATCTACCGGATCCGGCCGCTGGACGGGTTCACGAGCACGGCCAGCTCCGCCCTCGTCCTCGGCGCGGCCTCGGTGCTCGGCGCGCCGATCAGCACCACCCAGGTGGTGGCCTCCTCCGTCGTCGGTGTCGGCTTCGGGCGGGACCGACGGCGGCGGATCCGGTGGGGGGTGGTCCGGGACGTGGGGGCGGCCTGGCTGGTGACGCTGCCGGCCTGCGCGATCATGGCGGGCGTGCTCCTCCCGGTCTGGAAGGTGGTGGCGTGAGCCGCTGGTTCCTGCCCGACGACCCGGACCTGCTCGGCAACCTCCAACGGCAGGCCGCCGTCACCGATGCCGGGCTGCGGGCGTTCGTGGCCTGGGCGGCCGGCGACGCCACCCAGGGGCAGGTGGTCCGGGACCTCGAGCACGACGCCGACGGCGAGGTGCGCCGCCTCCGGACCACGCTGCGGGCGGCGTTCGTGACCCCCATCGACGCCGAGGACCTCTATGCGCTCTCGGCCCGCCTCGACGCCGTGCTCAACGGAGCGAAGAACATCGTCGGCGAGGCCGAGGTCATGGCCACGCCGCCCGACGAGCCCTGTGCCCGGATGGCGGCGCTCCTGCAGGCGGCCACGGCCCGGCTCCTCGCCGCCGTCACCACGCTGGGCCGTGACGCCGACGGTGCCACCGCGGCCGCCGACGCCGCCGTGCACGAGGCCCGGCAGGTCGAGAAGGTGTACCGCACCGCCATGTCGGCGCTGCTGGCCGAGGACGACCTGCGGGTGGTCATGAGCCGGCGGGAGCTCTACCGGCGGTTCGCCCGCGTCGCCGACGACGTCGTCGAGGTGGCCGAGCGCATCTGGTACGCGGTGGTCAAGGAGAGCTGACGGGACGGCGGCATCCGGCCGACCGCGCTGCGGTAGGGTGCGCGGCCATGGGCACCATGGTCGACTTCCCCAGCAACGGCTCCTCCTGCACCGGCTACCTCGCCGTCCCGGCCTCGGGATCCGGTCCGGGCGTGATCGTCATCCAGGAGTGGTGGGGCCTCGTGCCCCACATCCAGGACGTGGCCGATCGTTTCGCGGCCGAGGGGTTCGTGGCCCTCGCGCCCGACCTCTTCCACGGTGAGACCACCCGGGAGCCCGACGAGGCCGGCAAGCTGATGATGGCGCTGAACACCGACCAGGCGGTCAAGGACCTGTCGGGGGCCGTCGACTTCCTCCTCGGCCACGACGCCACCACCGGCCCCGGGCTGGGCGTCGTCGGCTTCTGCATGGGCGGGGGGTTGGCCCTGGTCCTGGCCTGCCGTCGGCCCGATGCCATCAAGGCCTGCGCCCCGTTCTACGGCGTGATCCCGTGGGAGTCGCTCAAGCCCGACTACAGCACGCTGCAGGCCACCGTCCGCGGCCACTTCGCCGAGCTCGACGGGTTCTTCGGCCCCGACCTGGCCCGCGGCCTCGAGGCCGACCTCCGCGCCCTCGGCAAGGACGCCACCATCGAGGTCCACCCCGGGTGCGACCACGCGTTCTTCAACGACACGCGGCCCGAGGTGTACAAGCCCGAGGAGTCGGCGGCGGCCTTCGCCACCACCGTCGCGCTGTTCCGCGACACCCTCGGCTGACGGGGCCAGCGGCCCCGGAGCCGGTCAGCGCGCCGCATCCACCAGTCGCCGGGCGATCACCTTGAGGCACAGCGTCTCGTCGGCGCCCTCGAAGATCGACAGCACGCGGGCGTCGACGAAGTAGCGGCTCACCGCGTACTCCTCGGCGTAGCCCATGCCCCCGTGGATCTGCATGGCCTCCCGGGTGACCCACTCGGCCGCCTTGCACACGTAGGCCTTCACCATCGATGCCTCGAGCTGGCCCTTCCCTTGGGCCATGAGCCGGGCCACGTCGTAGGAGAACTGCCGGGCGGCCTGGATCAGGAAGGCCATGCGGGCCAACTTGGCCTGGGTGAGCTGGTACTCGGCGATGGGCGAGCCGAACACGTTGCGGTCGAGGGCGTACTGGCGGGCGGCCTCGTAGGCGGCCTGCATCACGCCGATGGCCCGGGCCGCGGTCTGGAGCCGGCCGTTCTCGAACCCGGCCATCTGGTAGTAGAAGCCCTTGCCGAGGCCGGCCTCCAGGCCGATCTGGTTCTCGGCCGGCACCCACCAGTTGTCGAAGGCGATCTCGTACGAGTGCATGCCCCGGTACCCGATGGTGTCGATCGGGCGGCCTTCCATCTTCCCGCCGCCGGGCGCGCCACCCTCGGCCGCCTGGGTGAACTCGAAGCCGTGCCCCTCGCCGCGGGGCTTGGGCACGATGAACATCGACAGGCCCTTGTGGGTGAGGCTGCGATCCGGGTCGGTGCGGGCGAGGAGCATGAGCACGTCGGCACGGGCGCCGAAGGTGCACCACGTCTTCACCCCGTTGACCACCCACCCCGCGCCGTCGTCGGTGCGGGTGGCCGTGACCTTGATGCCGGCCACGTCCGAGCCGTAGTCGGGCTCGGTGACCGCCACGGCGTTCATGATCTCGCCGCTGGCCAGGCGGGGGAGCCAGGTCTGCTTCTGCTCCTCGGTCCCGCCGGCGAGGAGGGCGCGGGTGAGGATCTCCGGGCGGGTGATCAGGGAGCCGCCGGCGCCGAGCGAGCCCCGGGACAGCTCCTCGGTGGCCACGACCATGCCGATGTACTCGGACTCGCCGCCCATCGAGAACCCGCCGTACTCCTCCGGGATGGAGAGCCCGAACACGCCCATCTCGGCCAGGCCGTCGATGAGGTCCTCCGGGATGTCGGCGTTGTGGCGGTGGATGTGTTCGGCCACCTCGGCCAGCTTGTCCTCGGCGAACCGTCGGAAGGTGTCCTGCACCAGCTCGAAGTCGCCGTCGAGGTGTCGCGGACCGGGCTCCATGGCGAGGGGGGCGAGGAAGTCCGGATCGCGGTACGCGGCCACGAAGGACCGGCAGTCGTCGAGGGCATCGGGGGCCACACCCCAGAGCGCCTCCCGCCCGAACAGCTTGGCGGCGAGCTCCCCGACGGCGTCGGCGATGTAGGCCACGGTGAGCTGGGCCTCGAGGTCGCCCTTGGCGCCGTAGGTGAGCATGGCCCGACCGGTCTCCACCGCGGCGGCGGCGTGGGCGACGTCGTAGGCCAGGACCTGCAGGCGGTCGAGGTCGCCGGCGGCGAGCGTGGCGGTGCCGGCGGCCACCACGGCGTGGGCGGCGTCGATCACGGCCTTGGCGTTGGCGAGGGCAGCGGAGGCGTCGAAGGCGTCGGACATGGCGCCGAGGTTACCGGGAGGTAGCTCCGGTGCTCATATCCGGGAACGTCTCGGTTCCCTCAAGAATCCTGAAACTGATTCGTAATGATCCATCCGACTCATGCACGTGTCACATGGGGTTTCGTACCGTGCTTTCGTGACCGATGCGCCGGGCCGTTGCCACCGACACGATGAGGCGGCGCACGGGACCTGCCGGGCCTGTGGCGAGGAGTTCTGCGACCACTGCCTCGTGTACGCCTACGGACGGGGACGGCCGCCGCTCTGCATCGACTGCGCCCTGAGCGCGTTCGGCGTGCGGGCCGCCGGCACCAACGTCGCCGGCACCAACGCCGTGGACGTCGACCCGGCCTCGACCCAGCCCTGACCCGGCCCTGACGCAGCCCTGACGCCCGGTCGTGGGCGCGGGCCCCGGTGGGCCTAGGCTGCCGCCGTTCCCGACCGCCGCGGCCTCGACCGCGCACGAGAAAGGTGTCAGGCGTGACCACGCTGGATCGCCCCTTCGGCCGTTACTACGAGGACTTCGAGATCGGCGACGTCTACCGGCACTGGCCCGGCAAGACGATCACCGAGTACGACGACCACCTCTTCTGCATGATCACGATGAACCACCACCCGTTGCACACCAACGAGTGGTTCGCCGAGAACGAGACCGTCCACAAGAAGAACGTCGTGGTCGGCAACCTCGTGTACTCGATCGTCCTCGGGATGAGCGTGCCCGACGTCAGCGGTTCGGCCGTGGCCAACCTCGAGATCGAGACGCTCAAGCACGCCAAGCCCACCTTCCACGGCGACACCATCTACGCCGTCACCAAGGTGCTCGACAAGAAGGAGACCTCGGACGGCAAGCGGGGCATCGTCGCCGTCGAGACCAAGGGGATCAACCAGCGCGAGGAGGAGGTCTGCTACTTCCGCCGTCGGGTGATGGTCTGGAAGCGCGACCAGGCGCCGCCGCGGCGGTACCCCTACGGCGACGACGTCTTCGCCGGCGAGTGAGCGGCGGGCCGCGCCGGTCATGAGGCAACGGGTCCGCCGGCGCTCGGTGCTCTTCACGGCGGCGGCCCTCCCTGTCGCGTTCCTGGTGCTGCTCTTCGTCGAGGCCCAGGTGGCGGCGAGCGGGCCCAAGGTCGAGGAGACCACCACCTTCACCGGTTCGGGTCGCTTCGCCCCAGGCGATCCGGCGTCGTGCGGCGGCACGGCGCCGGCACCGGCCAACCTCGTCCTCGCCGGCGGGCGCCGGGTCGACCTCGGCCCGTCGCCCCGCCCGGTGCGGATGGCCTGGCTCGGCGACTCCACGGCCGCGGGCGTCGGCGCCTCGTCGCCGGCCCGGACCCTTCCCGTGCTCGTGGCCTGCGGCCTCGGTCCCGGGCGCACCGTCGAGCTGTCGTCGTACGCAGTGTCGGGGGCCCGCGTCGAGGACGTCCTCGAGCGCCAGCTGCCCGCCCTGCTGGCCGCCGGCCCGCTGCCCGACATGGTGGTCATCGACGTCGGGGCCAACGACGTCACCCACCTCACGCGCGTCAATGCCTTCCGCAACGCCTACCTCGCCATCCTCAACCAGCTGGTCACCGGCACCGCGGTGATCGTGCTGGGGGTGCCCGACCTCGGGTCGGCCACACGCCTTCCCCAGCCGCTCCGGTTCGTCGCCGGTTGGCGGGGTGGCACGTACGACGCCGTGGTCGAAGCCATGCGCGACCACGACGCCGACTACGTCAACATCGCCGACTTCACCGGTCCGGCGTTCTCGGCCGAGCCCGACCGCTACTTCGCCGCCGACCACTACCACCCCAACGACGAGGGCTACGCCCTGTGGGCCCGGACGGTGCTGCCGGTCGTGCAGTGGCGGCTCTACAAGGTCGAGCACCCCACCGACGAGGAGCCCCTGATGCCCAAGGAGGCCAAGGGCACGATCAAGGGCGACGCACCCTGACGGCGGGCGTCGATCCTCGGGCGGCGGCGGGGTTCGGCGCCGGCGCGGAGGTGTACGAGCGCGCCCGGCCCGGCTACCCGTCGGATCTCGTCGCCGAACTGGCGCGGGGCGCCGGGCTGGGGGCCGGCCGGACCGTGCTCGACCTCGCGGCCGGCACCGGCAAGCTGACACGGCGGCTGGCCGACACCGGCGCGTCGGTGGTCGCGGTCGAGCCCGTGGCGGCCATGCGGCAGCTCCTCGCCGCGGCCGTGCCGACCGCGACGGTCCTCGACGGCACGGCCGAGGCGATCCCGTGGCCCGACGGGTCGGTCGACCTCGTGACGGTGGCCCAGGCCTTCCACTGGTTCGACCGCTCGGCGGCGCTGGCGGAGATCGCCCGGGTCCTCCGACCCGGCGGGTCCGTGGCCCTGGTGTGGAACACCCGCGACCGGCGGGTCCCGTGGGTCTCGGCCTGGGACGACCTGCTCCGGGCCGCCACCCCGAGCCAACCGTTCGATGCGTACTGGCGGACCGATTGGCAGGCCGTGCTGGCCGCCGCCGCCGGCTTCACCGATGCGGGGCGATGGGACACGACGTGGATGCAGGACATGGACGAGGACCTGCTCGTCGCCCGCACCGCGTCCGTGTCGGTGGTGGCCACCCTCGCCCCGCCGGCGCAGGCGGCGCTGTTCGACCGGGTGCGGGCCCTCGTGACCACCCATCCGGACCTGGCCGGTCGCCCCTCGTTCGGGTTCCCCTACGTCACCACGCTGTTCCGGGCCCGTCGAGCGTGACCCCGCGCCAGCGTGCCCTGCTCCGATGGTGGGAGCGCCAGGCCCGCGACCTCCCGTGGCGCCGGACGCGGGACCCGTGGGCCGTCCTCGTCTCGGAGGTGATGCTGCAGCAGACCCAGGTGGCCCGCGTGGTGCCGCGGTACGAGGCCTTCCTCGAGCGCTTCCCCGACCCGGCCGCCTGCGCCGCCGCACCGCTGGCGGAGGTGCTCGGGCTGTGGGCCGGCCTCGGGTACAACCGCCGGGCCCGGGACCTGCACCGCGCCGCCGCCTCGGTGGTCGAGGCCCACGGCGGCCGGTTCCCGGCCGAGCTCGGCGCCCTCCTGTCCCTGCCCGGGGTCGGGCCGTACACGGCCCGGGCCGTCCTCGCCTTCGCCTTCGAGCATGACGTCGGCGTGGTCGACACCAACGTCGGGCGGGTGCTGGCCCGCTGGGAGGGCCGCCGCCTCCGGCCGTCCGAGGTCCAACGCCTCGCCGACGCCGCCGTGCCGTCGGGGGCGGGATGGCGCTGGAACCAGGCCCTGTTCGACCTGGGGGCCGGGCCGTGCGCCCGGCGGGCACCGAAGTGTGGCAACTGCCCGGTGGCTCGCTGGTGTGCCTGGCGGGGGGAGGGCGACGATCCGGCCGACGGCAGCGCCGGGGTGGCCGGCGGCCAGTCCCGCTTCGAGGGGTCCGACCGGCAGGGCCGGGGCCGGCTCGTCGACGCGCTGCGGGCCGCGGGCCGCGTGCCGGCCGGCGGCCTGGCCGGCGCCGCGGGGTGGCCGGACGACCCCGCCCGGGCGGCACGGGTGGCGGCGGGGCTGGTGGCCGACGGGCTGGCGGCCTGGGACGCCGACCGGGCCCTGGTGTGGCCCGACGCCGCTCGGTGAGGGGTCGCCGCGGCCGGGGTCAGCCGTCGATGAAGGCGAGAACGGCGCTGGTCACCGCGTCGGGCCGCTCGTACTGGAGGAAGTGACCAGCGCCCTCGATCAGCTCGGTGCGGGAGCCGGCCGAGAGGACGGCGAGCACCTGGTCGAGGTCGAGGTCGGGCACGCACCCGTCGGCGTCACCGTGCAGGTACAGGGTGCGTTGCGGGTGGGGGGACAGCATGGCGGCGGCGTGGTTGATCCACTCGCCCTGCAGCGAGAAGTCGTACGTGGCGCGGTAGGTGCTCAGGGCGGCCGTGAGGTTCGGCCCGGGCGCGAGTGCCGCCTTCACGGCAGGGAGGACGGCGGTGGCGTCGTAGCCCGGTGACCAGTCGGCCCACAGCCCGGCGATGAACGCGAGGTCGTTGTTGGCGACGATCAGCTCGGCCGTGGGCTGCAGGAAGACGTACTGGTACCAGAAGGCCCTCACCTGCGCGTAGTCGAGGAGGCGGGTGGCCATGACCGCCGTCGGTGGCACCGAGGCGGTGACGACGGCGCGCCACCGGTCGGCTTCCATCGACGCCGCGCCGTAGGTGGTGATCGCCCCCCAGTCGTGGCCGACGATCACGCCGGGCTGACCGGCGCCGAAGCGGTCGTGGAAGGCGATGGCGTCGGCCACCCACGCGCCGATCGGCGACAGGCCGTCGGCGGGGACCGCGGTGGGGGCGTAGCCGCGCGCCCACGGGGCGATGGCGTGGTGGCCCTGGTCGGCGAGGGCGTGGAGCAGCGGGCGCCAGCCTTCCGGGGTGTCGGGGAAGCCGTGGAGGCAGAGGGCGAGCGGGCCGTCGGGCGGCCCGGCTTCGAGCCAGGCGAACTCGATCCCGTTCACCTCGCCGTGGTGCTGTGCGATCTCGGCCATGGGCGCGCACCCTACCCGGCGCCCGCGAACCGACCGGCCGAACGGGTTGAGACGCTTGTCACATAAGGGCGACAGACCAACCGCCCGATGGCTACGCTCAAGAGACCAGGGGAACCGTCACCGGGGGGTGCACCGACCTTGAACGTGACCTTCTTCGGCGTACGCGGCTCCACGCCGTGCCCGTGCGAAGCGAACCAGCGCTACGGCGGGAACACCGCGTGCGTCGCCGTGGAGGCCGACGGGCTCGACCCCATCGTGCTCGACATGGGGACCGGGCTGCGCTTCTGGGGCGAGACCCTGCCCCACGACGGATCCTTCCGCGGCCACGCGCTCGTCACCCACCTCCACTGGGACCACGTGCAGGGCCTGCCCTTCTTCGTGCCGTCGCTGATCCCCGGCTCCCAGATGGACATCTACGCCCCGCGCCAGGAGGACGACGAGCCGCTGGAGGAGGTCTTCGAGGGGTTCATGAAGCCCCCGTATTTCCCGGTCCGTCTCGGCGACCTGCCCGGGCAGTTCCGCTTCCACACCGTCGACGACGGCGTCCACGAGATCGGCGGCGCCACGGTCCACGTGCGGGGCGTCCCCCACGTCGGCCCCACCGTGGGCTACCGCATCGAGCACGCCGGCCTGTCGGTGGCGTACATCCCCGACCACCAGCAGCCCCAGGACGGCAGCCACCGCATCGATCCCCGGGTGCTCGAGCTGTGCCAGGGCGCCGACCTGCTCATCCACGACTCGCAGTACACCGCCGATGAGTTCCTCTTGAAGTCGACGTGGGGCCACTGCTCGGTCGACTACGCCCTGGCCGTGGCCCAGGAGGCCGGGGTGAAGCGCCTCGTCCTGTTCCACCACGATCCCGCCCACGGTGACGAGGTGCTCGACGAGCTCCACGCGTACGTCTGCCGCGCCGCCGACGGGACCAACGTGGTCGAGGTGATCGCCGCCAGCGAGGGCCTCACCGTGCAGCTCGGCGCCGCCGCCCGGCTCGACCGTCAGCTCAGCCAGGTCTGACCGGGCCGACCGGGTTCTGACAAGGCCGGCGCCGCTCCGTAGCATGGCGCTCCGACCCACCGCCGGGAGGAGCCCCGTGGCCGACGACAGCACCCACGAGACCGCGTTCGACGCAGCCAAGTTCCGCCAGGTCCTCGGCCATTTCCCCACCGGGGTCACGGTCATCACGAGCGTCGACGACGGCGGGCCGATCGGGTTCGCCGTCGGCAGCTTCGCGTCGGTGTCGCTCGATCCGCCGTTGGTGCTGTTCTGCGCCGGGCAGCAGAGCTCGACCTGGCCCAAGATCCGGGCCACCGGCACGTTCTGCGTCAACGTCCTGGCCGCGGATCAGGAGGCGGTCTGCCGGGTGTTCGCCGGGAAGTCCGACGACAAGTTCGGCGAGGTCGGCTGGGGACGCAGCGGCAACGGGTGCCCCCGGCTCGACGGTGCGCTCGCCCACATCGACTGCACCATCGAGCAGGTGGTGGCGTCGGGCGACCACGACGTCGTCATCGGTCGGGTGACGGACCTCGAGGTCGACCGGGAGGGCGGACCGCTCGTGTTCTTCCGGGGCGGTTACGGACGGTTCGAGGTCTGACCGTGCCCGTCTATGCACTCGGCGACCGCGTGCCCGAGATCCACCCCACGGCCTACGTCCATCCCGACGCCGTGCTCATCGGCTCGGTCGTGCTCGGTGAGGAGGCCAGCGTGTGGCCCGGGGCCGTGCTGCGGGCCGACGACAACACCATCCGCATCGGCGCCCGCACGTCGGTCCAGGACGGGTGCGTGCTGCACTGCACGTTCCACCTCGAGACGGTGGTCGGGGAGGAGTGCGTGATCGGCCACCTCGTGCACCTCGAGGGGTGCACGATCGAGGACCGCTCCCTGGTGGGCAACGGATCGATCGTGCTCCACGAAGCGGTGGTGCGCACCGGCGCGCTGGTCGGCTCCAACGCGGTGGTCACCAACGGCATGGAGGTGCCGAGCGGGGCGATGGCCCTCGGCGTCCCGGCCAAGATCCGGGAGAACGCCGTCGACCCGATGCACATCGCCGGTGCCATGTGGTCGTACCTCGAACGGGCCCGCCACTACCGGTCCGGGCTGCGCCGGATCGACTGAGGCGAAAGACCGGATGGCCGGTCAGGCCACCGAGTTCAGCCAGGACAGCGGGCCGGGCACGTTGCGCACGACCCAGAAGGCCAGCGTGAACACGGCCAGCCCGATGCTCTGCCACGGCTTGAGGTGGATCGGCCTCGGCGCCCGCAGCCCGAACGACTGGAGGGTCCACCGCAGGTACCCGTAGAGCATGGCCGGGAGCAGCACGACGAGCAGGATGTTGTGGTTCAACATCTTGACCGGGTCGCCCTTCATCAGCGCGTACACGCCACGGGTCATCCCGCAGCCGGGGCAGTCCCAGCCGGTGTAGGCCTTGAACGGGCACTGCGGGTACACCCCGGTGGTGGTGTTGGGGTCGTTGGCGAAGGTGTAGACGCACGCCGCCATCGCTCCACCGGCGATCACGACGGGCCAGACCCACAGCGGGATGATCGCCTTCATGCGCGAGGCGAGCGGCGGCGGCGGGAGCTGGTCGTGGTCGCAGGGGCCGTGGTGATGGGTGTGCACGGTCGCCATGGGGCCACGCTACACCCGGACCCGCCGCGGCCACGCGCGGCGCGAATCGGTACGGCGGCCACACAACCGGCCGCGTAGGGTTGGGGCCGATGCAGCCAGGGGGAGTCGATCTCGGACGGGTCGGGGTGTGGGCGTTCCAGTTCTCGGCCGTGCCGATGGCCGAGGCGCGCGACATGGCGGTCGAGGTCGAGGCGCTCGGCTACGGCGCCATCTGGATCCCCGAGGCCGGCATCCGCGATCCGTTCGTGGCGGCCACCGCCCTGCTCGCCGCCACCGACCGGGTGGCGCTGGCCACCGGCATCGCCTCGATCTGGGCCCGACCGGCGATGACCATGCACGCCTCGCAGATGAGCGTGGCCGAGGCCTTCCCCGGCCGGTTCCTGCTCGGTCTGGGGGTCAGCCACCAGATCTCGGTCGAGGGCTTCTACGGCGAGCCCTACGAGAAGCCCTACTCGGCCATGGCCGCCTACCTCGACGCCATGGACCGTGCCTTCTACCTGGCGGCCGCGCCGCCGGCCCCGCCGCCCCGGGTCCTGGCCGCGCTGGGGCCCCGCATGCTGCGCCTCGCCCGCGACCGGGCCGCCGGCGCCCATCCCTACAACGTCATCCCCGAGCACACCGCCCAGGCGCGGGAGGTGCTCGGCCCCGAGCCGTTCATCGGGGTGGAGCACGCCGTGGCCTGCACCGAGGACCCCGACACCGCCCGGCGGTCGGGGCGTCACCACCTCAGCCGCTACCTCGGCCTGCCCAACTACACCAACAACCTGCTCCGCCTCGGCTTCACCGAGGACGACGTGGCCGACGGGGGGAGCGACCGGCTGGTCGACGCCCTGGTGGCCTGGGGGAGCCCGGAGCAGATCCGTGAGAAGGTCGGCGCCCACTTCGAGGCCGGCGCCGATCACGTCTGCATCCAGGTGCTCCCCGCACGCGACGAGACCCCGCTCGACGCGTGGCGCCGGCTCGCGCCGGCGTTGCTCGATGCCTGACGACCCCCGGCGTGCCGGCTGGTCGTTGGTGCGACGCGAGCTCCGCGCCCAGCGCGGTGGCGTGCTGATCGGTGTGGTCGTCGGTCTGCTGTGGACCGTGGCCCGGGTCGCCATGCCCAAGCTCGTGCAGCGGGCCATCGACGACGGCATCACGGCGCGCGACACCGGCGCCCTGCTGCGGTGGTCGCTCGCCGTCGGGGGCGCAGCCACGGTCGCTGCGCTCTTCACCGGGATGCGGCGGTTCTGGGCCTTCAAGGTCAGCCGGGAGATGGAGGCGAGCCTGCGCGAGCAGCTCTTCGGGCACATCGTCGCCCTCCACGCCGCCTTCAGCGACCGCTCCTCGACCGGCGACCTCATGAGCAGGGCCAACGCCGACCTCCTGCAGATCCAGAACCTCGTCGTGTTGATCCCGCTGACCATCTCGAACGGGGTCACCGTGCTGGCCATCGCCGGGATCATGGTGGCGACCGATCCCGTCCTCACCGCCCTCGCTGTCGGCAGCCTGCCCGTGCTCAACATCGTGGCCCGACGGTTCGGGCAGCGGTTGCACCCGGCGTCGCTGGCGATCCAGCAGGAGTCGGCCGATCTGGCCACGGTGGTCGAGGAGACGGTGGGCGGCATCCGCGTCGTCAAGGGCCTCGGCGCCGAGGGCGTGCAGCAGGCCCGTCTCGCCACCGAGGCCGACCAGCTCTACGACGCCAGCATGGCGGCGGCTCGGGTGCGGGCCCGGTTCCTCCCCGGGATGGACCTCCTGCCGAGCGTCGGCGTGGTCGGCGTGCTGGCCTATGGCGGCCTGCAGGTGATCGACGGGTCGCTCAGCCTGGGCCAGCTCGTGGCCTTCAACGTCTACATCGGCCTCATGATCTGGCCCCTGCGGATGCTCGGCATGATCATCGCCCAGGCCCAGCGGGCCGGCGCCTCGGCGCAGCGGGTGCAGGAGGTGCTGGCCACGCCGGCGGCCATCGTCGATCCGCCCGCCCCTCGCGCCCTCCCGGCCCGGGGATCGGGCACCGGCCATGTCGTCTTCCGCGACGTCACCTTCGCCTACCACGACGACGGACCGCCGGTCCTCGACCGGTTCGACCTCGAGCTGGCCCCGGGGGAGTCGGTGGCCCTCGTCGGCCCCACCGGCAGCGGCAAGTCCACGGTGGCAAGACTGCTCCTGCGCTTCTACGACGTCGACGGGGGCGAGGTGACCCTCGACGGCGTCGACATCCGGGATCTCCGGCTGGGCGAGCTCCGCCGGGCGGTGTCGATCGTGTTCGAGGACACGTTCCTCTTCTCGGACACCATCGCCGCCAACATCGCGTTCGGTCGGCCCGACGCCGACGACGACGCCATCCGCCGTGCCGCCTTCCTCGCCGGCGCCCACGAGTTCATCGAGGCCTTGCCGGACGGGTACGACACGCCGGTGGGGGAGCGGGGGTTCGCCCTGTCGGGCGGCCAGCGCCAGCGCATCGCCATCGCCCGCGCCATCCTGGCCGACCCCCGGGTGCTGGTGCTCGACGACGCCACGTCGGCGGTGGACCCCACCAAGGAGCACGAGATCCGCGACGCGCTGGCCGAGGTCATGCACCGTCGCACCACGCTGATCATCGCCCACCGCCCGGCCACGATCGCCCTCGCCGACCGGGTCGTCCTGCTCGACGGCGGCCACATCGTGGCGTCGGGCCGTCACGACGAGCTGCTCGCCTCGAACGCCCGCTACCGCGAGGTGCTGGCCGCCGTCCACCGTCCCGGGGAGCCGGCGGTGGGGGAGCGGGCGGACGAAGAGGTGGTGGCACCGTGATGATGGAGGGGGCGGTCGACCAGGCCGACCGGCTCGACCGCCGCCAGGCCGGCGCGCTGGTCCGGCGCCTCGTGCCGATGCTGCGGCCCTACCGGCGGGAGACCGTCCGGGCCATCGCGCTGGTCGTCCTCTCGACCGTCGCCGCGCTGGCCATGCCCTGGTTCGTGAAGTACGGGATCGACGAGGGGATCGTCAAGCGCGACAAGGCCGTGCTGTTCCGGGCCGTGCTGGCCAACATCGTGACCGCCGTCCTCGCCTACGTCGTGTCGCGGCGGCTGATCATGAACCTCAGCCGGGCCGGGGAGGGACTCCTGCGCGACCTGCGCAACCGGGTGTTCCGCCACCTCACCGGCCTGTCGATGACCTTCTTCGACCGCTCCAAGGCCGGGGTGCTCGTGTCCCGGATGACCTCCGACGTCGACTCGCTGGCCGAGCTGGTGCAGTTCGGCCTCATCCAGCTCATCAGCAACATCCTGCTCCTCGCCTTCTCGATGGTGGCGCTGGCGCTCGTGTCGTGGCAGCTGCTGCTGGTCTGCCTGGTGGCCCTGCCCTTCGTCGTCGGTGCGTCGGTGAAGTTCCAGCGCGACGCCAACCGGGCCTACCTGCACGTGCGCGACGCCATCGCCTCGACCTTGTCGCGGCTCCAGGAGGGCATCGCCGGGGTGCGGGTGATCCAGGCCTTCGCCCGGGAGGAGGAGCAGGTGCGCCGGTTCCGCACCGACAGCGAGCACCTCCTCGAGGCCCACATGCGGTCGGTCTGGGTGCAGAGCTGGTACCTGCCGGTGATCGAGCTGGCCGGCTTCGGGACCACCGCGGTGGCCATCGGGGTCGGCGGGTGGATGGCGATCCAGGGATCGATCCCGGTGGGCTCGATCGTCTTCTTCGTCCTCACGCTCAACAACCTCTTCGAGCCCGTGAACCAGCTCAGTCAGCTGTTCAACACGGTGCAGTCCGCCGGCGCCGGCCTGCGCAAGCTCTTCGGCCTCCTCGACACCGGCAGCGACGTGCCGGAGCGTCCCGGCGCCGTCGACCTCCCCGTCGGCGGCGTCCTCGCCGTCGACGCCGTCACGTTCGCCTACGGCGCATCCGACGGGGCCGACGCCGAAGGTGACCCGGGCGGCGAGGGGCCGATCGTGCTCGACGGGGTCAGCGTCGAGGTCGCCCCGGGGGAGAAGTTGGCCCTGGTCGGGCCCACCGGCGCCGGCAAGAGCACGCTGGCCAAGTTGATGGCCCGGTTCTACGACCCGCGGTCGGGCTCGGTCACCTTCGGCGGCGTCGATCTGCGTGACGCCACCCTCTCGTCGCTGCGCGACCGCATCGTGGTCATCCCGCAGGAGGGGTTCCTGTTCGCCGGCTCCATCCGGGAGAACGTGCGCATCGCCCGCCCGGGCGCCAGCGACGCCGAGGTCGACGACGCCCTGCGGGCCGTCGGGGCCTACGAGCGCTTCGCCGCCCTGGCCGAGGGCCTCGACACCCCGGTGCGGGAGCGGGGGGCACGGCTGTCGGCCGGCGAGCGCCAGCTCGTGTCGCTGGCCCGCGCCGCGCTGGTCGACCCGGCTGTCCTGGTGCTCGACGAGGCGACCTCCTCGCTCGACCCGGGCACGGAGCACGCGGTCGAGCTGGCCCTCGCCCGGTTGATGGAGGGCCGGACCGTGGTGGTCATCGCCCACCGGCTGTCCACCTCCGAGCGGGCCGACCGGGTCGGCGTGGTGGCCGACGGACAGCTGGTGGAGCTCGGGTCGCACCGGGAGCTCGTGGCCGCCGGCGGCCGGTACGCCGCGTTGTTCGCGGCGTGGTCGGGGCACCACGACCCCGCCGCCGTGCCGGCGTCGACCTAGAGCACGAAGCCGACCTAGAGCACGAAGCCGTCCTGGAGCAGGGCGGTGACGGCGTCGGGTGGCGCCGGCCGGGCGAAGTAGAAGCCCTGCGCCGAGCCGCAGCCCAGCTTCTTCAGGAGCCGCACCTGGTCCTCGGTCTCCACGCCTTCGGCGATGGCCTCGAGCTGGAGGGTGCGGGCCAGCCCGACGATGGCCTCCACGATGGCGGAGTCCTCGGCGTCGGGCCCGAGGCCGTCGACGAAGGAGTGGTCGACCTTGAGCACGTCGACCGGGAACCGGCGGAGGTACGACAGCGACGAGTACCCGGTGCCGAAGTCGTCGATGGCGAGCGACACGCCGATGGCCTTCAGGTCGGCCAGCGTGTCGAGCACCGCTTCGGCGTCCTCCATCAGCACACTCTCGGTGATCTCGAGGCACAGCCGGTGGGGGGTGAGCTCGGTGTCGGCCAGCACGCCCCGGACCAGGTCCGGGAGGTTGCTGGCCGTGAGTTGGCGGGCCGAGAGGTTGACGTGGACCCGCGGCATGGCGTTGCCCAGCGCCCGCTCCCACTCCCGGGCCTGGATGCAGGACTTGGAGAGCACGACGAGGCCCAGGCCGACGATGAGCCCCGTCTCCTCGGCCAGCTCGATGAACTCCTTGGGACCGAGGACCCCCCGGTCCGGGTGGCGCCACCGGGCCAGGGCCTCGACGCTGGTCACCCGGCCGGTCCGGAGGTCGACGCACGGCTGGTAGTGCACCTCGATGGCGCCCGATTCGATCCCGGACGTGAGCTGGTCGGTGAGGTGGACCCGCTGAGCGGAGCGGGCCCGCATGTGCTCGTCGAAGATCTCGAGGCGGGCTCGCCCGAGGTCCTTGGCCCGGTACATGGCGGCGTCGGCGTCGCGGAGGATGGCCTCGGGGTGGGTGGCGCTGCGCTCGGCCTTCCCCGGGCCCGACAGGGCGATCCCGATCGACGCCGTGACGCTCACCTCGGCGCCCTCGAGCAGGAACGGCGCCCGCTCGAGGGCCGCGCTCACCCGGTTGGCGCAGGCGACGGCGTGCTTCTCGTCGGTGACGTCGAGGCAGAGGATCACGAACTCGTCGCCGCCGATGCGGGCCACGATGTCGGTGGGGCGGAGCACGGCCCTGATGCGCTCGGCCGCCTCGACGAGGAGGGCGTCGCCGGCGGTGTGGCCGAGGGAGTCGTTGACGTGCTTGAAGCGGTCGAGATCGACGAACAGCAGAGCCAGGTGGGTGTCGTCGTCGCCGGCGGCGGCGAGGGCGGCATCGAGGTGTTCGAGGAGCAGCGTCCGGTTGGGGAGGCCGGTCAGGTCGTCGTGGCTGGCCCGACGCACCAGCTCCTCCTGCTCCCGGCGCTGCTCGGTGACGTCGCGTCCCACCGACGAGATGTGGGTGAGCACGCCTTCGCCGTCGATCTCGGGGGTCATCGACTGCCAGACGTGGATCACCTGCCCGTCACCGCCGAGCATCGTGAGCTCGCCGCTCCAGTTCTGACCGCGGCGCAGGACGGGGAGGATCTCGTCGTGCATCCGTCGGCGGGTCTCGTCGGTCATGAACGAGGAGTCACGCACGGTGGTGACGTCGACGTCGACCAGACCGAACGCCTCCCTGGCCGCGGCGTTGAGGTACACGAAGGTGTCGGTGCGCTGGTCGGCGATGCCCACCATGTCGCTGGTCGATTCGACGATCCCGGCCAGACGGTGGGTCTCCTCCTGGGCGGTCACCAGCGGGGTGATGTCCTCGATCGACCCGACGAACGCCTCCACCGTGGTGCCGTCCGGGGCGAAGACCGCGGCGCCGCGGGAGCTCACCCACCGCTCCTCACCGGTGGCGCTCCGCAGCCGGTACCGGGCGTGGAACGGCGAGTGGTCGGCGAAGGCGCGCCGGAGCTCGGCCCGGAAGGCCTCGAGGTCGTCGGGATGGACCCGGTGGAGCGACTTGACGTCGCCGGCCTGGTCGAGCCCGGTCCCGCTGATCTCGACCCACCGTGGGTTCACGTAGAGCAGGTCGCCGGTGGCGTCGGCGTGGTAGACGCCGACGGGGAGCGCGTCGGCCAGGGTCCGGAACCGCTCCTCGCTCTGGCGCAGCTCGTCCTCGGCCTTCTGGCGCTCCGTGATGTCGGAGAACATGAGGGCCACGGCATAGGGCGGCCCGTCGTCGCCCGAGTGGTAGAGCGGCACGGCGTTGGTCAGGCACCACCGCAACGTGCCGTCGAGGGCGCGGATGCCCTGGATCACGCCGTGGCAGGCCCGGCCCTCGCGCAACGCGATCATCGACGGCCGCTCATGGAGGGCGAGGGGCGTGCCGGCGGCGTCGCACACCTCGATGCGGGCGAGCAGGGTGCCGTCCGACAGCTGATCCTCGGGAAGCCCCATGATGCGGGCCGCACTGGCGTTGGCCAGCAGTACGCCAGCGTCGTCGTGCACCACGAGGCCGTCGTGCATGGACGACACCACCGCGGCGTACTGGCGCTCGTGGTCATGGAGGGCCAGCTCGGCCCGCTTGCGCTCGTCGATGTCGACCACGATCGAGTGGAAGTGCCGCGGGGTGCCGTCGAGGTCGCGCTCGATGGTGATGGTGCTCGCCACCCACACCGACGACCCGTCGCGGCGGAGCAACCGGCGCTCGTTCTCGATCAAGCGGATGCTGCCGGCGACGAGGTCCTCGACCTTCCTCACCAGCGCGCGCCGGTCGTCGGGGTGGACGTGGTCGATGGCCCGGGATCCCACCACCTCGGCGGGTTCGTAGCCCAGCAGGTCGGCCCAGGAGCGGTTGACGTCGACGAGCACGCCGTCCATGTCGTAGACGGCCTGCCCGACCGCCGAGCGGGTGACGAGGTCGCGGTAGCGCCGCTCCTCGTTGGCTCGCTCCGCCTCGGCCCGCCGCTGCTCGGTGACGTCGACGAGCGTGCCGATGACCCCGTCGGGACGACCGTCGGCCGCGCCACCGGCGTGCACCAGCGCCCCCCGGATCACCACCGTGCGCTCCTCGCCGTCGGGCCGGAGGACCCGGAACTCGGCCTCGAGCTCCGTGCCGCCGGACCGGGCCTCCTGGTAGAGGTGGGCGATGCGGTCCCGGTCGTCCGGGTGGACGACGGGCGCGAGGTCGAGGGTCGACGCGGGGAGGGAGCCGGTCCACCCGGTGATCTCGCGGAAGCGGGGGTTGACGAACACGATGCGGAGGTGGCGGTTGGCCAGCACGATCCCGATCGGGGCGTGCTCGGCCAGGACCCGGAACTCGACGTTGCCGAGCACGGGCTCGTGCCCGTCGTCCGCGTCGGTGCCGCCTCGTTCGTCCGCCCGCAGATGAGGGTCGTGCATGGTCAGCTTTCCGGGCGATCGGGCGCTCTCCCGGCCCCCCAGGGAGAGGCCAGGAGTGTAGAGGAACGACCGGGCCGGGAGCCCGGTACCCTTCGGTCGATGCTCCGCGCCCGCCGGTTCCGTTTCGCCCGGCTCGCCGCCGTCCCGCTGCTGGCGGCGGTGGCGGGTTGCGTCGTCGCCCCGCCCCCGCCGCCACCTCCGCCGCCCGAGGCCCCGGCGCTCACGGTCAGCGTGGAGGTCGGCGGGCTCCACCGTCCGTGGGACATCGCCTTCGCTCCGGACGGCACCATGCTCTTCACCGAGAAGACCGGTGCCATCCACGCCTTCGTCGGCGGCGCGGTGCACACCCTCGGCGGCCCCGCCGACATCGAGGTGCTCGGGGAGGCCGGGCTCATGGGGCTGGCGGTGGATCCCGCGTTCACCTCGAACCGCTCCGTCTTCGCCTGCTTCCTCGCCAACCAGGGCGGCAGCCGCGACATCCGCGTCGCCCGGTGGCAGGTCGACGCGGCGTACACCGCCCTGAGCGGGCGTACCGACATCCTCACCGGGCTGCCCGTGAACGCTCTCGGGCAGGCCGGCCGCCACGCCGGCTGTCGCACCCGGTTCGGGCCCGACGGCTACCTGTGGGTCACCGCCGGCGATGCCGCCACCGGCACCTTCCCGCAGGACCCGGCCAGCCTCGGGGGCAAGGTCCTGCGCGTCGACCGTGACGGGGCGCCCGCGGCCGGCAACGCCGGCCCGCCCTTCCGTCCCGAGATCTACAACTACGGGCACCGCAACGCCCAGGGCCTGGCCTTCCGCCCTGCTGACGGCATGGCGTTCGCGGTCGAGCACGGTCCGACCTGCGACGACGAGGTCAACGTCATGGTGGCCGGGGCCAACTACGGCTGGAACCCGGTGCCCACCGACGGGAGCGTCGGCTACAACGAAAGCGTCCCGATGACCGACCTCGCCGCCTTCCCCGGCGCCAAGGTCGCCACCTGGTCGTCGGGGTGCCCCACGATCGCCACGTCGGGGGCCGGGTTCGTCACCGGGGCGCAGTGGAAGGCGTGGGACGGGGCGCTGGTCGTGGCCGCGCTCAAGGGCGCGCAACTCCGGATCCTCAGCCTCGACGCCGCCGGCGCGGTGGTGGCCCAGGCCGGCGCCGTCACCGACCAGGGCCGCCTGCGGGTGGCGGTGCAGGGCCCTGACGGCGACCTCTTCGTGGCTCAGGATGCGGACCCGGGCGCCATCCTGCGTGTGCACCCGGCCTGATCATCGGGTATTGTTACTATCGCCATAGGAGAAATTCGGCCGGGCGCGCCGCCCGGCCGGTCCGGAGGGCCACCATGAGCACCACCGACATCGGCCTCGACCTTTCCCGCTACAAGCTGGGCTGGAGCGACGCCGAGGACTACGTCTACAAGCCCAAGCGCGGCCTCACCGAGGACATCGTCCGGGAGATGTCCTGGATGAAGGGCGAGCCCCAGTGGATGCTCGACGAGCGCCTCACCTCGCTGCGCCACTTCCGCAAGCGGCCGATGCCCTCATGGGGTGGCGACATGTCGGAGATCTACTTCGACGACATCTACTACTACATCAAGCCCACCCAGGGGCAGGTCGACGAGTGGGAAGAGCTCCCCGACGCGATCAAGGAGACCTACGAGAAGCTCGGGATCCCCGAGGCGGAGCGGAAGTACCTCGCCGGCGTCACCGCCCAGTACGAGAGCGAGGTGGTGTTCCACCGCAACCGGGCCGACCTCGAGAAGCTGGGCGTGGTGTTCTGCGACATGGACACCGCCCTGCGGGAGTACCCCGAGCTGGTGAAGCAGTACTTCGGCACCGTCATCCCGAAGAACGACAACAAGTTCTCGGCCCTCAACACCTCGGTGTGGAGCGGCGGGTCCTTCATCTACGTGCCCCCGGGCGTCACGGTCGACATGCCGCTGCAGGCCTACTTCCGGATCAACGCCGAGAACATGGGGCAGTTCGAGCGCACGCTGATCATCGCCGACGAGGGCAGCCAGGTGCACTACATCGAAGGGTGCTCGGCCCCGGTGTACACCTCGGACTCGCTGCACTCCGCCGTGGTGGAGATCATCGTCAAGCCCAGCGCCCGCGTCACCTACACCACGATCCAGAACTGGTCCAACAACGTCTTCAACCTGGTCACCAAGCGGGCCCGGGTCGAGGCCGAAGGGCACATGGAGTGGATCGACGGCAACATCGGGTCGCGCCTCACCATGAAGTACCCGGCGGTGTGGCTGATGGGCCCGAAGGCGTCGGGTGAGGTCCTCTCGGTGGCCTACGCCGGCGCCGGGCAGCACCAGGACACCGGGGCCAAGATGGTGCACGCCGCCCCGGAGACCACCAGCAAGATCGTGTCGAAGTCCATCAGCAAGGACGGCGGTCGTACCAGCTACCGCGGGCTCGTCCGGGTCGAGGACGACGCGTACGGCTGCAAGAGCCACGTCCAGTGCGACGCCCTCATCCTCGACGGGGACTCGGTCAGCGACACCTTCCCCTACATGGAGGTCGGCGCCCACGACGCCGTGATCGGCCACGAGGCCACCGTGTCGAAGGTGGCCGACGAGCAGCTCTTCTACCTGATGAGCCGCGGGTTGTCCGAGGAGCAGGCCATGGGCATGGTGGTCAACGGCTTCATCGAGCCCGTCACCCGCACCCTCCCGATGGAGTACGCGGTGGAGTGGTCGCGGCTGATCGAGCTCCAGATGGAGGGCTCGGTCGGGTGATGTCCCTGTGCGCTGCTCCGGGGGGATCTAGACTCGCCCCGGGCAAGCCCACGAAAGGGGATTCCAGGTGAGTGATCAGGGCGACTTCCGCGGCTCCCGCGAGGAGAAGCGCAAGGAAGAGACCGTCATGCTCAGCGGCGAGGACCTCCAGAACATGGTCGCGGCCGCCAAGGCCGAGGCTCCCCAGCCGGACGCGGCGCCGGCCCCGGCCGAACCGGCGGCGGCCGCGGGTGGCGGGAACACCATGGTGATCGTGATCGGTGCCGTGGTGGCCATCGCCGTGGTGGTGGTCATCCTCCTGCTGGTGATGAAGAAGTAGCTGCGGCAGGCGTGCTGGGGACGAGATCGAGGTAGGAAACCGATGAGCGGCTATTGGGTGCAGGTCACCGAACCGGGCCATTCCCCACGGGTGGTCACCGTCGAGGTCGAGGTCGAGGTCGGTCGCGACTGCGACGGGATCCTGATCGAGGACCCGACGGCGTCCCGTCGTCACGCCAAGCTCGATCCCACCGCGGTCGGCTTGGTGGTGGAAGACCTCGGCAGCGCCAACGGCACCTACATCGACGGCGAGCGCATCGCCGAGCCGATGATCGTCCAGGCCGGCAACGTCGTGCGGATCGGGGAGACCGAGCTCGTGATCCATCAGGGCCACGAGACCGAGCACCGGGCGACCACCGCCGCCATCTCCCTGGCCGAGGGCCACCGCATCTCCGAAGAGGCGCGCAAGCTCACCCAGGCCAGCCAGAAGATGCACCGCCCGGGACAGTCCGGACGGCCGCCGTCGCAACGGCCGAGCCCCTCCGCGCCCCGCGAGCGCCCCGGCCTGCACTGATCCGTCGGGGGCGGGCATGCCGATGCGGCAGGACTGCAAGCACTTCGAGAGCCGGACGTACGCCAACGGCGAGACGGTGCGCAAGTGCGACCTCGATCTGGCCCCCGAGGCGCCGTGGCGGTGCCCGGACGACTGCCCCCGCTACCAGCGTCGGCTGGCCGACGTGAACTGGAGCTACGGCACCCTCGT
>JAKOVR010000098.1 GCA_029782025.1 Actinomycetes bacterium | reverse complement strand
TGGCGTAGATGGTGGGGCCTTGCTGAGCGACGGTGTTCCGCGCCACCGAGTCCGTGCACATGTTGAGGCTCCGCTGCCCGATGACGCCGCCCAAGGCGTGATCCTGCCGCTTGCACGCCCGCACCCACACCAGCTTGTCGTCGGCCAGGGAGTTGGCCGTCGGCAAGAGGTTGTGGTTGTACGGATTGGCGACCGCCAGGTACACGGTCGTGCCCCCGGACGTCGAGGTGTAGCAGGTCGTGGTCGACAACGACGGCGTCACGATGGGGATCGCTCCGGCACAGGTCGACGCGCCCGTGTAGGTCGACCCGGCGGTGACGGTCGCCGACTGGTCGCGCAGGATGTTGCGGGCCGCCACCTCAGCCGCCTCGCCGCGGGCGGTCGAGGCGCCGCCCCCCGAGCCGACGACGATGGCGCCGGCCAGCGCCCCCGAGTCGGTCGAGTTCTGCGACTGGCGCCGCCACGAGCGGTCCGCGCCGAGATCCACGGCGAAGGCACTGATGGCCACGAGGGGGACGAGCAACAGCCCCACCATCACACTCGAGAGCCCGCGATCGCCCCGACAGCGGGTACCGCTGTCGTCCGATCGAAGCCGTCCTGCCAAGCGAGCTGAGCGATCCACCACATCTCCGTTCTGAAGTTCCTGCCTCGGGCCCGGCGGTGCAGCCACGCCCGTCTGCCACCCTCGGCCGCGCCTCACGGCGTCGGGGCGGTGCACCACGACCAGTTCGATCCCGACGGCGCCGCCTCCTGCACCGGCACCGCCGTCGGCACCGTTGTCATGTCCTTCTCGAGCCGCTCCACCACCTGGGTCTTGACGACGGACCCCGACGGGATGAAGTTCCAGAACCCGCTGTAGGACCGCAAGGGGTACTGCACGCAGATGGCGATCGGGTCGCCCTTCTTGGTGCAGGGCGCGGCCCCCGAGGCCGTGCCGCCGCTGTTGCACGTCCCCGACGTCTGCCAGGCGATGGCCACCCGCACGTTCGACTGGGCCGAGATGTTCGTGCGGTTCTTGACCAGGCAGATGACGTTGGTGGACTGGGACCACGTGCCGCTGACGGACGACGGGGTGCACGAGAAGCTCCCGATGTTGCCCACGGCGATCTGACGCGCCCCGTCCATGGCCCCTTGGCGAACCGACTGCGAGTCGTTCAGGCCGAGGCCGAAGTCCACCAGCGCGGAGATCAGCATGAACAGGAACGGCAGGACCAGCGCCGCCTCGACGAGCACCGCGCCTTCGTCACCGCGCGCCCGGGTAGATCCTGGTGCGGCCATTGAAGCCCCCTTCCGGCCATTACACACGAGCCGTACGTACGACTCGAGCGGGCAAACGACGGTCCCCGCCGGGCGGAAATGGGCCGTTCGGCCTATTTCCGTATGACTTTGCCAAACGTTTACCTACGCGGAACCGAGGTCGAACCCCGACTGTGGTCTGCTGCTCAGCGGCCCGACGAAAACCAAGTCCGTGCCATTCCCGTCCGTCACCATGCCGCCGTCGCATGGCCGTCCCCACCACCTCCGGCGAACCCGATCGAGGCGAGAGGCGCGCCTGCTCGATGGGCATCGAGCGATCGATCGGCGGCAGGTTCGCCGCCCAGATTCGATGGCAGAACAAGCCGACATAGAGCCGAGCCGCGGCGACGCGGGCAGGCTCGACGACGCGTGCCTCGCCGCCGCGGTGCTCGGAGACGAGGCCGCGTGGCGACGCGTCTACGACGACGTCGCACCCGCCGTGCTGCGCTATCTCCAGTCCCGGGGCGTGCGGGACGCCGAGGACGTGCTCGGCGACACGTTCCTCGACGCCGCCCGGAGCCTCCATGCCTTCGAAGGCGACATGGAGCACTTCCGCTCCTGGATCTTCACGATCGCCCACCATCGGATGGTGGACCACCACCGCCGACAGGCTCGGCAACCGTCGGAACCCCGCGGCGACATCGAGGCCGCGATGCCCCCCGACCTGCGAGACGGCAAGGGGATCGTCGGCGCGGCGCAGGACATCGCCGACGAGCACTTCCATCGATCACAGCTGCACACGCTGATCCGGCAGCTCGCGCCCGACCAGCGCGACGTCCTGCTCCTCGTCTACGTGGCCGACCTGAGCCTGGTCGACACCGCCGGTGTGCTGGGCAAATCCGTGGGAGCCGTGAAGGCCCTCCACCTGCGCGGGCTCCAATCGTTGCGCCGACGACTCGCCGTCTCGCCGGCCGTGGTGCGATGACGGGCGTCCGGGCGCCGATGCGGGCGGGCGCGCGGGGCCGCGCACCGGCGGCGATGCCGGTCGGTGAGCCCATCGACCCGTATCCTCCGGCGACGCCCCGACGATGTGCAGGCGTGCGGCGACGGGCGACGCGACGCACGGCCCCCAGCGGGACCGTGACGATGGACCTCCAGCGGGGGCTCCGTTGACCGGCGCGTTCGGGGCCGAAGGGCCGGGTGACCCGCCGTCGTTGGAGGATCTGCTGCGCGGGTTGGGCGGGCCGATGCCCGCGATCGATCCCGCTGTCGCGGCCCGACACGTCGCCGCCGCTGCGGGGGCAGCGCGTGAGGTCCTCGCCGCCTCCGGGGGACCCGCCGGCCTCGCCGAGGCGGACCCGCCGCCTGGGTCCGAGGTGGTCGAGCTCGGTGAGCTGCCCCGCTCCACCAGGTCGTCCACCGCTCGGCGGGCCGGCGCGGCGTTCGCCGCCGTCGCCTTGCTGGCGACCGGCGGCGTCGCCGTGGCCCGGCTCCGTGAGGCCGACCTGCCGGCCGGTGTCGGCGACGGCATCCTCATCGACGAGCGCGCGACGGCTGCCCCGTCACCGGCGTCGAGCACCACCCTGGCGACGCCGGCCGATGGCCCCGCCGCGCCGGGCGAGCCGTCAGGAACTTCCGGAACCGGGACCGGCGGGACCGGCGGCGACGGCGGCGACGGCGGGTCCGCAGGGTCCGCACCAGCGGGGGCGGTGCGGACCGACGGTCCGTCCACCCCGCCCGGCGGGGGCCTACCGGTCGCGCCGGGGCCCGGCGGCGCCGACGCGCCCACCACCTCGGCGACCGCCGGCCCGACCCCCACGAGCGCGAGCGTCACGACCACCACCCGGGCGCCGTCGAGCACCACCACCACGAGCCCGGCCCCTCGCGCCGTTCTCCGGCTGCTGGTGCTCGGGCGGCTGAGCTGCACGGAATCGCTGACGCTGGCCTCGGGCGGTTCGATCGTGGCGGCCGGCGACGTGGCCAGCAACTGCGGGGGCACCCTGGCCCCTGGCTCCTCGGTGTCGGCGACGTCGCTCCGGCTGAGTGGGGTGCTCACGGGCGGAGGGACGGTCACCGGCACGCTCCTCCAGCGGCAGCCGACCAACGCCGACCCCCACGCCGGGCTCGGCGCTCCCGGCGGCGGCACCGCCCGCAGCGGGGGCGACATCTCGTCGGCCGTCTCCTTGCAGCCGGGGCAGTACGCATCGCCCCTCAACCTCAAGAGCGGGGCCGTCGTGACGATGGCGCCGGGGGTGTACGACCTGCCTGGACTCACCATGGCGGCGGGCTCCCGGCTGACCGGCAGCGGCGTCACGATCGTCATCCGCAGCGGGGCGATGCACATCGACAGCTGCACGTCGGTGACCCTGTCCGCCCCGCCGTCCGGGGCCTACGCCGGCATCGCCATCGTGCAGCCCGCGTCGAACACCAACGACCTCGACCTGACCCGCCCAACCGGGTGCAGTTGGTCCGTCACCGGCCAGATCTACGCCCCCGGGGCCCGCCTCGGCTTCGCCGGCGACGTGCGGCTGTCCGCCACGACCGTGGTGGTCGGCGCCCTCCGCAACCTCGGCCCCGGCACCTTCACCCTCGGCGCCTGACCGCCGCCGGTCCGGCGTCGGCCGTCAGTTCGCCGTCTGGATGCAACGAGCGACAGACGAGCCGCGATCTGCATCCAGACGAGGGAAGGGGCACCCCGGTCAGACGCGGTCCAAGCTGAGCATCCTGATGGCATTGCCGCGGAGGACCTTGTAGGCCACCACGTCGGACAGGCCCACCACCATCTTCTCGATGTAGGCCTTCGTGAAGGGCCACGTGGTGTCGGTGTGCGGGTAGTCGGTCTCGAAGCAGATGTTGTCCTCGCCGACGGCCCCGAGGTTGGCCAGCCCGTGGTGGTCGGCGGTGAAGCAGCCGAAGATCCGCCCCCAGTAGTACGACGACGGCGGCTCGGGGATCCGCTGCTTGGTGTGCATCCAGGCGTCGTGGTGCTCCCAGACGGTGTCGGCCCGCTCCAGGGCATAGGGGATCCAGCCGATCTGGCCCTCGGAGTAGGCCAGCTTGAGGTTCGGGTAGTCGATGAGCTTGCCGGAGAACAGCCAGTCGGCCAGCGACGCGAACGAGTTGTTGAACGCCAGGGTGCCGCCCACCGCCTCGGGTGCGTCGGGGGACGCGGCCGGCGTGGTCGACGACGAGCCGATGTGCATGCAGAGCACGACGTCGTTGTCGTTGCACACCTGGAACACCGGGTCCCAGTGCTCGGTGTGGATCGACGGCAGCCCCAACCGGGGCGGGATCTCCGAGAAGCAGAAGGCCCGCACCCCCCGGTCGGCGTTGCGCTGGATCTCGGCCGCGGCGAGGGCGGGGTCCCATAGGGGCATGATCCCGAGCGGGATGTTCACCCCGCCGGAGGGCCCGCACCACTCCTCCACCATCCAGTCGTTGTAGGCCCGGACGCAGGCCAGGGCCAGGTCCTTGTCGTTGGCCTCGTGGAAGGTCTGGCCGCAGAACCGGGGGAAGGTCGGGAAGGGAAGCGAGCCGTCGACCCAGTTGAGCTCGAAGTCCGCCACCCGGGCGTCCCGTTCGTAGCAGCCCGGCCGCATGTCGTCGTAGGTGATCGGTGTCATCTCCATCACCGTGCGGTCGAACTTCGTCACGTCGCCGCCCGGCGTGGCCTCCAGCGGGATGGCCACGAACTTCTTGTGGACGTAGATCACGCGGTCCTCGAACACCCAGCAGTCGCCGGGTTCGCCGTCGGGGTCGACGGTGTTCTCGTACCGGGCGCCGGCCTTGTGGACGAACGGGGCCCACCGCTCCCGTACCACGCGCGGCCCCTTCTCCCGGTACTTGGCCGGGAGCCACGTCTGCCACACGTGCGGGGGCTCGACGACGTGGTCGTCGACGCTGATCACCTTGGGGAGTGCGGCCCCCGACGCCGACGTCGGCGCGGGCACGGGCGAGGGACTGGAGGGCGCGTTTCCTGACACGGGTGTCAGGTTATGCGGTGGCGGGTCTGGACGGAAGCCCGACCTCGCCCGGCCCGACCTCGTTCGGCTCGACGGCGGCGCCACCGGTGGGGGCGACCGCAGCGGGGACCCAGGCCAGCAGCAGAGGGGCCCAGAGCACCTGCCAGTAGGGCCGGGCCGCCACCACGGTGGCGAGGGCGAGGATCCCGACCGCGCCGGCGACCGCGGGGACGGCGGGATCGGTCCGCCACGTCCGCCCCAGTCCGACCGCGCCGGCCACGAGCACCGCCGCCGCGACCAGGCGCTCGGGCCACGAGGTCCCGATCAGCAACGACGAGACCCGGTAGTCGAACGGCACGTCGGCGTTGAAGAAGGGCGGGTCGGCCCGGGCCGGGTCGATCGCCGGTGGCGCCACGACCCGGGCCGCCAGCGTGGCGTGCAGGGCCAACCCGCCCAGCCACGCCCCGATGGCCACGAGCCACGGCACGGCGGACCGCCGGCGCGTCGAGGACGACGATCCGCCCGCGACGCCGATCCCGGCGAGGACCACCACCGCCACCGCCGCCAGCAGCGCGACCACGGCGGTCTCCCGCACCAGCCCGGCCCCACAGAGGAGCACGGCCGCCGCCCACGGTCGGCGTCCCACGAAGACGAGTCCCCACGCCACGAGCGGGAGGGCCCACAGTTCGGCATGGAGCGTGAGGTGCGGCGTGTACTGGCCGAACCACAGCAGGCTGACCGTGGCCGCCGCCGCCGGCGCCCACCAGGCGGCCGACGCCCGGCCGGCCAGGCGGGCCAGGGCCACCACCGTCGCCAGCACGGGGACGGCCACGAGCCACCGCCACGCGTCGGGCGGAGCCAGCCGGAACAGCAGGTAGGCGGGCGGCGGCCGGACCGCCCACACGTGCTGGGGGCCGACGCCCTGGTGGGCGACGATGGCGTCCCGCATGGCGTCGTAGTAGCCGGCGCCGGTGCGCATCGCGTCGACGGTGCCGCGGTAGATGGCCTCGTCGACGTCGAACCGGCCGCCACCCTCGACGGCCAGGCCCCGTGCCACGGCCAGGACCGTCGCCACCACACAGGCCACGCCGGTGACCACGGCGGCGCCGGCACCGGTACCGGCCGGGCGCTCGCCCGGCGGACGGCGCGGCTCGGCGGTCACGGCGCCGACGGTAGCGGGCGCGTGCACCCCGCCGGCGCAACACCCTTGGGTGCGTAAGGGTGCGCTATGCGCGCCCTTACGCACCCAAGGAAGATCAGGAGATCAGTGGCCGGCGGCGGGGGCGCCGTGGCCGGCGGCGTCGAGGCGCAGCTTGTGCCAGCGCACGGCCTCTTCGGCCTCGGCCAGCGCGGCGCCACCGGCGCCGTCGCCCTGGGCCTGGAGCTTGCGCAGCTCCTCCTCGGCCCACTGCAGGTCGACGCGGGCACGGTCGGGGTCGACGTGCTCGGGCTTCTCGGCCTGGTCGGAGAGGATCTTCACCGAGTCGTTGCTGACCTCGATGAACCCGCCCTTCACCGCGATCTTCTCGATCGTGTTGTCGATCAGCTGCACGCGGATCACGCAGGTGTCGAGCGCGCCGAGGAACGGCGCGTGGCCGGTCATCCAGGCGATGTCGCCGCCGCCGACGGTGCGGCCGATGACCATCGAGGCCTCGCCCGACCACACCGCCTCTTCGGGCGACACGAGCTCGACGTGCAGGGGCATCAGGCGCTGGCCTCGAGCTCGCGGGCCTTGGCCCGGGCCGACTCGATGCCACCCACGTTGAGGAAGGCCTGCTCGGGCAGATCGTCGCAGGCCCCGCCGCAGATGGCCTCGAAGCTCTCGATCATGTCGTCGATCTCGACGTTCACGCCGGGCACGCCGGTGAACTGCTCGGCCACGTAGGTGGGCTGGCTCATGAACTTCTGGACCTTGCGGGCCCGGTCCACGGTGAGCCGGTCCTCCTCGGAGAGCTCGTCGAGGCCGAGGATGGCGATGATGTCCTGGAGCTCCTTGTAGCGCTGCAGGATCTCCTGCACCCGGAGGGCCACGTTGTAGTGGCGCTGGCCGACGACCTCGGGGGCGAGGATCGTGGAGGTGGAGGCGAGCGGATCCACGGCCGGGTAGATGCCGAGCGAGGCGATCTGGCGGGAGAGCTCGGTCGTGGCGTCGAGGTGGGTGAAGGTGGTGAACGGCGCCGGGTCGGTGTAGTCGTCGGCGGGCACGTACACGGCCTGGAGCGAGGTGATGGAGCCCTTGGAGGTGGACGTGATCCGCTCCTGGAGCTCGCCCATCTCGTCGGCGAGGGTGGGCTGGTAGCCCACGGCGGAGGGCATGCGGCCGAGGAGGGTGGACACCTCGGAACCGGCCTGCACGAAGCGGAAGATGTTGTCGATGAACATCAGCACGTCCTGGCCCTGGACGTCGCGGAAGTACTCCGCCATGGTGAGGGCCGACAGGGCGACGCGGAGGCGCACACCCGGCGGCTCGTCCATCTGGCCGTAGCAGAGCGCCGCCTTCTCGAGCACGCCCGACTCGGTCATCTCGATCACGAGGTCGGTGCCCTCACGGGTGCGCTCGCCCACGCCGGCGAACACCGACACACCGGAGTGCAGGCGGGCCACACGGGTGATCATCTCCATGATGAGCACGGTCTTGCCCACGCCGGCGCCGCCGAACAGGCCGATCTTGCCGCCCTTGAGGTAGGGGGTGAGCAGGTCGATGACCTTGATGCCCGTGGTGAACATCTCGGCCTTGGGCTTGAGGTCGGCGAACGGCGGGGACTCGCGGTGGATGTCCCAGCGCTCCTCGATCCCGTCCAGCGACGCCACGTCGAGCGGCTCCCCGAGGACGTTGAACACGTGCCCGAGCACGGCGTTGCCGACCGGCACGGAGATGCCGCGTCCGGTGTTGCGAACCGGGCTCCCGCGGCGCAGGCCGTCGGTCGGCTTCATGCACACCACCCGCACCCGGTTGTCGCCCAGGTGCTGGGCGACCTCGGCCACGACCTTCTCGGACTGACCGTCGACCATGACCTCGAGCTCGAGGGCGTAGTTGATCTGCGGCAAGCTCCCGCGGGGGAACTCCACGTCGACCACGGGGCCGGCGATGGCCACGACCCGGCCGTCCTTCAGGGTGGTTGCGTTGTCGATGACCGTCATCGGTTTCTCCTGGCTGCGGTGGCGTCAGTGCGCAGAGTGCGCGGGATCGGTGGCGTCGAGCTTCTGGGCGAAGAGGTGCTCGGGGACGAGCAGGCTCGGGAGGAGCTCCTCGTCGCCGACCTTGTCGGCCTTGAGGGCCTCGGCGCCGCCCACGATCTCCATGATCTCGGTGGTGATGGCGTCCTGACGGGCCCGGTTCATCTGGCGGGTGAGGTTGATCTTGAGCTCTTCGGCGTTGTCGGTGGCGGCCTTCATGGCCCGCTGGCGAGCGGCGTGCTCGGAGGCCGAGGCGTCGAGCAGAGCCGAGAAGACCCGGCTCTCGACGTAGCGCGGCAGCAGCGAGTTGAGGATGCCGGTGGGAGAAGGCTCGTACTCGAGGTCGGCGGTGGGGCCGTCGTGGCCGCTCCCGCCCTCGACGTTGAGCGGGAGGAAGCGGCGGATGACGGCTTCCTGCACCCCGGCGCTGCGGTAGGCGGTGTAGACGAGGGCCACCGACGCCAGCTCGCCGTCGGCGTACCGGCTGCGGAAGGCCTGGGCCACCTGCCGGGCGTGGTCGTAGGTCGGCCGGTCGGTGACGCCGCTGATGGTGGCGTCCATGGCGTAGCCCCGGAACCGGAAGTAGGTCTCGGCCTTGCGGCCGATCACCACCAGGGACACGTTCAGGCCCTCGGCCCGGCGCTCCTTCAGCTCCCGCTCCGCCAGGCGGATGACCGACGAGTTGTAGGCGCCGCAGAGGCCGCGGTCCGAGGTGACGACCACCAGGCACACGGTCTTGGCGTCGTCGTTGCGGCGCAGGAGGGGGTGATCCTTCGCCGCGCCGGCCTTGACCAGATCGGTGATGACCGCGGTGATCTCCTGTGCGTAGGGCCGCGCCGCCCAGGCCCGCTCCTGGGCCTTCACCACCCGGGTGGCGGCGATGAGCTCCATGGCGCGCGTGATCTTCTTCGTCGCATCGATCGACTTGATGCGACGGCGAAGAACGCGCTCCTGACCTCCAGCCACGTCCTACTCCTCGACCGAGATCTCGTCTTCGGGCAGGTGCACGGAGCTGCTGACCTGCTGGGTTTCCAGCTCGCCCTCGGCCATGTCGGCCGGACCGCCGGCGGCACCGACGGCCGACGGGGCGAACTCGGCCTTGAAGGACTTGATGGCCGCTTCGATGGCCTGCTCGCTCGGGAAGTTGCCCGTGCTGCGGATGGTCTCGAGCACGTCGGCGTGACGGACCCGCATGAAGTCGAGCAGCCCGTTCTCGAACCGCTTGATGTCGGCGACCGGGAGGTCGTCGAGGTGGCCGCGGGTGCCGGCGAAGATCACGACCACCTGCTCCTCGACCGGCATCGGCGAGTTGAGGTTCTGCTTGAGCAGCTCGGTGAGGCGGTACCCACGCTCGAGCTGGGCCTTGGACACCGCGTCGAGCTCGGAGCCGAAGGTGGCGAAGGCCTCGAGCTCGCGGAACTGGGCCAGATCGAGCTTGAGGGTGCCGGCCACCGACTTCATGGCCTTGATCTGGGCGTCGCCACCCACGCGGGACACCGAGATGCCCACGTCGACGGCGGGTCGGATGCCCGACTTGAACATGTCGTCCTGCAGGTACACCTGGCCGTCGGTGATCGAGATCACGTTGGTGGGGATGTACGCCGACACGTCGCCGGCCTTGGTCTCGATCACGGGGAGGGCGGTCATCGAACCGGCGCCCCGCTCGTCGCTGAGCTTGGCCGCCCGCTCCAGCAACCGGCTGTGCAGGTAGAAGACGTCGCCGGGGTAGGCCTCGCGCCCGGGCGGGCGGCGGAGGAGGAGCGACAGCTGGCGGTAGGCCTCGGCCTGCTTGCTCAGGTCGTCGTAGACGATGAGGGCGTGCTCACCGTTCTCCATCCAGTGCTGGCCCATGGCGCAACCGCCGTAGGGGGCGAGGAACTTGAACGGGGCGGGGTCGGAGGCCGGGGCGGCCACGACGACCGTGTAGTCCATGGCGCCGAGCTCGGTGAGGAGGCCGACCGTCTTGGCGACGGTGGACCCCTTCTGCCCGATGGCCACGTAGATGCACTTCACGCCCGTCCCCTTCTGGTTCAGGATCGTGTCGATGCAGACGGTGGTCTTGCCGGTCTTGCGGTCGCCGATGACCAGCTCGCGCTGACCCCGGCCGATGGGGGTCATGGCGTCGATGGCCTTGATGCCGGTCTGCATCGGCTCGTGCACCGGCTTGCGGCCGGTGATGCCGGGCGCCTGGATCTCCATGCGGCGGCGGCCGACGTTGACCAGCGGGCCCTTGCCGTCGATCGGCTCGCCGAGGGCGTTGACCACCCGGCCGAGGAGCCCGTCGCCGCAGGGCACGTCGAGGATGCGCCCGGTGGCGCCCACCGACTGGCCCTCCTCGATGGCGGAGGTCTTCTCGCTGGTGCCGAGGATGACGGCGCCGATCGACTCCTCGTCGAGGTTCAGGGCGAGACCGAGCGTGCCCCCCTCGAACTCGAGGAGCTCGTTCACCCCGCAGTCGGGGAGGCCGGACACGCGGGCGATGCCGTCGCCGACCTCGATCACCCGTCCGACCTGGAGGGCCTTCGCTTCGGGCTTGAAGCCGGCGAGGTTCTTCTGGAGGGCGGCCGTGATGTCGGCGGTGTTGATCGTGAGTTCAGCCATGTCGGGGTTCTTCCTACGGGAGGGCTGCGGGGACGGGCAGGGAGATGGGGAGCGGGATCAGAACGACTCTCGGAGCTGGGCGAGGCGGCTGCGCAGCGAGCCGTCGATCACGGTGTCGCCGATCTGGGCGACGACGCCACCGACGACGGTCGGGTCGACGACGGCGACCACCTCGACCTCACGGCCGACCTTGGCCGAGAGCGCGGCGGCGAGACGCTGGCGCTGATCGTCGGAGAGCTCGACGGCGGCTCGCACCTCGGCCACCGCCTTGTTGGTGCGGGTGGCCGTGAGCTGGAGGAAGCGGTCGACGATGGTGGGCAGGTCCTTGACGCGGCCGGTGGCCACGACCATCGAGACGAAACCGACGGTGACGGGGTTGGCTTCCTTGCCCTCGAGCAGGTCGGTCACGACCTGCATCCGGCGATCCACCGGGATGTGGGGATCGCTGAGCGCCTGACGGAGCTCGTCGTTGCCGTCGATGGCCCGCGAGAGGCGGAACAGCTCGTCCTGGATGTCGTTGACGCTGCCCTCGGCCGTGACGATCGAGAGGAGGGCGTCGGCGTAGTAGTCGTGGCGGTCGCTCATGCGTTGACTCCGACCTGGGCGATGTAGTTCTCGATGAGCTCGGCCTGCGTGCCGGCGTCGAGGCTGTTGCCGACGACGGCCTCGGCCGCGCCGAGGGCGAGCCGGGCGACCTCGGCCTGGAGGTCGCCGGTGATCTGGGCCTTGGCCACCTCGATGTCGGCGGCGGCGCGGGCCTTGAGCTCGGCGGCTTCCTGCTGGCCCCGCTCGATCAGCGAAGCCTTCACCTGCTCGGCCGTGGCCCGGGCGTCGGAGAGGATCCGGTGGCGCTCGCCTTCGGCGTTGGCGATGCTCGCCTGCACCTGGTCGAGGGCCTGCTCGCACTCGACCCGGGCCCGCTCTGCTTCGTCGATCTCACCGGCGATCCGATCGGTGCGATCCGACATCGCCTTCTTGATGGCGGGCCCCGCCTTCCAGACCAGCAACGCGAAGAGGATGATCGACGCGATCGCGCTGACCAGCGTCTCCTTCACGTCGCCGTAGAGCCAGTTGTTGGCGGCGTGGCCGCCCTCTTCGCTGGCGAGGATGAGGATGTTGAGCATCGTCAGGTCCCTCAGTTCGACGAGCCGGTGCGGCTCAGGTACTGGTCGACGGTGGCGCGGTGGGCGTCGACGTCGAGCTGCTTTCCAACGACGGCGCCGGCCGCTCCCACGGCGATCGAGGCGACGTCGCCCGAGATCCGGGTCATGGCCTCGGCCTTGGCTCCGGCGATCTCGTCGGCGGCGGCGGCCCGCATGGCGGCGACCTCGGCGTCGGCCGCGGCGATCAGCTCACGGCGTTGGGCCTCGCCGGCGGCGCGGGCGTCCTCGATGATCCGAGTGGCCTCGGCCCGGGCGCTGGCCAGCGACGCCTGGTAGTCGGCCTTGGCGGCGTCGGCCCGGGCCTTGGCGTCGTCGGCCGCCTGGATGTCGCCCCGGATCTTCTCCTTGCGGGCTTCCATCCCGGCGACCACCGGCTTCAGGAGCACGAACTTCATCAGCGCCCACAGCAGGACGAACGTGATGCCGCCCCACACGAGCTCCGGGTTGACCGGGAGGATCGGGTTCTTGACCTCGGTCGTGGCCGTGGTGCTGTGCCCGGCCTCGCCCGCGGTGGCCTCACCGGCGGACGCGGTCGAGTGACCGCCCTCGCCGGACTTGGTCTCGGCCCCGCCCTCCTTGGCCTCCTTGGCCGGGGTGGACGTCTTCTCGCCGGTCTTCGATTCGCCTCCCTCGTGCTCGCCTTGGGCGAGGCTCAGGAAGACGTTGCCAGGGGTGGTACCCACGGCGTGCTCCTTTGCGACGGGGGGATCAGGCGAACTTGAGGAGGATGAACACCACGAAGCCGATGAGGGCCAGGGCCTCGGTGAAGGCGATACCGAGGAACATCGTGGTGCGCACCATGCCGGCGGCCTCGGGCTGGCGGGCCATGGCCTGGACCGACTGGCCGACGAGGTAGCCGATGCCGATGCCGGGGCCGATGGCCGCGAGGCCGTAACCGAAGCCGGCGGTACCGGCGGCAGCGGCGTTCTTGGCTTCGGCAGCGGTCTGAGCGAGGATCGCGCTTGCGCTCATATCTGTCGTTTCTCCTGTTGTGTGGGGGTTGCGCTCCCGACGGGCGGGAGCGACATCTGGGGCGGGCCCGGACGGGGGTCGTCCGGATCCGGTCGAACGGTGATCAGTGGTCGGGGTGGGCCGCACCGCCGATGAACACGGCGGCGAGGATCGAGAAGACGTAGGCCTGGAGGAATGAGACCATCACCTCGAAGCCGGTGAGGGCGACGAGCATGAGGAACGGCAGCGGCGAGATCACCGCCAGCACGCCGCCCTCGATGAGCGTGATGGTGAGCACGGCGAAGGTCACCAGCAGGATGTGGCCGGCGAGCATGTTGGCGAAGAGACGGACGGCGAGGCTGAAGGGCCGCACGATGAAGGTCGAGATGAACTCGATCGGCGTGACCAGCAGGTAGAGCGCCTTCGGCACGCCGGGCGGGAAGATGGCGTTGAAGAAGTACTTCGGGCCCTGCGCCTTGACGCCGACGCAGATGAAGAAGGCCCAGGTGATGAGGGCCATGATGGCCGGGTTGGCCATGCGGGCGTTGGCCGGCATGGCGAAGCCGGGGATGACCTCGAAGATGTTCCCGAAGAACACGAAGAAGAAGATCGTGGCCAGGAAGGGGATGTACTTCTCGCCGCCGTGGCCGATGGCCTGCTCGACGATCCCCTTCTCGATGAAGTCGACCGACGCTTCGGCGATGTTCTGGATCCCCTTGGGGACCAGCTTCTTCTTGGCGCCGAGCACGAAGATCACGACCGTGGCGAACACGGCGAAGACGTTGATGAACGCGATCTTGTTGAACTCGATGCCGCCGCCGACACCCGGCCAGACGACCAGGTTGTCGATGGGTGGGAACTCGAGAGCGCCGAGGATCACCTACGACTCCTTAGAGACGCCGGGCTTCAGCCCGGGGAACGCGAGGGACGCGGAGATGAACTTCATCTCCCAGAAGAGAAGGGCCAGGTGGGTGACGACGAGGGTGATGCCGAAGGGGACGATCCCCTCCTTCATCCACCAGGTGTCCTTCACCAGGAAGAAGGCCAGCATGATCAGGCCGAGCCGGAGCATGTAGCCGAACAGGGCCGTGCCCATCATGAGCCCGACCGAGATCTTCGCCGTGTAGCTCATCATGAAGGCGGCGAGAGCGAAGTTGCCGACGACGAGGGCGATGGCGAAGGCGGTGCTGATGGCGCCGCCGAGGTGCCACACCATGCCGAACACGACGATGGCGGCGGGGGCGACCATGGCGGCGCGCTTGATGAGGTCGGCGGCGATGGCCGTCTCCGGGGCGGGGCCCTCGAGACGGGTCAGGACTGCTTGGCCCATGGCTTCCCGACCTCCTGCTGCGCCATCTCCGCGCTGTACTGGTAGTAGAGCTTGATGCTGGCGCCGGTGAACCCGAGGACCACGGCCAGGATCGTGAACAACGGTTGGGTGCTCACGGTGCGGTCGAGCCAGAGTCCGAGCAGCGCGAGGATGGCGGGCGAGAGGACCAGCTCGTAAGAGCCGGTGCTCTTCCGCATCCCCTTCTGAAACTCGCGCCGTTGCGATGCGTCCACGTGTGCTCGTCGGTTCCTGCTCCGCGGCCCGGCCGGGACCGCTTGTGAAGATGTTCGCAAGCTACCCAGCGATTAGCAGGTACTGCAAATCCAGTTTTCAGCCCCCCGAAAACCCAGATGCCGGTTCCTGAAACCTTCCTCCGAGCCGCGCCCGCGGATGTCGGAGGTGGACCGGTGTCAACGCGACCGGCGCCCCGATCGTGTACGAGATGTGAGCGTGCGGTTCCGGACGATGGCCCCAGAGGAGGACCCGGCGTTCGCGGCGCTCTTCGACGCCGTGTACCCACGGGCCGTTCGCCTCGGGGTACGCATGCTCGGCTCGTCGGCGGCCGGGGAGGACCTGGCCGCCGAAGCCCTGGCCCGTGCCTACGCCCGGTGGCGGTCCGTGCGACGGCACCCCGCACCCGACGCCTGGGTCCTGCGGACGGCCACCAATCTGGCCATCGACGAGCTGCGCCGCCGACCCCGGCCGCTGTCGGCGGCCGAACCGGTGGCCGGCCCCGAGGACGCCGTGGCCCTCCGGTTGGCGCTGGCCCACGCCCTGGCGTCGTTGTCCCGACAACAGCGCACCATCGTCACCCTCCGCTACCTCGC
>JAKOVR010000087.1 GCA_029782025.1 Actinomycetes bacterium | reverse complement strand
ACCCGCTGCACCCCGCCCTCACCGCCTACCACCCCTTCGACGGCGACGGGATGCTGCACATGATCGAGTTCGGCGGCGGGCGGGCCGCCTACCGCAACCGGTTCGTGCGCACCGACGGGCTGGCGGCCGAGGCCGACAGCGACGTGCAGCTCTGGGCCGGGTTCATCGAGATGCCGGCCGACGCGCTGCGCACCGACGGCTGGGGCATCCGGGGCCAGATGAAGGACGCGTCGAGCACCGACGTGGTCGTCCACCGGGGCGAGGCCCTCACCAGCTTCTACTTCTGCGGCGACCTCTACCGGATCGACCTGTCGACCGGCGACACCCTCGGCAAGGAGACCTGGGGTGGCGCCATCCCGGCGTGGGGGGTGTCGGCCCACACGAAGGTCGACCCCCACACCGGCGAGCTGTTGTTCTTCAGCTACAGCAAGGAGGAGCCGTACCTGCGTTTCGGGACGGTCAGCCCCGACGGCGCCCTCCAGGTCCTCCGCGACGTCCCCCTCCCCGGGCCCCGCCTCCCCCACGACATGGCCTTCACCGAGAACTACGTGATCCTGAACGACTTCCCGCTCTTCTGGCGGCCCGACATGCTCGAGGCCGGGATCCACCTGCCCCGGTTCTTCCGGGAGCTGCCGTCGCGATTCGCCGTGGTGCGCCGTGACGGCACGGGCCCGGTGCAGTGGTTCGAGGCCGACCCCACCTACGTGCTGCACTTCGTCAACGCCTACGAGGACGGCGACGAGATCGTGCTCGACGGGTTCTTCCAGGGCTGCCCGTTGCCGTCGGCCAAGGGGGCGGCGTCGATCGAGGAGGCGGCCTTCCGCGGGCTCGGCCTCGACAACCTCCAGACGGTGCTGCACCGCTGGCGCTTCGATCTGCGCACCGGCCGCACCAGCGAGGAGCACCTCAGCGAGCAGATCACCGAGTTCGGGACCATGCACCCGCAGCAGGCCACCCGGCCGCACCGGTACGTGTACGCACCTACCGGCGAGCCGGGCCGGTTCCTCTTCGACGGCCTGGTCAAGCACGACCTCGCCACCGGGAACGAGACCCGGATCGCCTTCGGGCCCGGGGTGTACGGGAGCGAGACGGTCGTGGTGCCGCGGCCCGGGGGCCGCGCCGAGGACGACGCCTACCTGGTGACGTTCACGATCGACATGGCGGCCGACGCCTCGTACTGCGTCGTGCTCGACGCTGCCGATCCCGCCGCCGGCCCGCTGTGCCGGCTGCGGCTGCCCGAGCGGATCAGCAGCGGCACCCATGCCACCTGGGCCAGCCGGGCCGAGCTGGCCGGCGCCTCGATGCTCGGCTGACCGGTCTCAGGCGGCGTCGTTCGGGGGCGCCGGTGGGGGCGGGGGTGCCGGGTAGGCGTGGGGTCGGGCCGCGCTGTGGCTGAAGGCGGCACCGGCCACCGCGCCGGCGGCGGCACCCACCAGCAGGCCGCGGCGGCGGGCCCGGAAGCGCAGGCGGGGACGGGGCCCCACGAAGAGGACGGGTCGGCGGAGGAAACGTCGTCGGAACATGCCCTGACCATCGGCTGGGGACATGAGCGATCGGCCAGCGCGGTGTTAGGGATGTGTGGGTGCGGCACGGCCGGTCAGCGCGGGACGGTCGGTTCTTGCGGGACGGTCCCTGCTCGGCCGGGGCGGCGCTGCGAAGCTTGGGCGTGTCGATCGCCCGGACCGTCGCCCTGTTCGTCCTCGCGGCCGTGGCCGAGATCGGCGGGGCGTGGCTGGTGTGGCAGGGCGTGCGCGAGCACCGGGGCGTGGCCTTCATCGGGGCCGGCGTCGCGGCGCTCGGCGCCTACGGGTTCGTGGCCACGCTGCAGGAGGACAACCACTTCGGGCGGATCCTCGCCGCCTACGGCGGGATCTTCGTGGCCGGGTCGTTGGCCTGGGGCGTGGCCGTCGACGGCTTCCGCCCCGACCGGTGGGACTACGTCGGCGCCGCCGTCTGCCTCGCCGGCGTCGCCGTGATCATGTTTGTCCCCCGCGGCTGAGGACTCCGCTGGGGGCCTTCTCCTGTGGGTGCGAAATGTTCGCGGTCGCGAACAAATCGCACCCACGGGAAGAGGGCGGTCACTCGGAGATCGGGGCTTTCGATGCGGGTGCTGGCGCTGGCGCTGGCGCTGGCGCGGGCGAGTCGAGCAGGCTCAGCTGTTGGTGCTCGGCGCCGCTCGGCGCGGGCACTGTTGGGGTCGGTGCTCCCGGTTCGAGGTCGAAGAGGTGGTCGACGATGGTGACGGGCACGGCACCGGCCTGCTCGATCGCCGCGTTGCCGGGCCCTTCACCGGCTCCTCGCCACACGGCCACCGCGCCGTACCCCTTGGTCAGTGCCTCGGTGGCGCCGGCCCATGTGCCACCGCTGTCCCGCCCGGACGCCACCACCAACGTCACGCGGCTGAGCGCGTAGATGATCTTGTTGCGGCCCATGGCGTTGCCCACGGTGAAGCGGGCGTCGGGGCGGTAGGGCGTGCACAGGCAGGCCTGCCCGGCGAGGAGCACGCGCCGGGTGTCCCGCTGTCCGATGGCCTTCTCGAGCGAGTCGGCGAGCACCGCCACCACGGTGCCGCCCGCGTTCTCTGCGGCCTGCATCGCGATCTGATCGACCCCACGGGCGCCGCCGGACACCACACCCAGGCCGCGCCCGGCGGCGGCCGCGGCGGCGGCCCGGGCGACATCGGCACCGTCCTCGCCGACGTCGCGAGACCCGACGATGCCGATGCCGGGCTCGGCAAGGAGACTGGCCTCGCCGGCGCCGTAGAGCACCGGTGGGGCGTTGGTGCCCAGTCGTTCCTTCAGGCGCGCGGGGTAGCTGTCGTCGAACGGCGTGACGAGCCAGATGCCGCGTTCTCGGAGGCCCTCGAGCCGGACGCCCAGGGTGAGGCCGGAGTCGAGCAGGGCTGCCACCCGGTCGGGATCGGGGACCGCGCCCTCGAAGACCTGGGCCAGGTCGGACGACGATCGGCCGAACAGCTCGGCGGGATCGGGGATCGCCTCGAGGAGCCGCCACAGTTCTGCCGCCTTGAGCGGCGTGACCCCCACGTCCACCAACCGGTTGGTCAGCGCCAGCACGGCGAGGGAAGCCGGATCCATGACCCTCATGATGCCCCAGCGTCGGCGAGCACGAGCGGGTGGACGGTCGGGCAGCCGGCGTCGCGAAGGACGGCGCCTACCTCGGTGAGCGTCCAGCGCGAGCCCACGATGTCGTCGAGCAGCAGGACGGGTTCGGCGGGGATGGCACCGTCGATCGCGAAGGCGCCCTGGACGTTCTGATGCTGCTGTGCGCTGTTCTCCTTGGTCTTCTGCGGGTCGGTGGGCCGCACCTTCCGTACGGCGGCCAGCACCGGAAGGCCGAGGGCGGTTCCGAGCCGGTCGGCGAGGTCGGCGACGAGCGTCGGGTGGGTGGCGGACGGGACGAACGCCAGCCACGTGGGAGACGGCTGGGGCCGCCACTCCTCGGTCACGAGTCGGGCGAGGGCGGTGACCAGCTCGTCGGCGAAGCGGCCGTCCACCTGCTTGCCCTGACGGACGAGCGCACCCCAGCCACCGTCACCCCAAGTGGCGAGCGCCCTCCCGAGCTCCAGGCGGCGGTCCTTGGGGATGGCACTGCGGGACGGCCACTGCTTGCGTGGCTCGATGATGACGGGGCGGCGCCGGATGAAGGCGGCCGCCCGTCGGATGGTGGCTGGATCGACGTCGGCCGGCATGGGCCGGCCCATGCACCGGTCGCAGATGCCGCACGGCCTGGGCTCGGGGTCGTCGAGCAGCCGTTGGAGGAACGCCATCCGGCAGTCGACCGCGTCGGAGGCGTACTCGCGCATCTGGGCCTGTTCTTCCCGGCGCAGCGCAGTGATGGCCTCGACCCGGGTGTCGTCGTAGGACCATGGGTTGGCCGAACGCTGGTACTTCAGGCCGTCGGCGACGACCGCGCCGTCGACCTCGAGGTTCTTCATGAGCAGCTGGATCCGGCTCGGCCGGACGTTGACCAGGGTCTCGAGCTCCGTGAGCTTGGTGTAGCCGTCCTGGGCTTCGAGCGCGGCGACCGCCGCCTCCGCTTCGGCCCGGGTGGGGAAGGCGCTGGTGATGAACCAGTCCTGGATGTCGGCGTCCTCGGTGCCTTGCAGCAGGACACCGATCGAGCGCTCGAGTTGGCGACCCGCCCGGCCGACCTGTTGGTAGTAGGTGATCGGCGTGCCGGGCGACTGGAAGTGGATCACGAACGACAGGTCGGGTTTGTCGAAGCCCATGCCGAGTGCCGACGTGGCGACAACGATCTTGACGTCGTTGTCGAGGAGCTGGCGTTCGGTGTCGACGCGGTCTTCCGAGTCGCCGGTGTAGCAGGCGGCCAGGATGCCGTTCGCTCGCAGCCATTCGGCGACGAGCGCGGCGTCGTGCTTGGTGAGGCAGTAGACGATCCCGGTGCCAGGGAGGTCGGGGACGTGCTCGGCCAGCCAGGCCATCCGTCGGGCCGGCTCGGGCAGATCGAGCACGTGGAGGGAGAGCCCGTTCCGGGCCAGCGGCCCGCGCAGCACGGTGAGGTCTTGCCCGAGCTGCGCCACGATGTCGGCCACGACCCTGTCGTTGGCGGTGGCCGTGCAGGCCAGGACGGGCACGGTGGCCGGCAGCAGATCCAGCACCCGC
>JAKOVR010000082.1 GCA_029782025.1 Actinomycetes bacterium | reverse complement strand
ACGAGGTCGAGCTTGGTGATCCCGAGGTCCGGGAAGAAGAGCTTGCCCGGGTTGGAGATGGCGACCTCGTGGCCGTCCACCTCGAGCGTGGTCTGCGGCTTGGCCATGGCGACCGGTCGGACCCGCCGCTCAACCCTGGTGGGCCCGTCGCTGGGCGAGGGCGACGGCCCGCTCCCCGAGGCGGGGGGCGTCGAGCAGGCGGCAGATGTCGGCGAAGGCCGGCTCGGGGCCGCGCCAGCGCAGGTCCTCGGCCCGGGCCACGGTGGGGACGTCGGTCCGGACGGTGGCGATGTCGCGGAAGAGCAGGGCGAGCTCCATCTGCTCGACCAGCGTGGCCGCGAGCTTGGCCGCACCCCGCACGGCCACGTCCCAGTCGGTCGCCGACGCCGGGATGGCCTCGATGTGCCCGTACCGGGCCAGCACCGCCGCCGCCGACTTGGCCCCCCAGCCGGGCAACCCGGGGAACCCGTCGGCGCTGTCGCCGACGAGGCCCAGGTAGTCGGGGATCGACGCCGGCGGGACGCCGAACTTCTCCACCACGCCGGCGGCGTCGGTGATCACGTCCTTGCGCCGGTCGAGCTGCACCACCCGCTGGTCGACCACGCACTGGCCCAGGTCCTTGTCGGGCGTGCAGATCACCACTTGGTCGACGGCGGGATCGGCGGCGCACACCTCGGCGGCGGCGGCGAGGGCGTCGTCGGCCTCGACCTCCACCATCGGCCACACGACGAAGCCGGCGGCGGCGAGCGCCTCCTCGAGCAACGGGAACTGCGCCAGCAGGTCGGCCGGCACCCCTGCGCTCGTCTTGTACCCCGGCCACATGTCGTTGCGGAACGACTCGATCACGTGGTCGGTGGCGACCCCGACGTGGGTGGCCCCGGACTCGAGCAGCTGCAGGCACGTGCCGACCACGCCCCGCACCGCCGCCACCTCGCGCCCGTCGGCGGTGAGGTGGGACGGCATGGAGAAGTGGTACCGGAACAGCTCGTAGGTCCCGTCGACCAGATGGACGCGCATACCTGCAGTCTTGCCGCTAGAGCGCCGCCCGCGCCCTCGGTTCGGGACTGGGCCGGCGTCCTCGCGCTCAGCCGAGGTGGTGGTCGCGCAGGAACTCCCAGATCACCGTGTTCCCGTCGATCTCGGTGGTGGTGGGTCCGAGGACGCCGGCGCTCGCCTCGGAGAACTTGCTCCCCGGCCAGGTGTGGCCGCCGCCGCGCACCTCGTACAGCACGACGGCGGCGCCACCCCGGCACCCGTCGTAGCCCACGCGGGTGACGGCCGGGGACACGGTCGTGCTCTTCGGCGTGGCGGCACAGCCGTCCCGTTCGGCCCACCCGGCCACCGTCGACCGGATCGGCGCCCACGGCATCCCCTCGAAGGCGCGGGTCGACGCCGCGTCCCAGGGCAGCTGCTCGAGGGCGGGGCCACGGGTGCCGTCGGCGGGAACGAAGCGGTCGTCGGTGCCGTGGATGGCCAGGACCGGGACGGGACGGGTCGGCGCGCAACCGGCCGGCGACTGGAGCCCGGCCACGGCCGCCACGGCCGCGACGCGACCAGCCAACCGGCAGGCGACGAGCGAGGTCATGAAGGCCCCGTTGCTCATGCCGATCACGTAGACGCGCGTGGGATCGACGCACCGCCGCGCGATGGCGTCGTCTATGAGGGCGCCGATGAAGCCGAGGTCGTCGGGCAGGTCGTCGTGGGGGACGGCGTTCCAGTACGCCTTCGCCCCGCTGCCCTGCGGCGTCCGCACGACGAACCCCGCGGACTCGGCCAGCGGCTCGATGGCGCTCATGGCGATCTGCCCGTCGGCGCCGCTCAGGTAGCCGTGCAGCTGGATGACGAGCGGCGCCGGCGCGCGGCCGTAGGACGCCGGGAGGAGCTCTTTGAACTGGCGCTCCGTACCGCCGACGGAGAGCGTCTCCGCGTTCTGCTTCGACGTGGTGACCGACCCTGCGTCCTTGCCGCAACCCGTCGGCGCCTTGGTACCCGACGCGCCACTCGGCGCGGTGCTGCCCGACGCGCCAGCCGTCCCCCCGGTGGCCGACGACGGACCGGGCGCGGATCCCGATGGCGATCCGGCCGTGGTCCCACCCGGCGCGCCCTGTGGGGTCGAGGCGGCGGAGCATGCGGCGAGGGGCGCCGCGGCCACCGCCAGACCAACCAGGACGGTGAGCCGGCGGAGGCCGGTGCGGACGGGCGGGCGACGTGGGAGGATCACGGCGTGCACACTACACGTGAACGGTGTTAACCTCGCCGCATGACGGGGAGGAGGACCGCATGACCCGCACGAACGCGCACCGTGCCACCCGACCGGTGATCGTCGCCCTGGCCGCCACGGCGCTGCTGTCGCTCACCGGCTGTGTCGAGAAGGTGACGACCGCCCCCACCGCCAGCGGCGGGACCGGTGGCCCCGGCGGCACCGCCGCGCCCGGGGCGGCCAACGCCAACGTCATCGGCGGGAGCAACGCCAACGGCGCGGCCGTCTTCGCCGCGCACACCGGGCAGAAGCTGTCCTTCGGCACCGTGCCCTCGCCGCTGGCCAAGGCCGATCCCTCGAAGCCGGCGATCAAGATCGGGATGATCAACCAGGAGAACACGCCGATCGGGTCGTTCCCCGAGCTGCGGCTCGGCGCCGAGGCGGCGGTGAAGCTGATCAACGAGGAGCTCGGCGGGGTGAACGGCCGGCCCCTCGAGCTGGTGCCCTGCATCACCACCTTCTCGGTCGAGAAGTCGCAGGGCTGCGCCCAGGAGCTCGTGCAGAAGCAGGTGGTGGCCGTCACCGGCGGCATCGACGTCACGAGCAGCGGGTCGATCCCCGTGCTCGAGCAGAACCAGCTCCCCTACATCGGCGGCATCCCCGTGAACTTCGAGGACATGCGCAGCCCCATCAGCTTCCAGTTCTCCGGCGGCTCGCCGGGGGCCATGGTCGCCTTCGCCAAGCACGCGGCCGACAACGGGGCCAAGAAGGTCGTCGTGGCCTACGGCGACTACCCGCCGATCAAGGCCAGCGCCGTTGACTACGGCGTGGCCACCCTCAAGAAGCTGGGCGTCCCCGAGGTCACCGAGGTGCCGTTCAACATCCTCGCCACCGACTTCCTGCCCATCATGAGCAAGGCCAACGAGTCCAAGCCCGACGCCATCTTCGTCGGGGCGGCCGACACCGCCTGCGAGCCGGCCATGAAGACCGCTCGCGACCTCGGCGTGACGGCGAAGATGTACTTCGTGGGAGCCTGCGCCGCCCCCACGATCGCCGAGCACCTCGGGGTGGACGCCGTCGTGGGCAAGATCTTCAACATCGAGAGCAACCCCGATCCGAAGGATCCGGAGGGCGCGATCTACTTCGACGCCGTGGCCAAGTACGGCGACCCCAAGCTCCCGGCCGCCAGCGCCGCCACCATCGCCTTCCGCGACGTCATGAACATCTACGGCCTCATGAACGAGCTCGGCCCCGACAACATCAGCTCGAAGTCGATCCTGGAGAAGATCCGGGCCACCAAGGACCACCCGAGCTTCAACGGCCACCCCTACACCTGTGACGGCAAGCAGATCCCTGACCTCCCGTCGATGTGCGCGGCGCAGCAGATCCTCATGGAACGCACGGCGGACGGGCTGAGCCCGCTCGGGAGTTGGATCGACGTGCCGGCCATCCTGGCCAAGAAGTAGGCGGGACACGACCGTGGGCAACACGCTCCAGTACCTGCTGCTCGGCCTCGGGGGCGGCGCGGTGCTGGCCGCGCTGGCCATGGGGCTGCTGCTCACGTACCGCGCGTCCGGGGTGGTGAACTTCGCCCACGCCGCCCTCGGGATGTTCGTCGCCTACAACTACGTCGCCCTGCGGGAGAAGGGCCAGGTCCTCAACCCGCTCCCGTTCGGCCCCGACCGCATCTCGCTCCTCCCGGGCGAGACGCTGCTGGCCGACGGCACCCGCGAGCTCTACCGCTTCAAGGCCGGCACGGCGCTGCTCCTCGCCCTCCTCCTGGCGGCGGTGCTCGGCCTGCTCGTGTACGTGCTGGTGTTCCGGCCGCTGCGCAGCGCCCCCACGTTGGCCCGCATCGCCGCCAGCCTCGGGTTGTTCCTCTACCTGCTCTCGATCACCCGCCTGCGACTCGGCTCCCAGGGTGCGGTGCTCGGCCACGTCGAGCCGCTCCTCCCCTCCTCGGTGGTGAACGTCGCCGGCGTCGACCTGCAGCAGGACCGGCTGTGGCTGGCGCTGATCGTGGTCGGGGTCACCGCCGTCCTCGCCGCGCTGTTCCACTTCACGCGGTTCGGACTGGCCACCCGCGCCGCGGCCGAGAGCGAGAAGGGGGCCGTGCTCATCGGGCTGTCCCCCACCCGGCTGGCGGCGGTCAACTGGATGCTCGGGGCCGTGCTGGCCGGCGGCGCCGTGATCCTGATCGCGCCGATCAGCGGGCTCGACCCCACCAACACGAGCCTGCTCGTGGTCCCGGCCCTCGCCGCGGCCATGCTGGGCCGGTTCTCCTCCTTCTCGATCACGACCATCGCCGGCCTGCTGATCGGCATGGGCCAGAGCGAGCTCCTGAACCTCTCCTCCAACGTCGCCGCCCTCCGCGAGTTCAACCTCCAGCAGGGCCTGCCGTTCCTCGTGATCATCCTCACCATGATCCTCCGCGGCGAGTCCATGCCGACGAGGGCGACCTTGCGCGAAGGCCACTTCCCCCGGTCGCCCCGCCCGGCCAACCTCACGCTGTGGACGGCGGTGCTCGGTGGTGGCGCCGTCGCCGCGACCTTCGTCCTCGACTCCACGTGGCGCCAAGGCCTCACCGTCACCTGCATCACGGCCGTCATCGCCCTGTCGATCGTGGTGCTCACGGGCTACGTCGGCCAGATCTCGCTCATGCCCCTCGCCCTGGCCGGCGTGTCCGGCTTCACCATGGCCAAGTTCCAGCGCGACTTCGGGATCCCGTTCCCGATCGCGCCGCTGCTGGCGTCGCTCGTGGCCGTCGGGGTGGGGCTGCTGGCCGGCATCCCGGCGGCGCGGGTACGGGGCATGAACCTCGCCATCGCCACCATCGCCGCCGCCACCGCCATCGAGGAGCTGGTCCTGAAGTGGGGCTGGCTCGCCCCCGCCGGCGGCACGACGGTGCCAGCCCCGTCGCTGTTCGGGCTGGACCTCGGCATCCAGGCCACCGGGGCCGACTTCCCGCGGCGGCCCTTCGTGATCCTGTGCATCGTGGTGCTGGCGGTGTCAGCCCTGGCCGTGGCCAACCTGCGCCGGTCGGCCACCGGTGTCCGGTTCCTCGCCGTGCGGGCCAACGAGCGGGCGGCGGCGTCGGTCGGTCTCGACGTCACCCGCACGAAGCTGCTGGCCTTCGCCCTCTCGTCGTTCCTCGCCGGACTCGGCGGCTGCCTCTACGCCTACGGCCACCCCAGCCTGTCCAACGGCTCGTTCGCCGTGTTCTCCTCGCTGGCCCTCCTCGCCACCGTGTACCTGGGCGGCATCGCCTCGGTCGGCGGCGCTCTGCTGGCCGGCCTGTTCGCCGACGGTGGCCTGCTCACGGCGGCGATGGGCGGCAGCAGCAGCCCGACGCAGTTCGCCCTCCAGGGCATCGTGCTCATCGTCGTGGCCATCGCCTACCCCGAGGGCATCACCGGGGCCATCTACCGGCTGGCCGCCCGCGTGCGCCCCCGCACCCCGGCCGAGGACTCGGCGTCGGCCACCGTGGCGACGGCCGACGCCGGCGCCGCCGTCCCCGCCGCGACGCCCTAGCCCCGCCCGATCCGGTGGGTGCGAATTGTTTGCGTTCGCGAACAATTCGCACCCACGGGGACAACGGCGGCTGACGGTGGGGAACGACGGGGCACCGGCTACCGTCGGCGCCGTGGCAACCATCAACGAGACCATCTGGGTCCACAACGACGCCGAGATGCAGACCACCGTGCAGACGCTGATCGGTCAGGGTGGCACGGTCGTGAACCAGACCGAGGGCGCGATCACCGTCCAGGTGCAGAAGAAGCTCAACGTGCCCCTGCTGATCGTGCTCTTCGTGCTCGGCTGCCTCCCCGGCGTCGTCTACCTGCTCTGGCACGTCGCCGCCAACGCCAACCAGGTCGTCACGGTGCAGGTGGGCCAGCCCTCCAACATCGGCGGCTACCACCCGGAGAACGCGGTGGCGCCCGGCCCCACCCCGCCCGCGGTCGGGGCCGCGCCCGTGCAAGACGCCGTCGTGCCCCCGCCCCCGCCGCTCCCGGCCGGGGGCAGCGACCCCTGGATGGTGCCGCCGCCGGCCACGCCCGGCGCCGTGCAGGACGCCGTCAACCCTGGCTACGGCACCCCGCCGCCGGCCCCGCCCGCGCCGCCCACCGGCTTCTGATCCGACCGGGCCAGGACGGCCTTTCACCCGCCGGCGGGCGGCCGAGGGGCTACTCCTGGACCAGTTCGATGAGGGTGCCGAAGGAGGTCTTCGGGTGGACGAAGGCCACGGTCGTGCCCCGCGAGCCGGGCCGGGGCTTCTCGTCGATCACCTTGCCGCCGTTGGCCTTGATCGCCTCGAGCGCCGCGGCGCAGTCGTCGACGCGGTACCCGATGTGGTGCAGGCCTTCGCCCTTCTTCTCGAGGTACTTGGCCACCGGCGAGTCGTCCCGCACCGGGGTGAGCAGCTGCACGTAGCTCTCGGCCACCTTCAGCAGCGCCTCCTCGACGCCGTCCTTCTCGACCACTTCGCGGTGGTCGACGACGGCACCGAAGTTCTCGCGGTACCAGTCGATCGCCGCGCCGAGGTCGTGCACGGCGATGGCCACGTGGTCGATCTCGGTGAGCAGCGGCTCGCGCACCGGCGACTCGACCGGCGCGGCGTCGGGATCACCGGCGGCGTTGTCGGGGGTGTCGTCCTGACCGGGGAGGCGTGCGGCGATGGGGCTCATGCCCGACAGTTTGGACGGACGCCGCCGCTCCGGACCAACCGGACCGGGCGGCGACCAGAGATCAGGCGAACCGCTTGGCGACGGTGATCTTGTCCTCGCCGACCTCGGCCCGGAACTCGGGGTCGTCGATCCCGAGGTTCTCCTCCGGGGCGAGGCAGAGCACGCCGAGCTTGCCCTCGTGCATGTTCTTGTGGACCTGGTAGGCGGCCTCACCGGTCTGCTCGAGCGTGAAGGTCTTCGACAGCATCGGCTGGATCTTGCCCTCGCAGATCAGCTGGTTGGCCGCCCACGCCTCCTTGTAGTTGGCGAAGTGGCTCGACACGATGCTCTTGAGCTTCATCCAGAGGTGGCGATTGTCGTACTCGATCATGTAGCCGGAGGTGGCGGCGCAGGTGACCACCTTGCCGCCGCGGGCCACGGCGAAGACCGAGGCGCCGAAGGTCTGGCGGCCCGGGTGCTCGAAGACGATGTCGACGTCACGGCCGATCAGGCCCCGGATGTCCTTGCCCAGCCGACGCCACTCGCTCTCGTCCTGGGTGTGCTCGTCCTTCCAGAACTGGTAGCCCGCTTCCTTGCGGTTGATGACGTGCTCGCAGCCCATGGCCCGCAGCATGTCGGCCTTCTGCTCGCTCGACACCACACCCACCGGCGTGCCGCCCCCGTTGAGGACGTACTGCACGGCGTACCCGCCGATGCCGCCGGCCGCGCCCCACACCAGCACCGCGTCGCCCTGCTTCATCCCGGCGGCGTGCTGCGACACGATCATCCGGTAGCTCGTGGAGTTGCAGAGGGCGTTGACGGCCGACTCCTCCCAGCTGAGGTGGCGGGGCTTGGGCATGAGCTGGTTGGCCTTCACCACCGTGAGCTCGGCCAGGCCGCCGAAGTTCGACTCGAAGCCCCAGATGCGCTGGTTGTCGGCCAGCATCGAATCGTCGTGGGCGGAGGGGTCCTGATCGTCGAGGTAGTTGCAGTGCACCGTGACCTTGTCGCCCGGCTTCCACTTGCGCACCGCGCTGCCCGTGCGCAGGATCACGCCGGCGGCGTCGGACCCGACGATGTGGTAGGGCAGGTCGTGGCGCTTGCCCCACACGCTCTCCTTGCCCAGGCGGGAGAGGAAGCCGAAGGTGGGCAGCGGCTCGAAGATCGACGTCCACACCGTGTTGAAGTTGATCGAGCTGGCCATCACGGCCACCACGGCTTCGTCGGGGGCGAGCTCGGGCAGCGGCACGTCGTCGATGTGCAACGACTGGCGGGGATCCTTGTCGGCGGATTCGTAGCCCGCCCACATCTCCTGCTCGTCCTTGCGGACCACCGCGGCGCGGTACGTCTCGGGCAGGGCCAGGTTGGCGATGTCGTCGCCGGAGGCGCCCGTCTGGATGGCTTCGAGGATCTGCTGCATCTCGGACATGGCCGAGCAACCTAGCGCCGGGCCCACCAGCGGGTAAACATGTGACGGCGGCTCCAATCGGGTACCGGCACCCCCGGGCGCACCGATCGAGACCCCCCTCCCGACCAGGACCCCATGACGACCGCAGACCCATCGACGCCCGCCTCGACAGAGCCCGGGGAGCCCCGCGCCGGGCGCATCTACATCGGAGGCACCGGCCGGGCCGGGACCAGCCTGCTCGTCGAGCTCCTCGACGAGCTCGGATTCGAGACGGCGAGAGGGCGCAGCCCCTACCACGAGGAGGCTCGGGCCGGCCACGAGACATCCCTGCTCGACCCGGCCGCCCCGCAGGTGGTCAAGAACCCCCGCCAAAGCGGGCGCCTGCTCGGATGGCTGCGGGACGGGACGGTGGACCCGGCCCAGCTCGCCTGCGTGATCATCCCCGTGCGGGATCTCGACCAGGCCACGTGGAGCCGGCTGGCCCGGAGCAACGAGGACCGGGCCGTCCGAGCCGCCGGCGGGGTGACGGGCACGCGCCGACCCTGGCGGGAGCGTGACGTCCTCGCCGCCGATCTGGCATCGCTGCTCCTGGCCGTCGCCGAGTTCCAGCTGCCGCACGCGCTCCTGGCCTTCCCCAGGTTCGCCGCCGACGCCCGGTACTGCTGGCAGTCCCTCGCACCTGTCCTCGGCGACCTCCCCTTCGATGCGTTCGAACCGGCGTGGTCGGCCACAGCCGACCCCGGCCGGGTCACCGCGTACGACGCCTCGCAGGCGTCGCTGCGCAAGGCCGTCCCTCTCGTGCTCTCGGACACCGCCGCCCGGCTCCGCCGCCGGGTGCGCTGACCGGCGGGATCCGGGCCCCGCGCGGCGTCGGTACCGGTCGGCTCAGCCCGGGCGGCGGGCCACGACGGCGAACTGCAGGGCGAAGAAGTCGTCGGCCCGGCCGAGCAGGGCCCGTCGGAGCAGGCCCCGCCTGCCCCGCTCGGGCAGGTTGATCCGTTCGAACCGCTCCACCCGGTAGCCCGCGCCCTCGAAGAGCGCCCGGGCCGACGCCGCGGTGAAGAAGCGGAGGTGCGTGCGGTCGAGGACGCCGCGATCGGCGTACTCCCACCGACCCCGGAGAACGAGTCCGCCGACGACGCTCAGGTGCCGAACGTTGGGGATCGACGCCACCACCACGCCCCCGGGATCGAGCACCCCGTCGAGCCGGTCGAGGAGGCCCCAGGGGTCCTCCACGTGCTCGAGGACGTCGTTGCACACGAGGCAGTCGAAGGTCTGCCCGGCCGGGAGATCCTCGGGGAACCGGCCGGTCACGATGCGGTCGTAGGCCGGGTTGTCGGCCGGCTCGGGGTCGATGCCCCACAGCAGATCGAGCGGGCGTTCCTCTCGGAGTGCGGCGCCGAATCGCCCGGTGCTGCACCCGACGTCGAGGACCCGGCGCACCTCACCGGGTACGAACGGCACCATCTCGGTCCGGGTCGCGTCGTACCGGGGCCGGAACGGCGGATCGGCGCCGGCGTCGAGGCGGGTGCCCCGGTCGGGCCGTCGGACCATGTCGAGCACCAGACGCCACCCGAGGGCGAGGTCGCCCAACGCCAACAGGTGGCTGCGGAGATGCGCCCGTGAGGCCGAGCGCCGGGCGCTCGAACGGGCGGGAGCGACCGACGCCCCGAACCCCCGCACGACGTTCGCCAGGAGCAGGGCGAGCGCGCGCACCAAACCCCGCCTCCCGTGCAGCTTCGCCGCGACGAGCAGGCTGTTGCGGTCGACGGCCCGCGTGACGTCCGCGGGGCTGCGCCCCACCTCCTCGGCCACCGCGTCGGTCACGCACACCACCCTCCAACCGCTCCGCCCGACCCGCAGGCACAGGTCGACGTCCTCCACGTAGGAACCGAGGCGGGCGTCGAACCCCCCGTGCTCGCGGACCCAGTCCATGGCGATCAGGAGGCCGGCACCGAGGAGCCAGTCGACCTCGACGAGCGCGGGGTACGGCGGGGCCGCCCGCAGCCACCGCCCCCGCCGCCCGTCCCACGTGCCGCCCACCACGTCGCCAGCGGCCCCGAATCGGGGACCGGCCACGCCGATCCGGTCCGTGCCGGTGGCGGCGTCGAGAAGCGACCGGAGGCAGGCCGGTTCGGGGCGCAGATCGTGGGCGGCGATGACACAGTGCGACGCGGTCGGATGATGGCGGAGGCAGTGCTCGAGCGCGACGTTGGCCGCGCCGGCGAACCCCCGGTTGTCCTCGAGCTCGATGAGGTCGAACCCGGCGCAGGCCCCGCCGGCCAGGCGGGCCCGCAGTTCGCCCGGCGAGTTGTCCACGACGTGGACGACGGGGTCGACGCCCTCGGACCGCTGCACCGCCGCCACGGTCTCCAGCACCGCGTCGGGTGCGTTCCAGTGGATGACGTAGACGGGGAGCTGCATGGGAATCGCCGGACCGCCGGCGAGTGACGGTACCCCATCCGACACGGCGGGTTGGCCGATTCTGGCAGCCGCTCCCTACACTGAGCGGATCAATCGGCGCTCCGGGGGGAGGCCCTAGGACCTTCCAGGGCACCACCTCCCGGCAACCAACAAGGAGTTCCCATGGCCGGATCCGTGATCGTCGCTGGGGCCCGTACCCCCATCGGCAAGCTGTCCGGAGCCTTCGCCGGCTTCGCCGCCACCGATCTCGGTGGGTTCGCCATCAAGGCCGCGCTCGAGCGCGCCGGGGTGAGTCCCGACCAGGTCGACTACGTGTTCATGGGCCAGGTGCTCCAGGCTGGCGCAGGGCAGATCACGGCCCGCCAGGCCGCGGTCAACGCCGGCATCCCGATGAACGTGCCGGCCACCACCATCAACAAGGTCTGCCTCTCCGGCCTCAACGCCATCTACCTCGCCGACAAGCTCGTCCAGGACGGCGACGCCGACATCGTCGTGGCCGGCGGCATGGAGTCGATGACCAACGCTCCCTACCTGCTCCCCGACGCCCGGGCCGGCATGCGCATGGGCGACAAGAGCGTGATCGACTCGATGATGTACGACGGTCTCTTCTGCGCCTTCGACCAGTGCGCGATGGGCGCCGGCACCGAGAAGTACGCGGCGTCGGCCGGCCTCAGCCGCGAGGAGCAGGACGACCTGTCGGCCAAGTCGCACCAGCGGGCCGCCCTGGCCGCCAAGAACGGGCTGTTCGACAACGAGATCGTCAACGTCGAGGTTCCCCAGCGCAAGGGTGACCCGCTCGTCGTGAGCGTCGACGAGGGCGTCCGCGGCGACACCACCGCCGAGTCGCTCGGCTCGCTGCGCCCGGCCTTCGACAAGGCGGGCAACATCACCGCCGGCAACGCCTCCCAGATCTCCGACGGCGGCGCCGCCGTCGTCGTGATGAGCAGGGCCAAGGCCGAGGCCCTCGGCGTGACCCCCCTGGCCGAGATCGTGGGCTACGGCCAGGTGGCCGGCCCCGACGCGTCGCTGCTGACCCAGCCCAGCCGGGCCATCCGCCGGGCCCTCGAGAAGGCCGGCAAGTCGGTCTCCGACGTGTCGCTCTTCGAGCTCAACGAGGCCTTCGCCGCCGTGGGCATCGCGTCGATGAAGGACCTCGGCATCACCGACGAGATCGTCAACGTCAACGGTGGGGCGATCGCGCTCGGCCACCCGGTCGGGATGAGCGGCACCCGTGTCGCCCTCACCCTGGCCCTCGAGCTCCAGCGCCGCGGCGGTGGGCTCGGCGCTGCCGCCCTGTGCGGCGGCGGCGGCCAGGGCGACGCCATCCTCCTCCAGGTCTGATCCCGGCCCGGCGACCGACCGTGCCGCGACGCCGGCCCCACCGCGCCGCGACAGGTACCAACCGATGACCACCGCCGCCCCCTCGGTGTCGGTCTACATGCCCGTGTACAACGGGGCTGGCCTCCTCGGCCAGACCCTCGATTCGCTGCGGGCCCAGACCCACACCGACTGGGAGCTCGTCGCCGTCGACGACGGATCGAGCGACGACTCGTGGGCGGTGCTCCAGATGTACGCCGAGCGCGACGACCGCATCCGTCCCCATCGGCTCGAGGTCAACCAGGGTCACCACGCCGCGTCGAACATCGCCCTCGAACGGGCCCGCGGCGCCTACCTGGCCCGGCTCGACCAGGACGATCTGTGGTGCCCGCGTCGGCTGGCCGCCGCCGTCGACCTGCTCGACGCCCGGCCCGAGATCGGCTACGTGCACTCCGGCTACGCCCGCTGGCTGCCCGACGGCGCGCTCCGGTACCGGTGCGCGCCCCTCACGCACACGGCCCTGCGCCTCTCGATGATGTTCGGGAACCGCATCTGCCACGCGTCGGTCACCCTCCGCCGGTCCGCCGTCGAACGGGAGCCCGTCCACTACCGCGACCTTCCCGGCCCGCAGGACTACGACCTGTGGCTCCGGCTCCTGGCCCACACCCGCAGCCAGGGCATCCCCGAACCGCTGGTCGTCTACCGGCAGTCGGAGATGGCCATGACCCAGCTCTTCGCCGATCGCATCGACGCCGCCGTCGACGAGCTGGCCCGTCAGCAGGTGGCGCCCTTCACGGGTGACGCCGCCGCCGAGGCGACGCTGCGGGTCCACCGCTTCGGGCCCGCCGGCCCGGCCGACCGTGTCGGCATCGCCGGCGTCCACCGCGTCTACCGCGACGCGCCCCGCCGGTTCGGCGACCTCGACATCGACGAGGCCCTCGCCGCCGACGCCCGGTGGACCGAACGGGCGCTGCGCAGCGCCCTGTCGCGGGCCGGCGGTCTCCCCCGCGACCCGCGATGGATCGCCGAGCTCGTGCGCCGCGACCGGCGGGGGACGGCTGCCGCCATCCGGCGCGCCCGTCGCTGACCGCGTCCGTCAGCCGGCCAGGTGGTGGCGAAGGCGATCGGCCACCCGCACCAGGTGACGGCGCCCCAGGCCCGGGTGCAGCGGGAGCGACAGGAGCTCCTCGCCGGCAAGCGTCGCCGCTGCCAGCCCAGGATGGGCGAGCGGCTCGTAGTAGGGATGGTGGTGCACGGCCGGGTAGTGCACGGCCGCGCCGATGCTCTCGCCCCTCAGCTCGTGGACGACCCGGTCACGGTGGGCCACGGGGACCCGCACCTGGTAGAGGTGCAGCGCGTGGCGCTCGGCCAGCGAGGGCGGCGGGCGGGGGATCAAGCGGATGTCGGGATGGCCGGCGAGGAGCTCGTCGTAGGTGGCGGCGAGGTGCTCGCGGGTGGCCAGGAAGCCTTCGAGCTTGGCCAGCTGCGGGAGGGCGATCGCCGCCTGCAGGTCGGTCCAGTTCGCCTTGCGCCCCACCCTCGTGGCCAGCGCCGGCCGGTAGTGCCGGTCGCGGTAGCGGTCCCAGGCGTCGCCGTCGAGGCCGTGCAACCGCAGCGACCGCAGGCGCGCCGCCAGGTCGGCGTCGGCCGTGGTGACGGCACCGCCTTCGGCCGAGGCCAGGTTCTTGTTCGGGTAGAAGCTGAAGCAGGTGAGGAGCCGGGGGTGGCGCGTCGCCCCGACCGGCTGACCGCCGGCCACGGCGCCCACCGAGTGCGCCGCGTCCTCGATGATCCACACGTCGTGCTGCTCGGCGAGGGCCGTGAACCCGGCCAGGTCGAGCGGGCGGCCGGCGAAGCTCACGGGGATCACGGCCCGGGTCCGATCGGTGACGGCGGCGCGCACGGCCTCGGGCGTGAGCAGCAGGGTTGCAGGGTCGATGTCGACGAGGACCGGCGAGGCCCCGACGCACTCGATGGCGTTGACGGTGGCCACGAAGGTGAGGGGCGTGGTGATCACCTCGTCGCCCGGCCCGACGCCGGCGGCCAGCAGCGAGAGCTCGAGGGCCGTCGTGCAGGAGCTGACCGCCACCACGTGGTCGGCCCACACGGCGGTGGCCAGCTTGCGTTCGAACTCCTCCACCAGCGGGCCCTGCCCGATCCAGGTGGAGCGGATGGTGCGGCTGACGAGCTCCACCTCCTCCTCACCGAAGTGGGGTTGGCCGAAGATGATCGGGTCGTTCATGCCAGGAAGTCGCCTTCGGTGAGCCCCTGGTCCACCAGCACGGTCGCCGGCTGCAGGGTGCCGTCCACGCGGACGTCGACCAGCCCGAGCGGCCCGTCGCCCGCCCACACCACCACCGCGCCGTCGCCGTCGATCTCCACCATGCCGGGCGGACGGGACACCCGCGGTGCGGGGAGCACCTCGACCCGCTCGACACCGACGCGGACGCCGTTCCAGCCGGTGTGGGCGCCGGGCAGAGGCAGGGCCAGGGCCCGCACGATGTTGCGGACCCGCTGAGCCGGATCGCGCCAGTCGAGCTGGTTGAGCTGGGGATCGCGGGTGGTGTGCGAGCTGGCCGGGCCGGACTGCGCCACCGGCACGGGCAGCGGCCGACCTTCCCGCAGGGCCCGCAACAGCTCGGCCGCGGTGGATCGCACCAGCGCCGCCGCTTTCATGTGCAGCTCGAACCCGGTGTCGTCCGGGTGGACGGGGAGGGGCCGCTGCAGGACGAGGGGGCCGGTGTCGACCCCGAGTGTGAGCTCGTGCACCGAGACACCGACCATCTCGTCGCCCTCGGCGATGGCCCAGATGAGCGGCGCCACGCCCCGGTGACGCGGGAGCAGCGACGGGTGGAAGTTCAGCGCCGGACCGGCGACGGCGCCGAGGAGGGCGCCCTTGAACAGCTGGGTGTAGTAGACGGACAGCAGCAGGTCGGCCCCATGGGCCCGCACCCGGTCGACCACGGCGGCGTCGTTCACATCGCTGGGATCGATCACTTCGACTCCCCGAGCGGAGGCTGCGGCCGGCAACGACGGCTGCCACGCGTGGTGGACACCGCCCGGCGGGGCGATCACCAGGATCGAGTCGGCCGGCCAGGCCTCGAGCAGCAGCTCGAGGACGTACACGGCGGCGTGGCTGTTCCCGGCCAGCACCGGACGGGACGGCAGCGGGACCCCGGTCATGCGGCCACCTCCATCGGGGCCCGGGCCGTGAACGTGTAGCCCACTGGCCAGTAGGTGCTGGTGCGCCGGGTGAAGGGGCGGATCAGCGGGTTCACGATCCACAGCCAATGCCACCGCTCGTTGAGCGCCCGCCATGCCACCCCGATCTCGTTGCCGTGGGGGCGCACATCGATGGCGTCGAAGCCGCCGAGCAGCCGCCGGAGGGCGGTCTCGGTGTAACGGTGGTAGTCGAAGGGATCGGCGTGGATGCCGATCCCGAAGGGCACCGAGCCGATGAGGGGCGACCCCGGCCGCAGCACCCGGCGCAGCTCGCCGAGCGCAGCGGCGGGGTCGGGGACGTGCTCGAGGACCTCGCTGAGCACCGCTCCGTCGACGCAGGCGTCGGCCAGGGGGAGCCGTTGGGCGTCGCCGAGCACGTCGGGGCCGAAGCGGGCCGAGATATCGATGCGGATCCGCGTGGTGGACGTCGGCCAGAAGGCGGCGAGGGGCGAGTTGCGGCCCCCACCGACGTCGACGGCGACGCCGCGGAGCTGGTGCAAGTGTGGCGCCAGGGCGGCCGTCAGCAGCTCGCGGTGGCTGCTGCGGGTGAACCAGAGCGCCACCGGGCGCAACCGGCGACGCACGGCGGCGACCCGGCTCGCGGGCGGGCGGGCAGGGTCAGGCACGGCCGACCACACCTTCCGTCCGGCGGGGGCGCGACGATGACATGGCGCCGGAGTGTAACGACCTGTCGCCGGGGGCCCAGTCGATACGCTCCCCCGATGCCCGAGGACGAGATCGCCGTGGTGATCCCGGTCTACAACAACGCCGACGGCCTCGCCCGCACGGCCGCAGCCCTCGCTCGCGAGGCCACGCCGGCGAGGGTGGTCATCGTCGACGACGGCTCGACCGACGCGACCGCGGCCGTGGCCGACGAGCTGGCCGGCCGACACGAGGGCTGGACGGTGCTGCACCGGACCAACGCCGGACCCGGCGCGGCCCGCAACGCCGGAGCCGAAGCGGCCGGTGACGTCGACGGCCTGGTGTTCCTCGACGCCAACGACGAACCCCTTCCGGGATGGTGGGCCTGGGTGCGCGACCTCGGCACCGCAGGCACGGGATTGGTGCACTGCGATCCGGGGCTCGCCGGCGACGACGAGCGGAGCGTGAACTCCTTCGGTCTCCTGCCCGGCTGCTTCGCCGTGCGCACCGACGTGTTCGAGGCGGTCGGCGGCTACGACGCCCAGCTGCGCTACGGCGAGAACGGCGACCTCGTCCGACGGTGCCGGCGCTGGTGCGATGAGCACGGGCTGGCCACCCACCACGAGCCCGCGGTGCTCCTGCGCATCCACGACCGCACCGAGCCGCGGGCGTACGACCGCAAGCGGCTCGAAGCCATGGAGCACCTGCTGCGACGCGACGCGGCGGAGCTGGCGGACGACCGGGCGCGGCGAGCCAAGCTGGCCGGCATCGGCGCCATCGCCGCGTTCCACTGCGCCGAACGGAGCCGGGCCCGCCGCCTCGCCTGGGTGGCGTTGCGGGCCGAGCCGGGCCGCCTGCGCCACTGGACCCGCGTCGCCCTCATGCTCGTGCCGCCCCTCGGCCACCGCCGCTGGCCCGCTCAGACCCCCGCCACCCGTCGGTAGAGCTCGGCCATCCCCTCCGCCGCGCCGTCGATGCCGAAGTGGGCCTCGAACCGGGCGCGGCCCGCGGCACCCATCGCCGCCCGCCGGGCGGGGTCGTCGAGGAGACCGAGGATCGCGTCGGTGAAGCCGGCCACGTCGCCCACGGCCACCGTGACCGCGGTGTCGGCCGTGACCACCTCGGCCACCGGCGGGATGGCCGTGGCCACGACCGGCAGCGACGCCGCCATGGCCTCGATCACGGCGCCGGGCATGCCTTCGTAGTGGGAGGTCATCGCGAACAGGTCGGCGGCCGCCAGCACGGCCGGGACGTCGGCCCGGTGGCCGAGGAGGAGGATGCGGTCACGGTCGGGCACCTCCTCCCGAGCTCGTCGGAGCGCAGGGGTCGCCGTGCCGTCGCGGCCGGCCACGAGCACCCACACGTCGGGGTGGCGGGCCAGCACCGGGGCCATGGCCCTGACGAGGGCGACGTGGTCCTTCTGCGGCTCGTGTCGGCCGACGTTGACGACGACCCGGTCCGTGGGGGCGATCCCGAGCTCCCGGCGCACGGCGGCCCCGGTGCCGGCCGGGAGCGACGGCCGCGGGTCGGGCCGTCCCCGCGGCACGACGGTGAGCCGGTGCGCCCGCACGCCGAGGTGGGCTCGGGCGTCGTCCCGCACGGCCTCCGACACGGCGTGGAAGTGATCGACGGCGTACCACCCGCTGATGGCATCGACGGCCTGCACGACCCGCAGCTTCCACCGGTTCCGGCCCGCCGCCGCCACCCGCGCCGCCCCGTACGAGGTGTTGACGAGACTGGTGAGCAGCGGCACCCGCCCCCGCCGGCGTCGGCCGAGCGCCCGCCGAGCGGTGAGGTTCGACTCGAAGAGCATGGCGTGCACCACATCGGGTCGTACCTCGTCAACCAGGGCCCGAAAGGCCCGACGGCGGGCGGCGCCGGTGGGGAGCAGCCTGATGTCGAAGCCGTCACGGCGCAGCCCGGGCTCGACCCCTTCGGCCCCGCGCGTGCGCAACGTGGCCACGACGAACTCGACGCCCCGGGGCCGGAGCACCCGCATCAGCTCGGCCATCGAACGTTCGGTGCCCCCCTCGCCGAGGGCGTCGATCAGCACCAGCACCCGCACCCGGACGCCGGGCGGGGCGGGCGACGCGGTCGGGGCGAGGTCAGCCACGGGCCCTCCGGAGCCGGGACCGGAGCTCGACCCGGGCTTCGTGGCGGTCGAAGACGGCCCGGCGGGCGTCGAGCAGGGTGTCGTCACCGGCCGCGCTCAGCGTGTGCAGGCCCGCACCGCACGGCCACGACGGCTGGGGCCGCACCACGGTGCGCACCACCTCGCGGAAGCGGTCGGGGGTGAGCTCGACCACCTCGCACAGGGCCACCGCGGCGCCGTAGCCGGCCGCACAGTCCTGGGCCGGGCGGAACAGCGCGCCCCCGTGGACGAAGGGCGTGCCGGCCGGGCGGGCGCTGCGGACGTCGCTCTTGACCGGGTTGCCCCGGTGCGGCCGCCACGGGCCGGCCAGATCGTCGGCGAACCACACGTCGAGGTGGGTGAGCGAGCCCCGTCCCGGCCGGGTGGCGAAGAGCCACCACCGATCGTCGTGGTGGACGAGGGTGGGATCGAGGACCGGCTCGTCGAGGAGCGGCCCGCGATCGATCCAGTCGATGCCGTCGCGTTCGAAGCACCGCGGGGGCTCGCCGGCGACCTGCGGCACGCAGTAGCGCCGGCCGTCGTGCTCGAAGGTGTACGGGTAGGAGGCGTGGGCGGCGACGGGCAGCCCGGCCGGGCGGGCGGCGGCGACGAGCCCGGGCCGGGCCTCCCAGATCGTGCCGGTGCGGCGGGCCCGGTCGTAGCGCTCGTAGAGCACGAGGGGCCCGGTCGGGGTGGCCAGCGCGAACGGGTCGGCGGCGTAGTGGGTGCGGGGCGCGCCGAGCCCGAGCCATTCCACCCGGGGCACGAACGCGGGATCGAGGAACTCGTGGATCGGGGCCCGGACCAGCCCGACCTCCCAGTGGTCGGCCCGCACCACGCCGTCGACCTGCGCCCGCGCCGCCCGCGCCGCCTGGGTGCCGAGGAAGCGCAGGGCCACCGGGTCGGTCGGCTTCTTGTAGATCGGGGCCGTCGACGGGCTCGGCGTGCCGTCGGCGGCGGCCGCGTCGCCGGCCAGCAGGGCCCGGCAGAGCGCCGCCGGCCACGGGCTGCCGCCGAAGTGGACCTGGTCGGTGTTGCGGACGTAGCTGTGGCGCACGGTGCGGAACCACCCCTTGGCCAGCACGCGCCCGCCGTCGAGCCGGTCCGTGAGGCGCTGGAGGATGGCCCCGGTGACGGGCTGGTCGTCGACGAGCTCCCAGAAGGCGGGCGGGCTGCCCCGGTACACCTCCTCGTCGTCGTGGTGGAACGACCACACCCCGTGGGTCGGGACCTCGAGGATCTCCCCCCGCAGGATGCCGAACCCGAAGCGCAGCAGGACGTCGAGGCGGAGGGCGCGCACCTCGGCCAGCGCGTCGGCGGGGAAGCGCTCGGACCAGCCCTGCCGGTCGACCACGACGTCGACGCGGGCGACCGGCCCGGCCACGTCGGCGATGGGCACCCGACGGAGGCAGGCGGCCCGACGGCCCACCCATCCGTTGTTGTACAGGTCCCAGATCCGGTGCCGTCCGGTCACCAGGCGCCGGATGCGGCCGGCGGTCGAGCGGGCGGCGCGGGGGCGGGCGTCGACGATCATCGCCACCGGCTCGACGCCGGGGACGGCGAGCATGGCCCGCACCGTCTCGGCCTGCCAGGCCCGGAACGAGGGGCCATCGACCAGGAACCCGATCCGGAGCGGGGGCGGGGAGGGCTCGGGTCCTGGGGGCTGCATCGGGAGGTGGGCCGGGCGCCGCGCCCGCGGCCCGACGCTACCACCGGCCTCCCCGGTGGCCGCCCGCCCGCAGGCGGGGGGCTGTGCCAACATGAGCCGTGCTACGACCGGGAACCGACGGCGACCTGTGCGCGTCCTGAACCTGCTCAACAGCACCCATCGGCGCGGCGCCGAGGCCTTCGGGATCGATCTCGGCGTGGCCCTCTCCGCCCGGGGCCTCGACGTGCGGACCGTGGCCCTCACCGGGGCCGGCACCGGGGCCGCCTTCCCGGTCGAGGCCCTCGATCCCGTCGGCCGTGGCCTGCGTGCCGCCGCCAGCGCGGCGGCGGCGCTGGCGGCGGACGCGGACGTGATCATCGGGCACGGCGGCCGCACCCTCTTCGCCGGTGCATGGGCCGGCCGGCGGCGCCGCGTCCCGTTCGTGTACCGCGTGATCGGCGAGCCCGACGTATGGGCGGCGACACCGGCCCAACGGCTGCGGGTGACCCTCGCCCTCCGCAGTGCAGCCCGGGTGGCCGTGTACCACCACGGCGTGCCCGACGCCCTGCACCGCTCGTTCCGGGTGCCGACGGAGCGGATCGTCGTGATCCCCAAAGGCATCGCCCTCGACCAGTTCGCGCCCCCGTCCGCCGCCGAGCGGGCCGAGGCCCGTCGGAGCTTCGGCGTCGACACCGCCCGGTCCGTGGTCGTCGTGCTCGGGGCGCTCTCCCCGGCCAAGAACGTCGAGCAGGTCGTGGAGGCGGCGGCGAGGGTCGAGGGCATGACCGCCCTGCTGGTGGGCACCGGTCCTGACCTCGACCGGTGGCGCCACATCGCCGAGGGGACCACCCGCCTGGTGGTCAACGGCCCCACCGACTCGCCGGCCCGGGCCCTCCACGCCGCCGACGTGCTCGGGATCACGAGCCGTACCGAGGGGATGCCGACGGTGGTGCTGGAGGCCGCCTTGTGCGGCCTCCCGTCGGTGGCCACGCCGGTGGGGGGCGTCCCCGACCTGGTCCACGACGACGAGACCGGCTTCCTCGTCCCACTCGACGACATCGAGGCCACCGGCGTCGCGCTGGCCCGGGCCGCCGAGGACCGCGATCGCCTCGGCGGGGCGGCACGGGCGGCCTGCATCGAGCGGTTCGACATCGACGTGGTGGCCGGGCGCTGGGCCGACCTGCTCCTCGAGGTGACCTCGGCCCGGCGGTGAGGACGCCACCGGGCGGGCACGAGGTCAGCCGGTCGGCGCGGCCACCGGCAACCGGTACCAGGAGAACGGCGCAGCGACCGGTCCCGTGACGTACGGCGCCCGGAACGAGTAGCCCAGACGGGCGGCAGCCGACTCGTACCGGGCAGCGATGAGGGCGTGCTCGGTCGTGCCGACCGGCGCGGCCGAGTCCCACCACTGGTAGTAGTGGTCGTTCATCCCTGTCTTGGGCCCGCGAGGTGCCGGTGCCGGCGGGTGGCCGAGGAAGGTCAGCAGGCCGGCCCAGGTGGACG